>DASZCG010000163.1:0-9206 GCA_035943355.1 Gemmatimonadales bacterium
GCCCCATGCCGCGCGCCTCGAGGCCGAAGCACAAGTTGTCGTGGACCGTGCCGCGAAACAGAATCGGCCGCTGCTCGACAAGCGTCACGCGGCGGCGCAGCGCCGCCGCTGGCCGCTTCGGGACGACCTTCCCGTCCAGCAGGACCTGTCCCTCGGTGGGAGCCTCAAGCAGCGCGAGCAAGCGGAGCAGCGTGCTTTTCCCGGCGCCGTTGTGGCCGACCACCGAAATCAGCGCGCCGCGCGGCACGGTGAACTGCTCGAGATCGAGAACGACTCGTCCCTCATAGCGGTGCCGCACACCCCGCAGCTCAACCACTGCCGCGACCTTGCAAGACCTGCAACGCGATGTTTACGAGGAGCGCCAGCCCGAGCAGAATGAGACCCAGCGCGAGCGCCAGGCCGAAGTCTCCCTGCGAGGTGTAGAGCGCGACCGCCGTGGTGAGCGTGCGGGTCGAGCCGCGGATGTTGCCGCCGACGATCATCGCCGTGCCGATCTCGGCGACGACCTGACCGAATGCCGCCGTGATCACCGCGGCGAGGGCGAACCGTGCTTCGCGCGCCACCGTCCACGCCGTCAGCCACGACCCCGCCCCCAGTGTTGCCGCGGTGCGGCGGATCCGCGCGTCGACGCCCTGGATCGCCGCCGCCGACAGGGCCGCCGCGATCGGCAGCGCGAGCAGCACATCGCCGACCACGATCGCCTGCCAGGTGTAGAGCCAGCCGATGCCGCCCAGCGGGCCGCGCCGCGAGAGCAGGCCGTAGAGCAGCAGTCCGACGACGACGGTAGGAAAGGCAAGCGCCGTATTCACGACCGTCAGGGCGGCGCGCCGTCCCCAGAAGCGGCGGGTGGCGAGAAAATATCCCAGCGGCAGGCCGAGAACGCAGGAAACGATTGTGGCGACGACGGCGATTTTCAGCGTGAGGAGCGCGATCCCATAAACCTCGGCATCACCCCCGGCGAGCAGGGCCCACGCCCGCCGCAATCCCTCGGCTAGAAACTCCATCCCAAACCGGCGCTAAACCACGGATGAATGATCCACTCACTGAGGTCGTGAATGAGCGGGAGAACACGAGAGCCGTCCGGCGCCATCGAGTGGAAGGAATCGGGATAGCTCTCCTTCCAGAATACGAAGCGCGCGTCGCCCGCCACCCAGACTCGCCGCAGCGGATACCAACGGACGCCGGTCGCGGCGGTTAACGTGAACTTGGTGCCGAACTGGTAGCGTCCGCTGCTGAGCGTGTCTGGCGGTGCCGTCGTCTCAAATCCGACACCAATGCCGACTCCCGCATACGGCGCGATCCCGCGCCACGACTTCGCGCCGGTCAGCCGCATCTGCAGCATCAGGTCGGTGAGGAAGATCGCCGCGGGACGGGGACCCGCTTTGCGGTCGGGTGAGGAGGAATCGACGCCGGGATTGATGATGAAGCGGTCCCCATCCAGGTATGTTCCGTTGAAGACCACCGCCAACGTTTTCCCGGCCGGCAGCTCGTATCGCACCGAGGCAGAGCGGGCGTTGCTGAACGCGGCATCCGCGGCGCCACGGCTGCCGTTGAACTCGCCGACAAAGAATGACGGACCTGGCCGCAGCAAGACGTCACGGTAGGGCGACGTGGCGGGATCGTGGCCCACTTGCGCCGACGCTACGCCGTACGACGCTACGACGCTAAGTGCGGCGAGTCCACGGACAACGTACCGTCGTACCGTCGTACCGTTCATGTCCCCTCTCTCAAGTCCCGCCCCGTCATCTCTGCTGGCGGCTCAATTCCCACGAGCTTCAAAATCGTCGGTCCGACGTCACGGAGCGAGCCGCCCGTGCGCAGATGACGCGTACCGGCGCCATCTCCGACGATCACCAGCGGCACCGGATTGGTCGTGTGCGCGGTGTGCGGCCCGCCCGTCGCTGGATCGATCATCAGCTCGCAATTGCCGTGGTCGGCGGTGATGATCACGGTCGCGCCGGCGGTATCGGCCGTCTGCAGCACACGGATGAGGCACGCGTCGACCGTTTCGACCGCCTGCACCGCGGCTGCCAATACCCCGGAGTGTCCCACCATGTCCCCGTTGGCGTAGTTACAGAGAATGAAGTCGTGCTGTTTCCCGGCGATCGCGTCACACAGCACATCGGTGACGCCGGGCGCGCTCATCTCCGGCATGAGGTCGTACGTCGCCACCTTCTGTGACGGCACGAGCAGCCGCTCTTCGCCCTTGTAGGGCGGCTCGTACCCTCCGTTGAAAAAGTAGGTGACGTGCGCGTATTTCTCGGTCTCCGCAGTGCGGAACATCGTCCTGCCGTTCTCCGCGAGCACCTCGGCCACGATGCGCGACAACACCATCGGCTCGAACGCGGCGGGGAAGGGCAAGGTCTCGTCGTAGCGCGTCATCGTGACGAGTGTGACTGCGGGGCGCCCGCGCACGTCGAATCCGTCGAACCCCGGAGCCGCGAGCGCGCGCACGATCTGGCGCATGCGATCGGCGCGATAGTTGAAGCAGAAGATCCCGTCGCCGTCCTTGATGAGCGGTGCGCCGCTGATGACGCGCGGCTTGACGAACTCGTCCGTCTCGCCCGCGGCGTAGGCCTGCTTGATCGCGGTCAACGGATCCGGAACCGAGGCGCCGACGCCCTTCACCATCGCGTCAAACGCGAGCTTGGTGCGCTCCCACCGCTTGTCGCGATCCATCGCGTAGTAGCGCCCAGTCACGGTGGAAACGACGGTCCGACGGTCCGACCGTCCGACCGCGTCGAGCAGCTCCTCCATGAACCCGAGCGCCGACTTGGGCGGTGTGTCGCGCCCATCGAGCCAGGCGTGAATCGCCACCTGCAGTCCCGCACGACGCCCCAGCTCGACCGCGGCCAGCTGATGCTTATCCAACGCGTGCACACCACCGGTCCCCAGCAAACCGATCACATGTAACGTGCCGTCGTGCCGACGTGTATCCTCGATCAGCTGCAGCAGCGCGGGGATGCGAAAGAACTCTCCGGACTCAATCGACTGCGAGATGCGAACAATGTCTTGTGGGACAACCCGGCCTGCGCCCAGGTTCAGATGGCCGACTTCGCTGTTGCCGATTTGTGCTTCGGGCAGGCCCACCGCGAGTCCCGACGCCTCGAGCAAGGTTCGGGGCGCGCGGTCCCACAGCTGATGCCACGTCGGCGTTCGGCCCAGCTCGATCGCGTTGCCCTCGCGGCCGGGGCGGAAGCCCCAGCCGTCGAGCACGATGAGGACCACTGGGGTGCGTCTGCCGCCACGCATTGTCATATTGAAGGGGATGCAAGTTAGCCAGATCATTCCCGCGCTACTAGCGGCGTTGTGCCTTGCGACTCCGCAGCTTGCGGCCGCGCAGGCAGCCATGCGTTATCGGGTCAACACCGATAACACATGGTTCTATCAGGATGTCGCCGGTCGGCGGATCGCGCACCTGGCGCGCGGCTCCGTCGTCTCCGCGGGCACGACGCGCAACGACTGGATGCAGGTGACACTCGATGGCTGGATCTTCGCGACCTCCGTCGGGCCCAGCGACCGTCCCGACTTCGACCTGCTCGTCACACACGCCCCCAACGAGAATCTGCGCGCCGCCCCGGCGGGCCCGCTGATTGCCGAGCTGGCGCAGGGATTCGGCTTGCGGCGCGCGGGCACGGACAGCTCAGGAAGCCGGTGGGTGCACGTGAGACGTGACGGCTGGGTGCAACGCAGCTCGCTGGTGCCCATCGCCGATGTGGTTTCGACGCGTACGGCCGACACCACCGGTGACACCGCCTCCAGCCCGGCAGCGCCCACGCCGGCGGCACGGGCCGCCGACACCACGCGCGTCGACAGCAGCCGAGCGCAGCCGGTGCGCATGACGACGCTGTACCGCGCCCCCGATGGCCCCGAGGCCGGCACGATTGCGGCGGACGTCCCGGTACGGGTGTTGAGTCGCAATGGGGAGTGGACCCGCGTGCAGTACGAGGGGTGGGTCAAAGGCGGTGATCTGCAAGTGGCGCCCGCCGGCGTCATGCTCGGGGTCACCGCGGCCGAGCTGCGGGCGGAGCCGCAACGCTACGTGGGCCAGGTGCTGCGCTGGCGGCTCGAGTTCATCGCGATACAAAAGGCGGACGAGCTGCGCCCCGATATTCCCGCCGGCGCGACCTATGTGCTGGCGCGCGGCCCGCTGCCCGAGCGCGGCTTCGTCTACGTCGTCATCCCGGACACCAAGCTGCCCGCGTTCCGCGCCCTGACGCCGCTCGTGGAAATGCAGATCACCGCTCGCGTCCGCAACGGCCGCAGCCGCTATCTCGGGAACCCTGTGGTCGACTTCATTTCGCTGGAGGGGGGAACAACGCCGTGAACGACGTGCTGGCCGAGCGCATCCGACGCAAGCTCGACGTGATGCCGGACGAACAGGCATACCAGATGCTCGATTACATCGAGTTCCTCGAATCGAAGTACGCGCAACGCGCCGCCGGTGCGCCGGCATTCCAGAAGGTCGCCGAGACGCTCGAAGACACGATGCGCGCCGGTCGTGTTCCGGTGACGATCATCAAAGGCACGATGGACGCGGTCGGCAAGGCCGGGCGCTTCCTGGAAGGGCTGGCCGCCGCCGGCAAGGCGGCCGTCGATGAGGCCAGGAAGACAATCCCCGAAAAACCGGTTGAGGAAAACAAGCCCGCCCAGTAACTTCCGCCATGGGAACCTTCAGACCCGACGTCGCCCTGACGTTCGACGACGTCCTGCTGGTGCCGCGTCATTCGACGGTCCATCCACGCAACGTCGCTGTCGCCAGTCGCTTCACGCGCGGCATTCCGCTCAACATTCCGATCGTTTCCGCCGCCATGGATACCGTGACGGAAGCGGAGATGGCGATCGCGATGGCGCGTCAGGGTGGTATCGGCGTGCTCCACAAGAACATGTCGATCGACCGCCAGGCGGCCGAAGTGGACCGGGTGAAGCGCAGCGAATCGGGCATGATCATGAATCCGATCACGCTCGGTCCCGACCGGCCGCTGCGCGAAGCCCAGCAGCTCATGGTGCGTTTCAAGATCTCGGGCGTGCCCATTGTGGACGGCGCCGGCAAGCTGGTGGGCATCATCACGAATCGCGATCTGCAGTTCGAGCGCGAGCTGGAGCGGCCGATTCGCGACGTGATGACGAAGGACAAGCTCGTCACCGCGCCCATCGGCACGACGCTCGATGAGGCGGAGCGGCTGCTCGCAAAACACCGCATCGAAAAACTCCCCGTCGTCGATAAGCACGGATTATTGAAGGGCCTCATCACGATCAAGGACATCTTCAAGCGGCGCCAGTTTCCCGACGCGAACAAGGATCAGCACGGCCGGCTGCGTGTGGCGGCGGCGGTGGGCGGGACAGCGGACGCGCGGGCGCGCGCGCAGGCGCTGCTCGATGCAGGCTGCGATGTCGTCGTCGTAGACTCCGCCCATGGCCACAGTCAGGGCGTGCTCGACACCGTCGCCTGCCTGCGGGAGGCATTCCCCGAGGCGCAGATCGTGGCTGGAAACGTGGCAACCGAAGCCGGCGCGCGCGCGCTGGTCGAGCGCGGGGTGGATGCGGTGAAGGTCGGCGTCGGCCCGGGATCGATTTGCACCACGCGCGTGGTCACGGGAATCGGCGTTCCCCAGATCACGGCCATCGTCGATGCGGTGCGCGGCGCGGGCGACATCCCCGTGATCGCCGACGGCGGCATCAAGTACTCAGGAGACGCGGTGAAGGCGCTCGCCGCGGGAGCGGAGAGCGTGATGATGGGCTCGATGCTCGCGGGCACCGAAGAAAGCCCCGGTGAGTCGTTCCTGCTCGAGGGACGGCGCTTCAAGGTGATTCGCGGCATGGGCAGCCTCTCCGCCATGGAAGAAGGATCGGCCGATCGCTACTTCCAGGAGGGCGAGGTCTCGCCGCAGAAGCTCGTGCCCGAGGGTATAGAGGGGCGCGTACCGTACCGCGGTCCGGTGGCGGACGTGGTGTTCCAGATGGTCGGCGGGCTCAGGAGCGGGATGGGATACTGCGGTGTCTGCGACATTGCCGCGCTGCGCACCGAGACCGAATTCATCCGCATCACGGCGGCGGGCCTGCGTGAATCGCATCCGCATGACGTTGCCATTACGAGGGAAGCGCCGAACTACAGTCTCTAAGCTCCGCCTCTATTGACAGATTTCTGCCCCGAGCCAACTTGGGGCACCCTTCCTGAACGGAGTCCGCATGAATTTGTGGGCTACGAAATCCATCTCCATGCTGCGTGCCGAAGCCGACGCGGCCGGCGAGCACCAGCTCAAGCGGGCGCTCACTCCCCTCAACCTGATCACGCTGGGCATCGGCGCCATCATCGGCGCCGGCATCTTCGTGCTCACCGGTCAGGCCGCCGCGCAGTATGCGGGGCCCGCGGTGTGGATCTCGATGATCGTGGTCGGCATCGCCTGCGCCTTTGCCGGCCTCTGCTACGCTGAAATGGCGAGCGCGGTCCCCGTCGCGGGCAGCGCCTACACCTACTCGTATGCGACCATGGGCGAGCTGATCGCGTGGATCATCGGTTGGGATCTCGTCCTCGAGTACGCGGCCGGTGCCGCGACAGTGGGAGTGGGGTGGTCTGGTCACTTCGTGAGCCTGCTCGGCAACTTCGGCATGCACCTCCCGGCGACGCTTACGGCCGCACCAACGACGTGGTGCACCGCCGCCAACGTTCACGCTGCCATGGCGGGCTGCGCGCACGCCGGACTCAACTTGACGGGCGCCATTGTCAACCTGCCGGCGGTGTTCATCGTAGCGGTGATGTCCACGATCCTGGTGATCGGCATCAAGGAATCGGCGAAGGTCAACAATTTCATCGTGCTGCTCAAGCTGGTCATCATCTTCCTCATCGTCGGCGTCGGTCTCGGGCACGTCACCACCGCGAACTGGCATCCGCTGATTCCACCGAACGCGGGGGAGTGGGGCACCTACGGTGTGTCCGGGGTCCTGCGCGGCGCGGGACTCGTGTTCTTCGCCTACATTGGATTCGACGCCGTCTCGACGGCGGCGCAAGAGGCCCGCAATCCCCAGAAGGACATGCCGATCGGCATCCTCGGCTCGTTGTTCGTCTGCACGATACTGTATGTCATCGTCTCGGCACTCCTGACCGGCATGGTCAACTACAAAGAGCTCCTCGCCCTCCAGGCTTCGTCCCCACCCGACTACGCCGCCCCGATGGCCTACGCGATGAAGCACGTCGGCGCGCCGGAGTGGGTGCGCATCTCGGTCGACATCGGCGCCGTCCTGGGCCTCGGCTCGGTGATTCTGGTGATGTTGCTTGGCCAGTCCCGCGTGTTCTACTCGATGTCGCGCGACGGGCTGCTCGGCGGCTGGGCGGGGAAAGTGCATCCCCGGTTCCGTACTCCGTACCTGTCGACGATCTACACCGGCATCGCGGTGGGTCTCGCGACGGGACTCCTGCCGCTGCAATTGCTGGGGCAGCTCGTGAACATCGGCACATTGCTCGCGTTCGTCCTGGTGTGCGCCGGCGTCATGATTCTGCGCAAGAAGCGGCCTGATCTCGACCGTCCCTTCAAGACGCCGTGGGTTCCGTTCGTGCCGATCATGGGGGTGATCTGCTGCCTGGGCCTGATGGCCACGCTACCGTTTGACACCTGGGGCCGGTTGATCGTGTGGTTGCTGATCGGCTTCGTGATCTACTTCGGTTACAGCCGACACCACAGCCGGTTGCAGCGTGAGATCGCATCCGGGTCATTTGGCGGGGGCGGGGGCCGTGCCGGTGTGAAGGGACAAGGGCCACCGGTGCGGTAAGTACCAGGACGACGTGGCGGGATGCGCTCGGCGGGCCTGTCCTTGAGGACCGTGCTTGCCGAGCGCAGGGTTTCGGCTGCGAAGTCCGCCAAAGGAGCTAGATCAACGGTATCGTTGGGGCGGACAACGTTCAGGACGCGATTATCTTCTCCAAGATGAATCCGAATGGAGTGCCCGTTCCACTCGCGCGCGCTCGGGCGGCACGCGAAGTTGCGACCGCCTTGACCGGCGCGCGCCACGTCGTCCTTACCACGCACGTCAATGCGGACGGCGACGGCGTCGGCAGCGAAATCGGACTCTGGCACCTGCTGCGGGCGCAGGGCATCTCCGTGAAGATCGCCAATCCCACCGGCATTCCCGATCGGTTCACCTTCCTCATTCCCGAGGGTGCAGACGCGAGCCAGCAGGCGGTGCGCGAGATCGAGCGCGCGGACATCGTGGCGTCGCTCGACATCGGCGACCTCACGCGGCTCGGTGAGCTGGCGACGGTGATCAAGAAGCGCGAGCCCGCCTTCGTGTGCATCGACCATCACGTCGGGCCGGTGAAACTGCCGGCCGGCCCGTGCCTGATCGCCCCCGACGCGACCGCGACGGCGGAGTTGATCTTCGATCTCGCGAGCGTCGCCGGTTGGCCGCTCACACCCGAGAGCGCACAGGCGCTTTACGTCGGACTGCTCACCGACACCGGCGGATTTCGGTTCTCGAACACGACCGCGCGCGCGCTGCGCGTGGCTGCCGCGCTGCTGGAGAAGGGCGTCGATCCGGAAGACGTCTATGCGTCGGTGTACGCGAGCGCGCCGGAGGGGCGCGTGCGGCTGCTGGCGGAAGTGCTGCAGACGCTCGTCGTCGAACCGGATGTGGGGCTCGCCTGGGTCAGCGTACCCGCGGATGCGCTGCGCCGTCACGAGGTGACTCCCGACGATCTCGACGGCATCGTCGAGTTTCCCCGGTCCATCGCCGGCGTGCGGCTTGCGCTGTTGTTTCGGCATATCGGCAGCGGCCGCATCAAGGTGTCGTTCCGCTCCATGGGAGAAGTCGACGTGGCCGAGCTGGCGCATGAGTTCGGCGGCGGCGGCCATCATCGCGCGGCGGGCGCTTCGCTGGCCGGCTCGATGGCCGATGTGGAAGAAAAGGTGTTGACCGCCGCTCGGCGGTTTTTGCGGAACGGCCAGTCCACATGAGCGCGGCGAGCCTCAAATCCCGCGTCGAGCAGGCGCTCGGCGCCATCACGAATGCTCGGCAGGGCCGCGACATCGTCGCCGCTGGCATGGTGCGCGATCTCACGGTGGATGAGCAGGGCGGTGTGAGCTTCACGTTCGTGCTGACGCGCGACGACCCGGGTGCATTGGCCCGTCAGGCGCGCAAGGCCGTCGCAGCGGTTCCCGGAGTGAGCGGTGTCAAGGTGAACCTGGTCGACGCGGGTGAAGGTGGCCCAACCC
>DASZCG010000164.1:0-3267 GCA_035943355.1 Gemmatimonadales bacterium
TGCGCGATGGCCGCCATATCGCCGCTTTCGCGCTCTCTGAACCCGAAGCCGGCTCCGACGTCAGTGCGCTCGCAACCACCGCGAAAGCCGACGGGCCCGCCCATGTCCGTCTCGACGGGATCAAAACCTGGATCTCCAACGGCGGCATCGCCGACCACTACGTCGTGTTCGCACGCAGCGGTGAAGCGCCCGGCGCCAAGAGTCTGTCCGCTTTTGTCGTCGACGCCGACGCGCCTGGACTCTCGGTTGCCGGCCGGATCGAGATCATCGCCCCGCATCCGCTGGCGACGCTGCGCTTGCAAGGCTGCCGTGTGCCGGTAGCGAATAGGCTGGGGTCGCCTGGCGCCGGCTTCAAGGTGGCGATGGCAACACTCGACATTTTCCGTTCGACGGTTGCGGCGGCGGCGCTCGGTCTGGCGCGACGCGCTTTGCACGAGGCGATCGAGCAGGCGGCGACGCGGAAACTGTTCGGCGGGCCACTCGCCGACCTACAGATGACGCAAGCTTCGCTCGCCGACAGCGCGGCCGAGGTCGATGCGGCGGCATTGCTGGTCTATCGCGCCGCTTGGACCAAGGACCAGGGTGCCGCGCGCATTACGCGCGAATCCTCGATCGCGAAAATGTTTGCCACCGAGAAGGCGCAACGCGTGATCGACCGCGCTGTGCAGATTTTCGGTGGCAACGGCGTGCGGGTGGGGGTCAAGGTCGAGGCGCTCTACCGCGAGATTCGCGCGTTGCGCATCTACGAGGGCGCGACCGAGGTGCAGAAGGTCGTTATCGCCCGCGAATTGATAAAGTCGTACGCCGCTGCGCCGACCACGGAGCCTATGCGAGCATGATCACGTTAGCGCACGGTGACAGTATTGCGACGCTCTCGCTAAGCCGCCCGCCGGTCAATGCGGTGAGCGATGAATTCATTACCCTGTTCGACGCAAAACTCGACGAGCTGGCGGCGCAATCGGATTGCAAGGTTCTGCATGTGCGTTCCGATCAGAAGGTGTTCTGCGCCGGCGCGGATCTTGTTCAAGTCCGCGAGCGTTTTGATGCTGCCGACGGACCCGATTGCACCTATCGCTATGTCGCGGCCCTGCAACGCCTTTACCGGCGGCTTGAGCTGTTGCCGCAAGTGACATTGGCCGAGATCGGCGGAGCGGCCATGGGCGGCGGATTCGAATTGGCACTCGCCTGCGATCTCCGCATCGTCGCGCTCGAAGCCAAGCTCGGCCTGCCTGAGGGCCGCCTTGGGCTCATTCCCGGCGCCGGCGGCACGCAACGCCTGACCAGATTGTGCGGTCGATCGGTGGCATCGCGCCTCATTCTCGGAGCCGAAATCATCGATGGCGCAGAGGCGGTTCGCCTTGGCGTCGCGCAATGGGCTGTTGCCCGCGCTGAGCTCCCGACACGTGCCGCCGAGATCGTCCGGCACATCGCCGCATTGCCGGCTCCGGCATTGCGCGCCAGCAAAAAATGCATTGCGGCGGCCGAACAGCCTGGCGATCGCGGCTATCTCGACGAACTTGCAGAAACGCGGCGGCTGTCGACCAATTCCGAGACCCGCGAACGCGTCGCGGCATTTCTCGCCAGCCATTGATGACGATGTCGAGGCAATGGAAAGGACCGCCCCCATGAAGCTTGACGGCAAAATAGCGCTGATCACGGGAGGCGCTTCCGGCATCGGGAAAGCGACGGTCCTGGAATTTGCCCGTTGCGGGGCGCGCGTCATTTGCGCCGATGTCAACGGTGCCAAAGCAGCGGAGGTGACCAAAGAGGCCGCCGATGCGGGGCTTGCGGTTGAGGCCGTTGCGGTCGATCTGGCCGATCCGAAATCGGCGCGACGCTGCGCTGCGGAGGTAATCGCTCGCAGCGGTCGGGTCGACTTGCTGGTCAACGCGGCGGGTTGGAATGACCTCCAGCCGTTCATCGACAATACGTCCGACTACATGGACCGCGTCATCGCTGTCAATCTCGGCGGTCCAGTGCATCTCACGCAAGCGCTGCTGCCGCCCATGATCGCAGCCGGAAAAGGCAAGATTATTAATGTTTCGAGCGATGCCGGCCGTGTCGGCAGCGGCGGCGAAACAGTTTATGCGGCCGCCAAGGGTGGCGTTATCGCATTCACCAAGTCGCTCGCGCGCGAGGTAGCGCGCTACGCGATCAACGTTAACTGCGTATGCCCGGGCCCCACCGACACGCCGATGCTGGCCACTCGCCCAGAAAAGTTGCGGGAAGCCTTCATCAAGGCGATCCCGTTTCGCCGCTTCGCTAGGCCACAGGAGATCGCCGATGCCATCCTGTTTTTCGCTAGTTCGCGGTCCGATTATGTCACTGGACAAATCTTGAGCATCAGCGGCGGGCTGACATTTGCTGGATGACGTGCGCTTGGCGCAATCCAATCGCCTCGTCGATACCAAGATTGAAGAAGGAACATCGTCATGAACGACACGGCCAAGCGTTTCCAACCGACCGGGCTCGATTTTACCAACTTCAAGGCCAAGCATTTTCTTTGGCAGGTCGACGGCAAGGTCGCGACCGTGACGTTGAACCGGCCCGAGCGGAAAAACCCGCTCACATTGGATTCCTATGCCGAACTGCGCGATACGTTCCGTAATCTCGTCTATTCGGATGCCGTCAAGTCTGTGGTTATCACCGGTGCCGGCGACAACTTTTGCTCTGGCGGCGACGTTCACGAAATAATCGGCCCGCTGGTCGAGATGCAGCGCAAAGATGATATGGCTGGCTTGCTCGCCTTCACACGTATGACCGGCGACTTGGTCAAGGCGATGCGCGCCTGCCCGCAACCAATCGTCGCGGCTATCGATGGCGTGTGCGCAGGCGCCGGCGCGATCCTGGCGATGGCGTCCGATCTGCGCTACGGCACCGCACGCAGTAAGGTGGCCTTCCTGTTCGTACGGGTCGGACTAGCCGGCGCCGACATGGGTGCCTGCAATATCCTGCCGCGAATAGTCGGCGCCGGCCGTGCCGCCGAGCTTCTTTATACCGGGCGTTTGATGGACGGACCGGAGGCGGAACGTTGGGGCTTCTACAATAAGCTGTGCGAGCCTGAGGCTGTGCTCGCGGATGCACAGGCAGCGGCGAAGTTGCTCGCCGGCGGACCTACCTTTGCCCATGCCATGACAAAGAAATGCATTCACCAAGAATGGAACATGGGCATCGATGACGCCATCGAGGCTGAGGCTCAAGCGCAAGCCATCTGTATGCAGACCAAGGACTTCGAGCGTGCCTATTTGGCCTTTGTGAACAAGCAGC
>DASZCG010000165.1:0-4422 GCA_035943355.1 Gemmatimonadales bacterium
CGGGAGTCGGACTGGCGCTGGCTCTCGCCCAAGCGGGTTACTCCGTCCGGCTCCACGGGCGTAAAAACAAGAACGTTCCTGCACCGCTGACGCTCACCCTCGGGGACGGCAACAAGCCTCCGCCGTGGATCAGTGAGACGCCGATCGTCATTCTCGCCGTGCGCGACGATGCGATCGAGCCGCTGGCCCAGTCGCTGGCGACGGTGCGCGCCGTCAACGAGCGGCACATCGTGCTGCATCTATCCGGAGTTCAGGGCCAGGAAGCGCTTAGTGCGCTCGTCGGCAGCCGCGCCGCGCTCGGCTCACTGCATCCTCTGCAAACGATCGTCGAGCCGGAGCAGACGCCCCAGCGACTCAAGGGCGCTTGGGCCGCCGTCGAAGGGATGCCGCGCGCGGTCGAAGCGGGTGAGCAGCTGGCGCGTGACCTGGGGATGCGGCCGTTTCGCATCGCGACAAAATCAAAAGCGATTTATCACGCGGGGGCGGTGTTTGCGTCGAACTATTTGGTCGTGGTCGAGGCGGTCGCGCAGCGCCTGCTCCGGCATGCCGGCCTGTCGGACGCGGACGCCTGGGCCGCGTTGCGGCCACTCGTCGAGGGGACCTTCGAAAACCTCACACGCTACGAGCCGCGCGAAGCGCTGACCGGTCCGCTGGTGCGGGGCGACACCGCGACGATCGGTCGCCATCTCGAATCACTGACGCTCGACGATGCGAAATTGTACCGCGTGCTGGGACGCGCGGCGCTCGAGCTGGCGCAGAAACAGGGGATGGACGAAAAGACGGCGGAGAAGGTCGCCGAGGCCCTCGCTACTGATCTACCACCTGTGTTCCGGCCGGCGGGGAGAACGTGAACTCGCGCGTGGCGATGCTCCGGTTCACGAGGAGATTCCGCAGCACAATCGTACGGCGCTGCCCACCCGTTTCGACGATCTCGATGCGCCGCGCCAATCCATCTTTCCTGGCAATCCACAGCGTCGCTGCCGTGTAGGGAAGGTCTTTCGCGCGCGGCGTCAGCGCGATCACGTCCACGGCACCATCGGGCACCGAGTCGCTGCGCACGTAGCGCGCGTCATACCGCTCGCGCGGATGATCCACGAACTGCCCGATGAGATTGGGGCCGTTGGTGCCGGTGGACGGGATGGCGGTGCGAATCACCTGGTGTGGCGTCGTGCTCGGCGTGTACAGCCAGAGGCGGTTTCCATCCGCCACGATGCGATCGTTCTTCGGGTCCGTGAAGCGCATCTCGAAGAAGTTCGGACGCTGTTGATAGAGCCTGCCGCGCGTGGTATCGGGATCGCCGATCATCGGGTTATCGACGATTTGGGTGAACTCCGCCTGGAGAGTGCGGACCGTATCATAGGAAGCGGACGCGCGGTCCAGGATTGGCAGCGGGTCTTGATGCACGTCGGCACGTCGGAACGTCGGCACGAGTGTGCAGAGCAGGATCGTACCGACTTGTAGACGTGCCGTCGTGCAGCTCACGCCCCTACCGCTGCCGGCTCTGCCACCCTTCTCCCAATGGCCTCAGCAATTATCCTCACCTCCCGCATCAGCTGCGCGAACTGATCGGGGAACAACGACTGCGCGCCGTCCGACAGCGCCTCTTCGGGGTTGGGATGCACTTCCACCATGATGCCATCCGCCCCCGCCGCGACGGCGGCGCGCGCCATGGGAATCACCTTGTCGCGCAGGCCGGTGCCGTGCGACGGATCGGCGATGATCGGCAGATGCGACAACTTGTGCACGACCGGGATCGCCGTGAGATCGAACAGGTTGCGCGTCGCGGTGTCGAAGCTGCGCACGCCGCGCTCGCACAGGATCACGTCGTGATTGCCCTCGGCGAGCAGATACTCGGCTGACAGCAGCAGCTCCTGCACGGTGGCGCTGATGCCGCGCTTCAGCAGCACCGGCTTGCCGCAGCGCCCCGCCAGCTTGAGGAGCGAGAAGTTCTGCATGTTGCGCGCCCCGATCTGCACGATGTCGGCGGTCTCGGCCACCCAGCCGAGGCCGGTTTCGTCCATCGCTTCGGTGCAAATCAGCAGGCCACTCTCCTCACGCGCCTTGGCGAGCAGCCGCAGACCGGGTTTGCCGAGTCCCTGGAACGAGTAGGGGGAGCTGCGCGGCTTCCAGGCGCCGCCCCGCAACACCACGGCACCCGCCTCTTTTACCTGCCGCGCGGCATCGAGGATTTGCCGCTCATTTTCGACGGAGCACGGTCCGGCAATCGCCACGACCTCGTTACCGCCGAACGCGACTCCTCCGGGCAGGCGGACCACCGTCGGTTCATTCTTCCACTCACGGCTGACCTGCTTATACGGCTGTGAGACATGGATGACCTCATGGACACCGGGCAGGCCCTCCAGACGCGACGCGTCCACACGGCCGTCGTTGCCCACCAGGCCGACGGCCGTGCGCTGCGTCCCGGGCATGGGCTGTGCCTCATAGCCCATCTCCTTGATGACGGAGATGACCTTCTCGACTTCCTCGCGTGTCGCGCCATGCCGCATCACGATCAGCACTACGAACGTCTCCCGTCTCCAATGGTGAACCGGTCGCCGTCTTTCGCCGCGGTGACCGAACCGCCAAAGCGCGTCCCCGCCAGCTTTGCCGGGTCCGAAGTCTCTACCGGGGGATAGAAGTGCGTCAAGACTAAGCGCCTTGCCTCCGCTTCCTTGGCCAGGTCCCCGGCCTGTTCGGGCGTGAGGTGTGTGTCCATCGCTCGCGATTCCGGCAACGAGCACTCCGCCAGCAGCAGGTCGCAGCCGGCCGCCCAGCGCGCCAGCTCCGAGCTGGGGCCGGTATCGCCGGTGTAGACGAGACGGCCCTCCGGCGCTTCGATCGAGAGCGCAACACTCTCGGTCGTATGCGGCACCGGGAACGTCTCGAGGTTCACGTCGGCATTGAGCGGGAATGGCTCGCCGTCGCGGACGTCGAGTATGCCGATCGGGAACCCGGGATCCAGCAGCCAATCGCCGTAGCCCTCGGCCAGCGTGCGCAGCAGCTGCACGACGCCAGGAGGGCCGAGAATCACGAACGGGTCTTTGCGTGGCGGCTCGGTGGTGTACTTGAGGGCGTACACCAGCATCGGCAGCTCGCCCCAGTGGTCGGGGTGGAAGTGCGACAGGATGACGTGGCTCACCTGATGCCACGGCAATCCGAACTCCGCCAGGCGATGCAGTGAGCCGGCGCCGCAGTCGAGCAGCACGCGCAGATCGCCGCGCTCCACCCAGTGACACGGACAGATACGGCGCGCGGACGGGGCGACGGTGCCGGTACCGACGGTAATGAGTTCCATGCTCACTTACCTCGAAAGACGATTCGCTTGAACACGAGCAAGCCAGGTGCCTTGAGCTTGGCGAGATAAACGCCCGCAGGCAACAGGGTGCCATCATCGGCTCGACCATCCCACATCAGCCGCGAGTCACACAGTCCGGCGCCGCCGCTCGTGCCGCGGCCGTATCGTCCGGCATCCAGAATCGCCGGAAAGTCCTTGCCCGGCACGAAGCGGCGCACCGGATTGCCCCGCAAATCGATGATATCGAGCTCGACCGTTCCTGCCGTCGCGACGTCGAACCAGAGGCAAGTCGAGTCGCGACCAGCCGCGGGGAAGGGGTTGGGAAAATTCTGATACAGCAGCGTCGCCGTCGGCAAACCGCCATCTGAAACGAGAAACGTCCCCTGGCTAGGCACCAGCGTCGTGTCGTTTCCCGCATGGATCACGAGGTGCCAGCGATACGTCGTATTCAGCTCGAGCGGCTGCGTCATGGTAAAGGTCGTATCTCGTAACCCGACGACCCCAAAGTCATAGAGTCCCGTCGAGACGCGCTGCACCGCCAGGTCGTACGTGAACGGGCCGGGCGGCGACGACACGCCCGGCGAGCTCCATGTGAATGTGGGCGCCGGCGAATTCGTGACGGAGCCGGCGGGATTGCTGAGCGTCAGCAGCGTCGCCCACGCTGGGACCGGAATCGGCCCTACCACTCCCGTCGTCGCCTTCTCACCCGTCGCCGCAGTCGCGTCCACCTGCCACAACACTGAGCCGGGTTTGAGCGGCTGTCCGAGGTCGAACGTCTCGACCGTCACGATCGTATCGACGAGCGGTGCGGTGAATGCACTATCGCGAGCGATGCGCAGCCGATAGCTCACAGGCATCGCGGACGGTGGCACCGTTCCGACGCTCCACGAGAAGGCCGGTGTGATGGTCGTCAGGGTACCGCCGGATGGGAGCGGAGCGATCGGAGTGACGCCCGTGGGAAACACTCCCACGGCGCTCACGTCGGGCCGGCCCCAGCCGCGAATCGTGTCGGGGCTGGCGCGATTGTTCGCCACATTGCGGAATGCCGTTCGCAGACCGATCGGCGTCAGCGTGGGGTGCAGCTGCTTGATGAGCGCGGCGCTGGCGGCGAGCAGCGGCGTTGAGAA
>DASZCG010000166.1:0-6322 GCA_035943355.1 Gemmatimonadales bacterium
GCGCACGGGCATGTCGTGGCAACGAGCGCCGACCGGCGCCGGGAAGTAACCCTCCCCAAGGACTGGGCCAGCGAACTGCGCAGCAGCGGCTGGACGCACAGCGCGCCGTACTGGGATTCCAGCGCCGCGCAATCCAGCATGCTCGTCGCCGTGCCGATTCAAACGGGCGCGGGTGGCGGCCGCGCCGGCACCCGGGCCGGGAGCGGAGGCCCAGTGCTGGGCGCGTTCGCGGCGCGGGTCAGTATGCGCACCGTCGCCGATATGTTGCGCCGCTTTACGCCGGGTGAGTCGGGCCAGATGTACCTCATGGCGCGCGACGGCAGCCTGATCATCAGCTCGCGCGGCAGCTCGGCGGCAATGATGCAGCAACGCTACGAACCCCAGTCCGCCGGCTGGCTCCTCGCCCGGATGGATCGTGCGGTGCAGTTCACGAGCTTTACGGACGAGCGGGTCGTCGGCACCGTGCGCGTCGTGCCGGCGCTCGACTGGATCGTCGTCGCCGAGATTCCCTCGGTCGAAGCGTTTCGCCAGGTGGCGCGGCTGCGCAACGTGACGCTCGGCATCGTCACCCTGTTGCTCGCGGTCGTCGGCGCGCTCGCCTACCTGCTCAGCCTCCTCATCGTGCGACCGCTCGATCGACTCACGCGGGCCGCGAGTCGCGTGGCGGGCGGCGACCTCGATATCGGCCTGCCGGTGACCGGCGGTGGCGAGGTCGGCTACCTGACCCAGGTCTTTAACCACATGGTGGTGCGGTTGCGCGAGAGCCGCGTCGAGCTGGAGCGCCTCTCGGTCACCGACCCGCTGACCGGGTTGTACAACCGCCTGCGCATGATGGAAGTACTCGACAACGAGGTGCGCCGCTCGCGCCGCCTCCACCACCCCTTTGCCGTACTCATGGCGGATCTCGACCTCTTCAAGAAGTACAACGATGCGTACGGGCACCCCGCCGGCGATGCCGTGCTGAAACGCATCGGCGCGATCATGCGGGAGGCGAGTCGCGACGTCGACTTCGTCGCGCGGTACGGCGGCGAGGAGTTTTTGTTGATGATGCCCGAGACCGAAACCGAGGGCGCGATCGAGGTGGCGCAGCGCATTCGCAAGAAGATCGAGAATGAAAAGCTGGCGGAAGGATCGATCAGCCTCAGTATCGGCGTCGCCGCCTTCCCCGGCAACGGTGAGGCCGCGGAAGCGCTCATCGCCGCCGCCGACACCGCGTTGTATGAAGCCAAGCACGCGGGCGGCAATCGCGTGATGGCCGCACGGCGCGAGCGGGTGTCCGCACCGAAGGCTCCCTAGCGCCTCCGCCCGATCAGGTTCTGGTGAATCCAGCCGGGCCTGTTCGTTTGATCGTTCACGCGCACCCACTGATCGACGTACGAGTAGGCCGTGAGCTCCACGCCCGCGTCGAGTGTGTACGACACGCGGAAATTGGAGCCCGGACCTTCGCGCACGTTGGCGCGTCCCGTGGTCTGCAGGTGCAGCGGCAGTGCGAACGGCACTTCGCCGGCGCGCGGCTTGACCCGGTCGTCGCTCACGAGCCGTCCCTGCCCCGCGGCGGCGGCGTTCTTGGCTTCGTTCGCCAGATACAGCGCGCCGCCGTAATTCTGCCTGTCGAATTCGACGGTCGCGAGCTGCAGCAGCTGAGTCCCCTGCGTGAGCTCGGGCGGCGCCGCCGCGCTCCCCCCACCGCTAGCGGTGGGTATGCGCAGCGCCTGCAAGGCGATCTCCGCCTCCGCCATGCCGGATGCGGCCTCCGCGCGCGTGGCGAGCGACTGCAGCTTCGCCATCGCGCGCACCACTTCGCGGCGTGCGTCGTCGAGTCGAGTTTGCAGCTCCTCGACCTGCGCGTCCTGCTCCAGGACTCTCAGCTCGAGGCGCGCCGCGCGCGATTCGAGCGCCGTATCGCGCACCACCCGGGACGAATCGCGGGTCGTGTGGACGGGCGGTGCAATTCCGGGATGTGGGTTGCGGCAGGCAGCGCCCAGGAGCGCAGCCAGTATAAGGAAGGGGCGCATGGGCGACTAAGTTGCAACGCAACACCGATTCTTACAACCAGTTGACTTCGCTCCGTACGCTGGTGATGCTTCGAACGAGCGAAGGGGCCACGGCACGGTGCCGTATGCTGGACACCAGTGGACTGATGCGAGGACCTGGGCTATCGCCTGCGGTCCTCGCTGCGTTTCTGGTGAGAGCTCTTACCCTGGACGGGCCCATGGAAGTGACGCTGAACGAGACCGACCGGCTGGAAGTGGTGTTGAAGCGATTCCGTCGGGAGATCACCAAAGCGGGGCTGTTTCAGGACATGAAGAAGAAGCGCTTCTACGAGAGTCCCGCCGTTCAACGGCGGCGCAAGAGCAAGGCTGCTCGCCGCCGGAACCGTATCTAGCTAGGGAGTAACGAACAGATGGCACGTATCACCGGTACCGTGAAGTGGTTCAATGACGCAAAGGGCTTTGGTTTCATCACGCCCGAGAACGGCGGCAAGGACTGCTTCGTGCATCACACCGCGATTCAGGGGGAGGGGTTCAAGTCGCTGACCGAAGGCCAGCGCGTCGAGTTCGAGATCGTGCAGGCCCAGAAAGGCCCCGCGGCTCAGAACGTCGTGAAGCTGTAACCACTCACCGCCCCTGAAGCGACACGGCGCTCCGCACGAGCGCCGTGTTCGTTTGTGGGCGGCCCGGCATGGCGTTCGCAGGGTTAGACGCTAATTTTATCGTCTCATCCCAAAGGATGAGACGGGAACCTTCTTGGCACGTTTGACTAATACCTGGGAATTTGGACACGACACTCCACCCAGGCGTACACCTCGTCCTTGAACGAGGGCCGTCAGCCCCATGACTATGAAACGCATTCAAATTCTGGTAATCGAGGACAATCGACTGCTCCGCGATGGCCTCGCGGCGCTCCTCGACTCACAATCCGAGTTCAAGGTCGTGGCCTCCGCCGAGGGCGCCTCGGCGGCGCTGCAGCGGCTGCAGGAGCACAAGCCCAACGTCGTGCTGGTGGACGCGGCGCTCGGCCGCAACCGCAGCCAGCGCCTCGTCGAAAGCATCAAGGAAGCCGCTCCGCATTCCCGCATCATCATGATGGACATGCTACCCGAAGAAGAAGACGTCATCGATTTCATCAAGCGCGGCGCCAATGGCTTCATCGCCAAGGATGCGGCGCTCGAGGACCTGACCAACACGATCCGCCAGGTCGCGAACGGCGGCGACGTCGTTCCGCCGGCGCTGACGGGAACGCTGCTCTCCCACATCGCCAAGCAGGCCTCGGTGCTGCGCAACACGCCGATGATGGCGTCGGTCCGAATGACCAAACGGGAACAGCAGATCACCGATCTGATCGCCGAAGGGCTCAGCAACAAGGAAATCGCGCAGCGGCTCAACATCGCGACTTACACGGTGAAGAGCCACGTCCATAACATCCTCGAAAAACTGGCGCTGCATAGCCGGCTGCAGATCGCGGCGCACGCGCATAAGAAGACGCCGCCCAAAGGCGACCGTCGCAAATTCGTGCGCTAGCAAGCACCAGCAATGCCGGAGGACGAATGAAATGCGGCGCCTCGATTTTCGCCGGGGGGTTGTTGCTGTTCACCGCATGCGCCGTCAATCCCGCGACTGGCAAGCGGGAGCTCATGCTCGTGAGCGAAGGCCAGGAGCTTCAGATGGGCGCGGCGTACGACAGCCAGGTGGTCGCCTCGATTGGCGAGTACGCCGATCCCGCGCTGCAGACTTACGTTGCCGACCTCGGCAAGAAACTCGCGGCGACGTCCGAACGGCCTAGCCTCCCCTGGACGTTCCGCGTCGTCGATGACCCCAGCGTCAACGCGTTCGCCATTCCGGGCGGACACGTGTACGTCACGCGCGGCATTCTGGCGCACATGACGAACGAAGCGGAGCTCGCGACGGTCATGGGCCACGAGATCGGCCACGTCACGGCGCGCCACACGGCGCAGCAGATGACCCAGCAACAGCTCGCGGGTCTGGGCCTCGCGATCGGTACCATCGCCAGCTCCCGGATCGCTCAGTATGCCGGTCAGGCAAGCCAGGCGCTCCAGGTCATGTTCCTCAAATTCTCACGTGACGACGAGAGCCAGGCCGATCAACTCGGCATCCGCTACTCGAGCCGCGCCAATTACGACTCGCGCGAGATGATCCATGTGATGCAGATGCTCGACAAGATCGAAACGGAGAGTGGCGGCAAGCTGCCCGAATGGCTCGCGACGCATCCGGCCCCGGCCAACCGCATCGAGCACATCACCGCGATCCTCTCGGGGACGCAGACCGACTTCTCTCACGCGACCGTGAACCGCGCGGGCTACGAACGGCGGATCGACGGCATCATCTTCGGCATGAATCCGCGCGAGGGGTTCTTCAAGGGGACCGAGTTCTTCCACCCTGATCTCAAGTTCCGCATCGCCTTCCCGAGCGGCTGGCAGGTGGCGAACACCAAGCAGGCGGTTGGCGCGCACAGCCCCAAGCAGGACGCGATCATCGAGCTGCAATTGGCAGCGGGAGCGAGCGCCGAGGAGGCCGCGCGCGCGTTCCTGTCGCAACAGGGCGTGCAAGCCGGCACGCTGACGAGCGGAAAGGTCAATGGGCTCACGGCCGCGTCGGCACCATTCGCCGCACCTACCGAACAGGACACGATCCGCGGCAATGCCGTGTTCGTCGAGTACGGCACCAACGTGTACCGGTTACTCGCCTACGGTTCCGAGGCGACGTGGGCCAACAATCAGGAGGTCGGCCAGCGCGCGCTGAGCAGCTTTGGACCGCTCACCGATCCGGCGCTGCTCACCGTGCAGCCGCAGCGCATCAGTCTGTTCACCCTCGACCGGCGCACGACCATCACGGAGCTCGCGCGGCAGAGGCGGTCGCCGGTGCCGGTGGCGACCCTGGCGCTGATCAACCAGGTCGATGCCAACGACACACTCGCGCCGGGGCAGGTGATGAAGTGGGTGGTCGGTCAGCCGCTCCCCGGTGCTCCCTAGGAGGGGCGCCCGCCACCCTCATTTCGAGAAATCGACACGCGGCGCCTCGGCGGCTCCGGGTGTTTGCAGCTCGAAATAGGACCGCGGTTTTTTTCCGAGAACCTTCGCCGTGATCGCCTGCGGAAAGCGGCGAATGTACGCGTTGTACGAATTCACCGTTTCGTTGTAATCCTGTCGAGCGACCGCGATGCGATTCTCCGTCCCTTCGAGCTGGTCCTGCAGAGCGCGGAAATTTTCGTTGGACTTGAGCTGCGGATAATTCTCGGCGATCGCCAGCAGACGGCCGAGCGGTGCATTGAGGGCCGCATTGGCGGCGGCCATCGAATCGAGATTGCCGCTCTGCACGGCGCCGGCAAGTCTGGCACGCGCCTCGGCCACACCGAGAAAGACGGTTTGCTCCTGCTTCGCGTATGCCTTCACGGTCTCGACCAGATTCGGAATGAGATCCGCGCGCCGCTGCAGCTGCACTTTGATCTGCGACTCGGCCGCGTTGACCTTCTCGTCGAGCGTCTGAATCGTGTTGTAGCCGCAGCCCGCGATCAGCCCCAGGGCGAGCGGCAGGGAGAACGACAACGCCGTGCGACGGGTGTGCGCGTTCACAGAGAGTTCCTTTCCATGCGGTTGACATATTGCGCCGTGCGCGTCACCGCGTCGAGATAGGCTGCCGGCTCGGTCAGGCCCTGCGGCGCAAACCCAATCAGCGTGGCGGCTTCGCGCGTGAGCGCCTCGCTCGACGCGGGCGCAGGGCGGCCGGTAAGCCGCAGCACTGCCCGCAACATCGTGAGGAAGCCCGCCCACGTCGCGCGCACCACTTCAGTCAGGCCTTTGGGGTTGCTCCACTCGGCCGCATAGGCCTGTCGCAGGTGCATCAACTTCCCCATCAGCTCGTGCTCGAGCTGGCGGCGGGCATGCTCTCGGCTCACCGTGATGCCACCCCACGGATCTCTGCCCGCGAGCACGCGGTGGTGGGCCTGGATGTCCTCATACTCGATTGGAAACGCGTCGGCGGAATCGCGCCACTCCTGTTCCGTCATGACCAGCGGCGCAGGGTGTTTGGCGTTCACCCAGTCCCGGACCGCGGGACCCACGCGCGCGAACAGCTCGCGGTTCACACTCGCGACGATCAGCAATGTGTTCATCGCCGGCTCGCTGCTCCTGGCTCCCGGTTCCCTCACCGCCGAGCCGTACAACAGCAGCGTCACCAGCTGATCGCCGAGCGCAACGCCCAGCTGTTCCGCGAATCGATCAACCGACAGTCGCGCCATATCAGAATCTCCCCCCGGCACCGCCGCCTGAGAAGCCGCCTCCACCGCCGAAGCCGCCGAACCCGCC
>DASZCG010000167.1:0-3699 GCA_035943355.1 Gemmatimonadales bacterium
CCGCTGATGCGTTCGCGACGTACGCCTTCGAGGCGCAGGCAGAGGAGGTCACTCCGTGAGTCTTCATGGTCAGGGACTGCTCATTCTCATCGATCCCGTGCGGACAAACGGTGCGGAAGCGGCGCGCATCGGGAGGGAAGCGAAGGCAGCGGGCGCTCGCGGGATCCTCATCGGGTCCTCGTTCGACGGTGCGGCGCAAACGCACGACGTGGCGAAGGCGCTGCGCGAGCACGCGCCGGGCATTCCGGTGGCGCTGTTTCCGGGCTCCGCGATGCAGCTGACCGACCAGGTGGATCTCGTGCTCTTTTTGTCGCTGGTGTCGGGCCGCAACGCGCAGTACCTGATCGAAGAGCACGTGCGCGCCGTTCCCTTCCTGCAGCGCCATCCTGTGGCCACGCTCTCCACCGCGTACATCCTCGTCGATGGCGGTCGCGTGACCAGTGTCGAGGCCGTGAGCCAGACGCGCCCGCTGCCGGCTGACAAGCCTGAGCTCGTGGCCGCGCACGCAACCGCCGCGCAGCTCATCGGCATGCAGGCGATCTACCTCGAGGCGGGCAGCGGCGCCGAGCGCCCGGTGCCCGAGAGCGTGATCCGCGCGTGCCGCGCGGCCGTGCCCGACCGTCTCCTGTTCGTGGGCGGCGGGATTCGGACGCCCGCGCAGGCGCGTGCGGCACGGGCGGCCGGCGCCGATTTCGTGGTGATCGGCACCGTCGTCGAGGAAGGCTCGAATCTGCGAGCGTTTGTCGAGGCCGCGCGTTGAGCGTCGCGAAAATCCGGGAGTCGCTCGACGGCTTGGCGTCGCTGGCCGGCCGGGTAGCGGCGGAACAGGCCGAGGCGATCGCGGCGATCGCGCAGCGCTACGAGGCGACGCTGCGCGGTGGGGGCACGCTGTTCTTTGCCGGGAACGGCGGGAGCGCCGCGGACGCGCAGCACGTCGCCACCGAGTACGTCGTCCGCTATCAGACCAACCGGCCGGCCATGCGCGCCATCGCGCTCACCACCGACACATCACTCCTCACCGCCTGCGCCAACGATATGGGTTTCGACGAAGTCTTCGCCCGGCAGGTCGAAGCGCTCGCCGGGCCTGGCGATCTGCTCGTGCTGCACTCCACGAGCGGCGAGAGCCCGAACGTCATTCGCGCGGCCCAGTCGGCCAAGGCGCGCGGCGTCGCTGTCGTCGCGTTCCTCGGCAAGGGCGGGGGACATCTCAAGGAGCTTGCGGACGAGAGCCTCGTGATTCCCGCCGACGACACCGCGCGCATTCAAGAGCTCCATCTCGCCATCGAGCACGTGATCTGTGATCTGGTGGAAGTTCAGTTGAAGGGTTAGCGGGTTGATCGACCTGTCCGGCAAACGCGCCTTTGTGACGGGGGGCGGTCGAGGAATTGGACGCGCGACCGCGCGGCTGCTGGCACGGGCAGGCGCGAAGGTCGCCATCGGCTATCGCGCCCGCAAACCGGCGGCCGAACCGCACGTTGTGGCGGCCGTGCGCGGCGATCTCGGCACCTCGAGCGGCGCGCACAAGGCGGTGGCCGAAGCATTGCGCGCGCTGGGCGGAGGCCTGGATATCCTCGTCGTGAATCATGGCGTGTGGCCGCCCGACAACGTGCCCATTGCCGAGATGACTGACGAGCAATGGGAGGCGACGCGCCGCGCCAATCTGGACGCGGTCGTGTACGTGTGTCGCGCGGCCATCCCGGGCATCGTGACGGGAGGGGGAGGCACGATTGTCCTGGTCGCGTCCACCGCGGGTCAGCGGGGCGAAGCATTTCACGCCGATTACGCCGCCACCAAGGGGGCGGTCATCGCTATCACGAAATCGCTCGCCGTGGAGCTCGCGCCCAAGATCACCGTCAACTGCGTCGCGCCGGGATGGGTCGATACCGAGATGGCGGCGAAGCCGTATGCGGGCGGAGGCCGGGAACGGATCGAGCAGGCGATTCCGCTGGGGCGTGTCGCGAGCGCCGAGGATGTCGCCGGTCCGATCGTGTTTCTCTGCTCGCCGCTCGCACGGCACATCACGGGGGAGATCCTGAACGTCAACGGTGGCTCGGTGCTGTGCGGGTGATTCCCGTTTCCCGATGACATTCCCCGCTCAGCTGCCGATTCCCGATGAAGTCTTGAAGATCGCCACGAAGCTCGAGGACGCGGGCTTCGAGACCTGGTGCGTGGGCGGGGCGATTCGCGATAACCTGCTCGGCGTGCCGAATCACGACTTCGATCTCACGACCGCGGCGCCGCCCCCCACCGTTCAGAAGCTGTTCAAGCGCACCGTGCCGGTGGGGATCGAGCACGGCACCGTCGCCGTGCTCGACGCGCATAACCAGCCGCACGAAGTGACGACGTTCCGCAAGGACATTCACACGGACGGCCGCCACGCCGTCGTCGAGTTCGGCGTCTCGATCATGGATGATCTGGCGCGGCGCGACTTCACGATCAACGCCATCGCCTACCATCCGATCCGGCACGAGTGGCGCGATCCGTTTCACGGCGAGCAGGATCTGAGCAAGAAGCTGATTCGCTCGGTGGGAGATCCGAACTGGCGGTTTCAGGAGGATTACCTGCGGATCCTGCGCGCGCTGCGGTTCAGCGCGCGTTTCGAGTTTCGCATCCACGCGCGCACGCTCGAAGCCGCCAAGGCCAACGCCCAGGGACTGTCGCAGCTGTCCGCGGAACGCGTGCGCGACGAGTGGTTCAAGGGAATCCTCACCGCCAAGAAGGTGTCGAAGCTCGTCGCGCTGTGGCGCGACGTCGGGGCCACGCGCATCTGGTTGCCGGAAATGGGAGCAGGGAGCGGGGAGCAGGCAGCAGTCGACAAACTGCCTCGAGATCCGGTGTTGATCACGGCCTGCTTAGCCAAGGATCCGGCGTCACTACTCACGCGCCTCAAATGCTCGACGAAGGAGATTGAACGGGGTCGGGCCATTGGGCAGTGGAGAGAGAATTACCCCGACGCGAAGGATGCGGCTGCGATACGACGCTGGTTGTCGGCGGTCGGTCAGTACGCTGACGATCTGCTCGCACTGCTCCCTGCTCCCCGCACCCTGCTCCCGGTTGTGGAAAAAGTCCGCGCCGCCAACCCCCCGCTGGCGCTCAAGGACCTGGCCGTAAGAGGTGACGATCTGATCGCCGCCGGCGTGCGGCCGGGACCCGACGTGGGCGAGGCGCTCGCACGCTTGCTCGAGGAAGTGCTCGCAGACCCGACCCGGAACACCAAAGAGTACCTCCTCTCTCGTGTCTAAGGCGCTGCTGTACGCGCTCGTCGCGGCCGCGGGGAACGTGCTCGGCGCCCTCGCGGTGACGCGCAAGGCGGTCCGCGAGCTGCGTATCATCGAGCTGCTGGTGGCGTTCGGGGCCGGGTTCATGCTCTCGGTCGCGATCGTGGAGCTGCTTCCGGCCGCCCTGTCCCGCAGCGGGGCGATCGCACCCGCGCTCGTGCTCGTGGGTTACCTCGCGGTCCACCTCACGCAACACACCGTGACGCCGCATTTCCACTTTGGCGAGGAGACCCATCCCGTCAGCTCGATCGCGGGCACGTCGGCGCTGGTCGGTCTGCTGCTGCATACCTTTTTCGACGGCGTCGCGATTGCGAGCGCGTTCCTGGTGCGGGCCGAGCTGGGGGTCATGGTGTTCATCGCCATCTTCGTGCATAAGCTGCCTGAGGGTGTGACGATCTCGAGCCTGATGCTGGCGGGGGGG
>DASZCG010000168.1:0-4170 GCA_035943355.1 Gemmatimonadales bacterium
GTTTTGCAGCGCGAGCACAATCAACAGCACGTGCACTAGATCCTCCTCGCCAGGTCCAGGACTACCGCCGGCAACAATCGATGCTCCGCTTCCAGAACCCGCGCCGCCAGCGTTGCGGGCGTGTCTGCGGGTTCAACCCGCACTCTTTCCTGCGCGATGATATCGCCGCGATCGAAGGCTTCGTCAACGAAGTGCACGGTGGCGCCGGACTCCCGGGCGCCGCTCGCGAGCACCGCCGCGTGCACGTGGTGACCGTACATCCCGGGACCACCGAAGTCGGGCAGCAGGGCGGGGTGAATATTGATCATGCGGCCCCGAAACTGCGCCACGACGGCCGGAGGCACCAGTTTCACGTACCCCGCGAGCACCACCAGCTGTGCGTCGCGCAGCGCACCGAGCAGCTCGTTCGGATCCGCGGGGTTCGAGAGGACGGTGGTGGCGACGCCGGCGCGCCGGGCCCGGTCGAGTGCACCGGCGCCCGACCGGTTGGAGATCACCCGGACGACACGGGCTACCGGCGAGTTATGGAGGGAGTCGAGGAGGGCCTGCAGGTTCGTGCCGCCTCCGGATACCAGGACGGCGACACGAACCTGCCCCTCCTCCTGGGTCACTGATTACTGCGATTGCAACGCGCGACCGACTTCGGCTTCGACCCGGTGGTGACGCTCAGGGTGAAGCTGCCCGTCGCATAATGGTTCGTGCTATTCACATCGATTTCATAGTCCCCGTTCTGCGGGAACGTCGCGGTCAGGCGGGCGTTGCAGTTGCCGCCGGAGTCGTCGTCCTGGAAGTCCCGGCCGCCGGTGATTCCGGGGCCACGCAGGAACACATACGAATCGAAGTCGTCCGACTCGAGATCGATCGTGATCGTCTGGCCAACGCGCCCTTGGATCGCCCACGGCTGGGCGTAGGTGCTGTCGCTGTGCAGCAGCACATCGGTGCGCGTCAGTGTGCCCTCGCGCGCCTGGCCGATCTCGATCGAGTGCGCGGTCACCGACCCGCCCCCGCCGCCCCCGTCGGTGTTTCCCCCGCGGGTCCGGCAATCAGAGTTGCCTGACTGCTGTACCGGCTTGGCGCCCTGGGTGATCGACAACGAGAAGCTGCCCGTCTGGCGTTCGGGTGACGCGGTCGTATTCACGAGGATGCGATAGGGGCCGGCGCTCGGAAACGTGCGCGACACGCGCGACGAGCAGCCGGGGCCGCCGTCATCGTCGATGATCGAGCGCTCGAGGTCGTCCCCGCGAATGATCAAGACCGGATCGAAATCGTCGGAGCTCAGGTCGATGGTGATCTGCTGTCCCGGCGTGGCCGTGAATTGATAATACTGCACGTAGCTGTTGTCCGGATACAGCGAATCGCTGCTCGTCAGCCGGCCGTTGATCGTTTCGCCCACGCGCACGACGGCAATCGCGGCGGTCGCGCTCGGATCGGAAACGTTCGACACCTGACGGATCAGCGAGGTCGTCCCGACGGCCGCGGCCGTGTTGAGGCGGCAATTGCTCTTCGGCTCCGTCGCGGACTCGCCTTGGGTTACGCGCAGCACAAAGTGGCCGGTCTGACGGCGCGGCCGCGACGCGCTGTTCACGACGATCCGCAGCGGATGATCGTCCTGCGTCGTGTAGACGAGGCGGGCGTTGCAGGCGCCACCGCCGTCGTCGTTCTCGACCAGCTTCTCGCCGCGTCCGCGCGTGAGCATCACGTAGGCGTCGAACTCGCTCGATTCGAGATCCACCGTGAACGTCTGGTTGGCCCGCACCGGCAGGATCCAGCGCTGGAAGTACGTCGAGTCACTATTGAATTCGGGATCGTCCGACGTCAGGTCGCCGCTGACCGTCCGCCCGACCTCGACCATCCCCGCCACGCGACCAAATCCGTGGCAGACCGTGTCCGCGGCGACCGCGCCGCTACCGCTGGCGAGAGTCAGCCGGTATTCCCCGAGCTCCGCCGGCGCACTCGAATTGGCGTAGACGCGGTAGGTGCCGGTGGCGGGCGGCACGAACGTCAGCCGCGCATTGCAGCTCCCGCCGCCGTCATCGTTGCGCGCGAGCGTATTCCCCGACGCATCGGCGATCAGCAGATTCGCGTCGAAATCGTCGGAGGTGAGATCGAGCGCGATCGCCTCACCCTTGTTCCCGGCGACGGTATACATGCGGTAGAGCGAGCCGTCGGAAAACTTCCGGTCGGTTTGCACGAGCCGGCCGGTGACCGACTGGCCGACGCGAACCGACGCCGGCGGGGAGGGGGGGCTTTGCGCGGACAAAGAAAAAGAACTGGCCGCAACGAGCGCAGTCAGCATCTGGGCGTAACGCACAAGGGCTCCTCGGCGACAGGGACCAGGGAGGGCGCGGGACCAATTTGGGAAAACCGGTCCTCAAATACAATCAGGAGGCCGGTTTGAGCCGTAGAATCTCGTCCACCGCCTGTCCCAGGTCTGCGACCACCATCACACCGTTGGCCCGCGCCTGCCCTTGATGAAGATTGCCCTCCCCGGTTGCAACCAGGATTCCATGCCCGCCGAGCTGGCGCGCCGGCTGTACGTCAGCCAGCCGGTCGCCGACCCACCAGGAGCGACCGAAATCGATGTCGAGCGCCTGCCGCGCGTCGTTGAACAGCTTGACGCCCGGTTTGCGGCACTCGCACGGCCCGCTGAACTGCGGATGGTGCGGGCAGAAGTAAGCTCCATCGATGCGTGCGCCGTGCGCCGTGAGCAGTTCGCCGAGACGTCGTTGCACGGCGGCATAATCGGCGGTGGTGTAGAGACCCCGCGCGATGCCGGACTGGTTCGTTACGATGACGGCGAGATAGCCGTGCTCGTTGAGCCGCTTGATCGCGCCGGCGGCGCCGGCCAGCAGTTTGACCTTGCCGGGCTCATGGAGAAAACCGGCGTCTTCGACGATGGTGCCGTCGCGATCCAAAAACACTGCACGGTGGCCATCAGCCATTGGCCTGCAGTGCCGCAATGACCGTGTCGACCTGGTCGGGGAAAATCGTGCGCGCGTCGAACAGCACGCGATTGCCGGCGACGCGCGCGATAATGGGGGGATCGAGCGAGCGCAGGTGCGCGAGATAGGTGTCAGGGGCTGGGTGTTTGAAACCCGCCAGCCACGTCTTGAGCTTCGCCCCCGGAAACGAGCCACCGCCGACTTCGGAATCACCCTCGATGAGATCGCCTCCGAGCGCCATGGCGCGCTGCTTTATCGAGTCGAGATGCTCGGTGAGCATCCGCAGGACCGGGATTTCCCGTCGTGCCGTCTCCGGCTCGCGGTACAGGGCGAGCGTCGCCTCGAGCGCCGCGAGCGTCAACTTGTCCGCCCGCACGGTACGCGCGATGGGATCGGCCCGGCACGCCGCGATCGCCGCCGCGCTGCCGACGAGAATCCCCGCCTGCGGCCCGCCGAGCAGCTTGTCGCCGCTGAAGGCGATGAGATCGGCGCCGGTCGCGACCGCTTCAGGAGCCGTCGGCTCGCCGTTCAAGCCCCAGGCCGACAGGTTCATGAGCAGCCCGCTCCCCAGGTCGTAGAGACACGTCAGCTGCCGTTGATGCGCCAGCTCCGCGAGCTCGACCACGGCGACGTCTGTGGTGAAGCCGGTGAGCTGGAAGTTGGAGCGGTGGACCTTGAGCAGCAGTCTGCTGCTCGTCGTGATCGCACGCTCGTAGTCGTGCGGATGGGTGCGGTTCGTGGTGCCGACTTCGACGAGTTTCGCGCCGGAGCGCGCCATGATGTCGGGGATCCGGAACGACCCGCCGATCTCGACCAGCTCGCCGCGCGAGACGATGGCCTCCCCGCCGCGAGCTCCCCCCAGCGCGCTGAGCGCGAGCAGCACCGCGCCCGCTGCGTTGTTGACGACGAGCGCGTCGGCCGCTCCCGTCAGCTCGACCAGCAGGTCGCGGCAAATCAAATGGCGCGAGCCGCGCGTGCCCCGGCCGAGGTCGTACTCGAGCGCCGCGTAGCCCCGCGCCACGCGCGCCAGCGCGGCGATCGCCGCAGGAGCGAGCGGGGCCCGGCCGAGGTTGGTGTGCAGCACCACACCCGTCGCGTTGATCACGGGCGCGAGTGAGGGCATCGCCAGTCGCGCCACGGCGGCCTGGACGGCCGCGTCCCAACCCTCGGCGGGAGTGGCGCCGCCGCTCACCCGCGCCGCATCGCCGGCGGCGCGCGCGGCTTGCAC
>DASZCG010000169.1:0-2699 GCA_035943355.1 Gemmatimonadales bacterium
GTGACCGCCGAGATGTAGTGCGCGGTCGTGCGCGCCATCCGCAGTGCAAACTCTTTCTGATACCGGCTCTGCGCGCAGCTCACCACGACCAGCGTTGTCCCTGCGGCTATCACGGCGGCCGCGACCGCGGCAACGGCCCAGGGTTTCCTGTTCACGCGAGCGGCGCTCCCGCGGCGTCGAAGAGATACAGACGCCGGCGATCGACTTTGACGCCGACGCGCGTACCCACGCGCACATCCGCAAAGCCGGGCAGGCGCGCGACGAGCGGCTGACCGCCGGCGTTCAGGTGAACGAGCGTCTCGCTGCCGAGCGGCTCGACGACGAGGACGTCCACGTTGCCCACGCCCTGATCGACGGCGCAGAGACCCACGAACTCAGGGCGGATGCCGAGCTGCAGCTCGCCTTCGTAGGTGGAGAGCTCGACCGGGATGGTGAGACTGCCCGTTTCGATCACTCGTCCCTTCTGCGCCGCCCGGCCGCGTCCCTGCAGCACATTCATCCCCGGCGTTCCGACAAAGCGGGCCACATGCACATCTGCGGGGCGCTGGTAGACCTCTTCGGGCGTGCCGACCTGGCGCAGCCGTCCCTCGTGCAGAATCGCGATGCGCTGGCCGATCGTCATCGCTTCCGTTTGATCGTGCGTCACGTAGATCATCGTGGCGCCGAGCGCGCGATGCAGCGCGAGCAACTCCGCCCGCAGCTCGATGCGCAGCGGGCCGTCGAGACGTGACAGGGGCTCGTCGAGCAGAAACGCCTGCGGTCCGCGCACGATCGCGCGGCCCAGGGCCACGCGCTGGCGCTGACCCTCGGACAGCTGCTCCGGCAGGCGATCGAGCACGTCCTTCAGGCCGAGCCGCGTCGCGGCCTCGAGCACGCGGCGCGTGACCTGAGCGTCGCCGACGTGCCGCACTTCGAGGGGAAACGCGATGTTGTCGCGGACCGTGAGATGGGGATAGAGCGCGTGGTGTTGAAAGACCATCGCCACGTCGCGCTCGGCGGGAGACAGCTGCGTGACCACGCGCTCGCCGATGACGACGTCGCCCGACGTCGGCTCTTCGAGGCCCGCGATGCAGCGCAGGACGGTGGTCTTCCCGGAGCCCGAAGGTCCGAGCAGCACCAGGAGCTCACCGTCCTGTACCTCGAGGTCCAGGTGGTGCAGCGCCTGAACGCCGCCGTCGAAGACCTTGCTCAGGCGGCGGAGGGTGACCGACGCCATCGGTTATGCGGTCAAGCCGATAGGAAGGCCCGCGCGATCCCGTACACGATCGCCCATACGACAAACCCGGTGACGATCACGCCGGGGATTTTTTCGATTGGCTTCGTCGTCCCGCCCGTCGTCGCGGTCAGTGCGTAGATCTCGAGGAGCGCCGCGACCACGAGCACGCCCGCCCAGTACGCGGCGTGATTGCCGCCTGCCGGCAGGGTGTAGTGCGACGCCGCGCCCATGAAGAAGAGCATGGGAATCGAGAAGACGACGTTGATGCGGGACGCGAGAAACGCCCGGCGCGCGGCGACGGGCGCAGCGGCGTTGACCTGCCCGCCGGAGGCGACTGCCTTCGCCGACGCGATGACGACCTGCTGTTTGGGCCAAATCACGAGCACGACGTTGAAAAACATGAGCGTGCCGAACAGCCCGCCCGTGAGGATCGTGATGGCCCAGGGACTCGACCACGCGGCGGCGCCGAGCGGCGATTCGCCGAGGCGTTTCGTGATGATCAGGATACCAGTGAGAAACGTGACGATGGCGCCGCCTCGAAACCAGCGGAGCGCGCGCGGCAACAGCTTTTGGGTGGCGGTGCTTTTGGCGGCAGGATCCGCTTCGGCCATGAACGGTCCCTGCACGAAGTTGAAGTAATACAAGAGGCCGATCCAGGTAATGCCGCCCAAGTAATGGAACCAGCGCAGCAGAAACTCGGCCACGAGCGCCTCCGGCCATGGGAAGGAAGGGCACGTCCGCGCGCAGCAAAATACGAGGGGAACCGTCCCGCGCAATGCGGGGTTTGATGGGCACCTCTTGAGAAGGAATGCGTCACATGGCACAGGTGAAAGCACAACGCGCGGCAGGCACGGGCGGGGAAACGCGACACGTACTACCCCAACTGCCCTACGATTTCGCAGCCCTCGAGCCGTACATCGACACGCAGACCATGCAGATTCACCACGGCAAGCATCATCAGGCCTACGTCACGAATCTCAACAACGCCCTGAGCAAACATCCCGAGCTCCTCGACAAGAGTCTCGAAGAACTGCTGCGGGGCATAAACTCGGTCCCCGAAGACATTCGTACCACGGTGCGCAACAACGGCGGCGGCCATCACAACCACTCGCTGTTCTGGACCATCATGGCGCCCGCCGGCAAGGGCGGTGGCGGTGAGCCGAGCGGCAAGCTCGCCGATGCGATCAAACGCACATTCGGCGATTTCGCAAAGTTCAAGGAACAGTTGAGCGCCGCGGCGACGTCACAGTTCGGCAGCGGGTGGGCATGGCTCACCGTCGCGAACGGAAAACTTGCAGTCACCGGGCGGCCGAATCAGGACAGCCCACTGATGGACAACACGATTCCCGTGCTGGGCGTCGACGTCTGGGAGCACGCCTACTATTTGAAATACCAGAACCGCCGGCCCGAGTACGTGACGGCCTTCTGGAACGTCGTGAACTGGCAGGAGGTCGCGCGGCGCTACGAAGCGGCGCTATGACTC
>DASZCG010000170.1:0-21084 GCA_035943355.1 Gemmatimonadales bacterium
GAACGACACTGCTGCCGGCGCGCGCGCCCGCGGCGTCCCGATCAGCGGCGCGTGGCGGCGGTTTGCGATCGCCTGGACGATCCAGGATTGGGGACTGCTCCGCGCCGAAATGAACGACCACGCCCTGTTATGGCGACGCGACGTGACCGAGCGGCTGGAGCGCCTCGCACCCTTTGCCAGCTTCAGAGCGCCAACCCCCGTCATCCGCAGCGGTGCGCTGTGGTGGGTGAGCTGGGGCTACGTGTCGCAGGCCGGGTTTCCGTACACACGGCCGCTGACATGGGACGACGCCGACGTACGGTATCTGCGGGCGGGGCTGGTGGGAGCGGTCCGCGTCGCGACGGGAGAGACGCACGTCTGGCTCGCGCCGGGGCACGACTCGCTCACGGGGGCGTGGGCGCGGCGCTTCGATCCGCTGATCGAGCGCGCGGACAGGCTGCCCACCGACTTGCGCGCGCAGCTCACCTATCCGGCGGCTGCGTTCGACGCCGCCGTGACGCAGCTCCTGCGCGTGAGCATGGATTCCGCGGACCCGGCGGCCGCATGGTCCAGTCGCCCGCGCGAGCCGTTCCAGCTGGTCGGTCCCGGAGGCGAGCTGTGGACGGGGGTGGCATTCGAGCAGGGAACGCTGGTGCCGCGCCGCCTCATTGGTTTGTGCGCAGGCGCCGTCACGCCACGGGGACTCGAGTTGCATTTGTCGAAGCCATCCAGCGACGACCCAGAACGCCTGCCGGGAGAGCTGGTCGGCTCGACGACGCTGCGGCCGGGACCACTCCGCATCTGGCCCACCGCCAACTCGCTGATCACCGTCCAGGCGCAAATCGTCGACCCCATGGACGCGCGCACCGCGCCGCCGCCGCGCATCGCGGAGGTGTATGTCTCACTCGATTCGCGCAGTGGGTCCGGGCCCACGGCGAGAGCGGCATTGCGCGGCGGCGAGGTTGTGCCGACCGACACGAGCGTGGCGGCGCGCTGGGAGCGCGCGCGCCGGCTCGCGGTCCGCGCCGACTCCGCGCTCAGCGCGGGTGATCTCGAGCTGTTCGGCAAGCTCTGGCGGGCGCTGATGGGCGAGCTTGCTCCGACCCCACGGCGCCGCTAGGTTGCGCCGCCGTGCCTCTCCCAACGCCAGGGACGATTGTCGTCGCACTCGGAGGCAACGCCGTCGCGCCGCCGGGTGAGCGGCCGACGATCAGCAATCAATTCCATCACACGCGCGCGAGTCTCGCGCCGATCGTGGATCTCGCGGCGGCCGGGTGGAACATCGTCCTCGTGCACGGCAACGGCCCGCAGGTGGGCGACGAGCTGGCACGGAACGAGATTGCCGCGGACCAGGTCGAGCCCTTGCCTCTGGGTGTGCTGGTCGCCGGGACCGCCGGTTGGATGGGATACATGATTCAGCAGTCGTTGCAGAACGCGCTCGAGCGCGCCGGCGTGCAGCGTTCCGTCGTCACCCTGATCACGCAGACGCTCTGTCATGCCGACGATCCCGATTTGCGCACGCCGTCCAAGCCGGTCGGCCACACACTCGACCCGATCCGCGAGGCGCGCCTCGTGGCGCGCGGCATTCCCGTGCGCGATGGCCGGCGCCTCGCCCCCAGCCCGCGCCCGATCGGGATCGTCGAGAGCCAGATGGTGCACGATCTCTCGGTCGCCGGATACATCGTGATCGCGGGCGGGGGCGGGGGACCGCCGGTCTATCGCGACCCGAAGCTGGGGCTCGAGGGCATCGACGCGGTGGCCGACAAGGACCGGGTGGCCGCTATTCTCGGGCGGGAAATCGCAGCGCAGGTTCTATTGATCCTCACCAACGTGAACGCCGTCTACCGGGAATACGGCACGCCGCGCCAGGAAGCGATTCGGCGGCTCACGCTGGCGCAGGCAGATCATCTGCTCGCGGGGAAGACGCTGGGCACCGGCAGCATGCGCCCCAAGGTGGAAGCGGCCGCGGATTTCGTGCGCACCGGGGGCGAGCGCGCGATCATCGCCGAGTTGGCCGACGGGCTCGCCGCGCTCCAGGGAACGGCCGGAACCACGATTACGAAGGAGCACGAGTGAATCTGCACGAGTACCAGGCGCGCGATATCCTGCGCCGTTACGGCATCCCCGTACCGCCCGGCGAGGTGGCGACGACGCCCGCGGACGCGCGCGCCCTTGCCGAGCGCTTCGGTGGCAGCGTCGTCGTGAAGGCTCAGGTGCACGCCGGCGGGAGGGGCAAGGCGGGTGGCGTGAAGCTCGCCAAGACGGCGGCCGAAGCAGAGGCGCATGCCAAGGCGATTCTCGGCATGACGATCAAGGGCCTGACGGTGCAGAAGGTGCTGATCGCGCCGGCCGCCGCAATCGCGTCGGAGAGTTACGTCGGCATCATCGTCGATCGCACGTCACAGCGGCCGGTGCTGATGGTGAGCCCGGCGGGCGGCATCGACATCGAAGAGGTCGCAGCAAAGATGCCCGAGAAGATCCACCGGCTTGCCGTCGATCCCCGCTACGGCCTGCTGGCCCATCAAGCCACGATGCTCGGCTTTGCGCTGTACACGGACGTGAAGCAGGCGCGCGCCGCCGCCGACATCATGCAGAAGCTCTACACTGCCGTGTACGGCGTCGGCGCATCGCTCGCGGAGATCAACCCGCTCGTCACCACGGGAGATGGCGTTGTGCAGGCGCTCGACGCGAAGATCGCGATCGACGACAACGAGCTCGAGCGCCGCCCCGAAATCGCCGCGCTGCGCGACGTGTCGGCGGAAGCGCCCGAGGAGGTCGCCGCGCGCGAGGCGGGGCTGACGTTCATCAAGCTGGAAGGAACGGTCGGCTGTTGCGTCAATGGGGCGGGCCTGGCGATGGCCACGATGGATCTGGTGAAGTACTACGGCGGCGAGCCCGCGAATTTCCTCGACATCGGAGGCAGCTCCAATCCCCAGAAGGTCGTGAGCGCCCTGCGCATCATCACCTCCGATCCGCGGGTGAAGGTCATCCTCTTCAATATTTTCGGCGGTATCACACGCGGCGATGACGTCGCCACCGGCATCGTGCAGGCGACGCGCGAGTTCACCCTAAAGGTGCCGATCGTCATCCGCCTCACCGGGACGAACGAGCAGCTGGGTGTCGAGATTCTGCGGAAGGCCGGTTTCTCGGCGCTCACCGACATGGACGAAGCGGTCAAGCAGGCCGTGGCAACACTGAAGGGCGCCGCGTGAGCACGTTCATCGATAAGGCAACGCGCCTCGTCGTACAGGGCATCACCGGGCGAGACGGCTCGTTCCATACCACGCAGATGATGGAATACGGCACGCAGGTCGTAGCCGGCGTGACCCCGGGGAAGGGTGGCCAGAAGTTCGCGGATGCTGTGCCGGTGTTCAATACCGTCGCGGAAGCCGTGGCCGCGACCAGGGCGAACACGTCGGTCATCTACGTGCCCGCGGCCGTCGCCGCATCCGCCATCTTCGAAGCCGCCGATGCCGGCATCAAGCTGATCGTCTGTATCACGGAAGGAATCCCGGTGCTGGACATGACGCGCGTGCTTCCATTCGTGCACGAGCGGGGGGTGCGGCTGGTCGGCCCGAACTGCCCCGGGCTCATCTCGCCGGGCAAGAGCAAGGTCGGCATCATTCCGGGCAACATCTGCAAACCGGGCACAATCGGCGTCGTGTCGCGCAGCGGCACGCTGACCTACGAAATCGTCCACCAGCTGTCGACGCACGGGCTGGGGCAGTCGACGTGCATCGGCATCGGGGGCGATCCGCTCATCGGCACGAACTTCATCGACTGCCTGGCGGCATTCCAGGCCGACGCCGCAACGGATGCCATCGTCATGATCGGCGAGATCGGCGGAACCGATGAGCAGCAGGCGGCGGAATACGCCAAGCGAGAGGTCAAGAAGCCCATCGTGGGATTCATCGCCGGTCAGACGGCGCCTCCCGGACGGCGGATGGGGCACGCCGGTGCCATCATTTCCGGCTCGTCGGGCACGGCCGCCGAGAAGATGGCGGCCTTCGAGAAAGCCGGTATCAGCGTGATGCAACGACCTGCAGACGTCGTTCCGTTGCTGAAGGAGCGCATGTGAGGTTGCAGGACGTCGTCGAGCTGCAGCACGTCGTGGTCCCGCTCACCGCGCAGACGGTGCGCGAAGCCACGGAACGCCTCGCCGAGCGGCTGATCGCGAGCGGCGTCGTGAGCGAGGCCAACCGGCTCAACGCGGTGATTCGCAACGCGTGGCCGGAAGACATGGTGAGTGTGGGCGAGCACGCCTTCCTGCCGCACTTCCGCACCGAGGCGGCCCGGAGACTGGCGACGGCGGTCGGTGTCTCGCTGACGCCCATTCGCTGGGAAAAGGACGTCAACCGCTCGGCACGGATCGTCATCCTGATTGTGGCACCACCGCGGGAGACACCGACCTATCTCCAGGTCGTGGGCGCCTTCGCCCGCCTGTTGTCGGATCCCACGACGGTGCTCGCCGTGCTCGCCGCCAAGACACCGGAGCAGTTGATCCAGATCGGCGCGCTGCAGGGTGTCGAGCTGCCGACGCACCTCACCGTGCGCGACTTGATGACGCCGCACGTGCTGTCGGCGCGCCCCGAGCAGAGCCTCGGCGACGTCGCCCGCATGATGATGGAAAAGGACGTGCGCGCGTTGCCGGTCGTAGGCGACAACGGCTCGCTGGTCGGCATGGTCACGCATCGCGAGCTGCTGAAGTATCTGATCCCCGACTACCTCCAGAAAACGAAGAGTGGGAAGTTCCGTGCGATGCCTGCCTCCATGGCCGCCGGTCACCAGTCGTCCGGCGGGGGCGATCCGCGCGCATTGCCGGTGCGTGACGTCATGTCGCGCGCCGTGCTGTGCGTTTCGGAGGAGCAGACGCTCAGCGACGTGGCCAATCTGATGAACAACAAGGATGTGGATCGCTTCCCCGTGGTGCGCGAGGGGGTCGTCGTCGGCTTCCTGACCCGCGCTGATCTCATTCGCCGCCTCGTCGCAAACCCCTGAAACCAGACACCTCACACCCTATCACGAGCTCTAATGCTGACGTTAGCGATCATAAAGCCCGACGCCGTCGCCGCCGGTCACACGGGCAAGATCATCGCCCATCTCGAGACGGAGGGATTCCGGATTCGAGCCGCGGAGATGGTGAACCTGACCCAGGAACGGGCCGAGCAGTTTTACGCCGTGCATCGCGAGCGGCCGTTCTTCCGGCCCCTCGTCACCTTCATGACGTCGGGACCAGCGCTCGCCTTGGCGCTCGAGCGCGACAACGCCGTCTCGCACCTCCGGGACGTGATCGGCGCGACCGACCCTGCCCAGGCGAAGCCCGGTACCATCCGACGCCTGTACGCCCAGTCGAAGGAGCGCAACGCCATTCACGCGTCCGACTCCACCGAGAATGCGGCACGGGAAGTGAGCTTTTTCTTCCCGCTTTACGGACCGCCCTGATGCCGTTGACGCAAGTGCCACAAGGGTTTAGGTTCGCTCACCATGTTGCGAGTCGATTTGCGTGAGTTGGCCCGGGCAGGGGCCGTCGAAACGCGTGGCGAAGTCAAGCAGGACGACTCGGCGTTGGAAGGGATCGACATCCCGCTGCTGCGCGAACCGGTGGCGGTGGATGGGCGACTGCAGTCGATAGGCGAGGGACGATTCTACTGGCAAGGCAGGCTACGCACGGTGGTCGAGGGGGAGTGCCGCCGCTGTCTTACCCCAGTCGCCACGCCTTTGAATCTGGAAATTGGAGCGCTGTTCACGCAGGACCCCGAGGCCGAGGATCCTGATTCCTATCCCGTGCCGCCGGAGGTCACGGAAATCGACGTTACCCCGGCCATCCGCGAGGAACTGGTGCTGGCGGCCCCGCGGTATGTCCTGTGCCGGGACGACTGTAAGGGGCTGTGCCCGCAGTGCGGGAAAGACCGGAACGCCAGCCCGTGTGATTGTGTGCCTGCAACCGACGCCCGCTGGCAGCCGCTGAAAGCGCTGAAAGACAAGCTCCGCTCTTAACAAAGGACGATCGTAATGGCAGTACCCAAGCGCAGAACCTCGAAGCGCAAGAAGCGCGCGCGCCGCACACACTACAAGGCGGTTCGCCCCACGCTGCAGCCCTGTCCGCGCTGTGGCGACATGAAGCAGCCCCATCGTGTCTGCCCGACCTGTGGGTATTACAACGGCGAGCAGCGGGTGACCGTCGAGGACTAATGATCCGCATCGCGTTGGACGCGATGGGTAGCGACAACGCCCCACAAGTCGAAGTGGAAGGCACGGTGCAGGCGCTGCAGGAGCTGCCGCCCGAGTTCCACGTTCAGCTTGTGGGTCGCAAAGGTGACATCGAAGCAGCGCTGGCCAAGCATTCCGGAGTCGACCGGGGTCGTATCGAGATCGTCGACGCGCCGGAGGTGGTCGGCATGGGGGACAAGCCGCTTGCCGCGGTACGAGGCAAACCCCGTTCCTCGATCGCCGTCGGCCTGGGGCTGCAGAAAAAGGCAAAATCCGACGCGTTTATCTCGGCGGGGAATACCGGGGCCGTCATGGCCGCCGCAACGCTGCTGTTGCGCCTGCACCCCGGCGTCCAACGCGCCGCCATCGGCGCGCTGTTCCCCAGCGCCGGCGAGCCGGTCCTGGTAGTGGACGGCGGCGCCAACGTCGACTGCGACGCTCGTGAGCTGGTCGGCTTCGCGCACCTGGGCTCGGTGTACGCGCGCGATGTTCTGGGCCGCGCCAATGCCACTGTTGGGCTGCTGAACATCGGCGAGGAAGACGAGAAGGGCAACGCAGTCGTCAAGGAAGCCCATCAGCTCCTGAAGAAAACCCCCGGCATCAACTACATCGGCAACGTCGAAGGTCGCGATATCCCCGTGGGAGAAGCCCGCGGCAAGCGGCTCGATGTCGTGACATGTGACGGCTTCGTCGGGAACGTCGTGCTGAAGTTCTATGAGTCCGCGGGCCGCGTGTTCGTGTCGCTCATCAGGCGCGAAGCTCCGGACGTGCTGCAACGCCCCGAGATGGGCAACGTCCTCAACGTCCTCGACTATGCCACCTACGGCGGCGCGCCGCTGCTCGGCGTACAGGGCGTGGTGATCATCTGTCACGGCGCTTCACCCGCCAAGGCCATCAAGAACGCCATCCGCGTGGCTCTCCAGGCCGTGCGCAGCCACCTCTCCGACGACATCGCCGCCGAGTTCGCCGAGGGGAAGGTGCCGGCATGAAGCGCCCGTTCGCCGAGCTGTGGGGAACGGGCAGCTACGCGCCTCCGCGCGTGATGACGAACGACGAGTTCTCGAAGTTCCTCGACACGTCGGACGAGTGGATTCGGGAGCGCACCGGCATTCGCGAACGCCGCGTCTCCAGCAAGGAAGAGACCAACGCCTTCATGGGGAAGGCCGCCGCGCTGCAGGTCTTGGGCGAGACCGGCCTCACGCCCCTCGACATCGACGCGATCATCTATGCGACGGCGTCGCCGGACCGGTTGTTGCCGTCGCAGGCCTGCGACCTGCAGGCGACGCTCGGCGCCAAGAACGCCGCGGCGTTCGATGTCGGTGCGGCGTGCTCCGGCTTCGTGTATGCGCTGACCACGGCGGAAGGCATCATTGCAGCGGAGCAGGCGAATCACGTTCTGGTGATCGCGGCCGAGAAGCTCACGAGCATCATGGATTGGAGCGACCGCACGACGGCGGTGTTGTTCGGCGACGGCGCCGGCGCCACGATCGTGCGCAAGAGCACCAACGGCCGCGGCATCCTGTCGACGTACTTGAAGTCGGACGGCACGCTGGCCGAGTTGCTGTACCGGCCGGGCGGCGGTGCGTCGCATCCGCCGAGCGAAGCGCTGTTGAAGGATCACAGCTACTTCATCAAGATGGCGGGCCGCGAGGTGTTCAAAGCCGCCGTCCTGTCCATGGCGGACGCCTGTGATCACGCGCTCGAGCGCGCCGGACTCACCGCCGGCCAGATCGATCTGCTCATCCCCCACCAAGCCAACATCCGCATCATCGAAGCCACCGCGAAGCACGCCGGCATGCCGATGGACAAGGTGTATGTGAACGTGGACCGCTTCGGCAACACGTCCGCCGCGTCGATCGCCATCGCGCTCGATGAGGCGGTCAAGTGCGGCCGCCTGCAGCCCGGCATGACGGTGATGTTCTGCGCATTCGGCGCCGGCTTCACGTGGGGCAGCATGGTCGTGCGGTGGTAAGCACGATCTGGCTCTGCCCCGGTCAGGGCGCGCAAAAAGTCGGCATGGGAAAAGATCTGGCGGAACGCTTTCCGGCAGCACGCGACACCTTCTCGGCAATCGATGCGGCGCTCGGCATCGCGCTCTCGGGCCTCATGTTCACAGGCCCGGAGGACGAGCTCACGTCCACGCAGAACGCGCAGCCCGCCATTCTCGCGCACACGGCCGCTGTGTTCGCCGTCGTCGGCGCGAAAGTCGCCGGCGCGGTCGCGGCAGCCGCCGGGCACTCCCTCGGCGAGTACTCGGCCTATGTCACCGCCAACGCACTCGATGCTCCGGAAGCGGCGAAGCTCGTGCGCCGGCGCGGTGACCTCATGCAGAAGGCGGGAGACGAGCGTCCTGGCACGATGGCCGCGGTCCTCGGTCTTGCGACGAAAGACGTGGAGGCCGCCTGCGCGGAAGCCTCACAGCAAGCGAGCCTCGCCGTCGCCGCGAACATCAACGCCCCCGATCAGACCGTGATCTCGGGCGACCCCGAAGCCGTGACGCGCGCCGGTATGGTCTGTAAGAAGCGCGGCGCGAAGCGGGTGATCCCGCTCAACGTCAGCGGCGCGTTCCATTCGCCGTTGATGGGCCCGGCCAAGAACCATCTGCAGCTGGCGCTCGAGCGCGCTGCCTTCCGCGATCCCGCGTTTCCCGTCGTCGCCAATGCAACGGCCGAGGCGGTGAAGGACGCGGGCAGGGCCCGCCGCCTTCTCGCCGATCAGCTCACCGCGCCCGTGCGCTGGGTGGACTGCATGGAGCACATCGCACGCATGGGCGGGGAAGGGCCGCGCTTCGTAGAGATCGGTCCGGGGACCGTGCTCGCCGGGCTCTTGAAGCGCATCGTGCCCGGCGCGAACGTGGTCAGCCTCGGGACGGCGGACGAGGTAAGCAGATTCATGGAAGCAGCGTGACGCTCGACCTCTCGGGCAAGATTGCGCTCGTCACGGGCGGGTCACGCGGCATCGGCCTCGATATCTGCAAGGCGTTCGCCGGCGCCGGCGCCACGGTGGCCCTGTGCGCCCGTGATGGCGCGAAAGCGCAAGAGACCGCACAAGCGCTCGGGGCAGGCGCCCGCGGGTACGCCTGCGATGTGAGCGCCGCGGCGCAGGTCGAGGCATTTGCGAAAGCGGTCGAGAAGGACTTCGGGCAGATCGACGTCCTGGTGAACAACGCCGGCTTCACCAAGGACAACCTGCTGTTTCTGCTGACCGAGTCCGACTGGGACAGCGTGATGGACACGAACCTGAAGGGCGCGTTCCTCATGACGAAGTACGCGGCGCGCGGCATGATCAAGCGCCGCTGGGGCCGGGTCATCAACATCACGAGCGTCGTGGGGCTCAACGGCAATAAAGGGCAGTCGAATTACTCTGCGTCCAAGGCGGGGATGATCGGGTTCACGAAGTCCGTGGCCAAAGAGTTGGCATCGCGCAATGTGCTGGTCAACGCCGTCGCACCGGGCTATATCGATACCGAGCTGACGCGGGGTATCTCCGCCGAGGCCAAGAAGTACCTGATGGACAACATTCCCCTGGGACGGCTCGGGCAGGGGCCTGACATCGCGGCCGCCGTCCTCTTTCTCGCCTCCGACATGGCCAGCTACATTACGGGGCAGGTCCTGGTCGTCGATGGCGGAATGGTGATGTGAGTCACCTTACCTTCCTTGAGGGTCACCCATGGCAATGGACATGAAGCAGCTCGAAGAGAAGGTCAAAGACATCATTGTCGAAGAGCTGGGCGTTGAGCGTGATAAGCTCACCAACGACGCGAGCTTCATGGAGGACCTGGGAGCCGACAGCCTCGACACGGTCGAGCTCGTCATGGCGTTCGAGAAGGAATTCGACATCGACATCCCGGACGAGGAGGCGGAGAAGCTCCGCACCGTTGGGGCGGCGATGACCTATCTCCATGAAAAGATGGGGAAAGGCAAGTAGTGACCCGCCCCCCCCGGCGGGTGGCGGTCACGGGGATCGGACTCGTGACGCCGGTGGGCAACGACGTCGCGAGCTCCTGGGCCGCCCTCGTCGCCGGACAGTCGGGCGCGGGCCCGATCACGCGCTTTGATTCCGCGCAGCTGCCGGTGCACTTCGCCTGCGAAGTGAAGGGGTACGATCCGCTCCTCTACATCGAGAAGAAGGAAGCCCGCCGCTACGACCTCTTCTCCCAGTTCGCGATGGGCGCTGCCGTTCAGGCAGTGCGCGACGCCTGCCTGGAAAAGAGCCCGCTCGATCCCAAGCGGATCGGCGTGATCATCGGCAGCGGCACCGGCGGCATCGCGACATTCGAAGAGAACATGCGGGCCTTCATCGAAAAGGGTCCGGGGCGCGTATCGCCTTTCTTCGTCCCGATGTTCATGGCGAACGTGGCGTCGGCCATCGTGTCGATGCGCTTCGGGTTTCAGGGTCCCTGCTACTGCACCGTCTCGGCCTGCGCCTCGTCGGGCCACTCCCTCGGTGACGCCTTCGAACTGATTCGTGAGAACAAGGCCGATGTGATGGTCGCGGGCGGCGCGGAAGCCGCGATTACACCGCTCGCGCTCGCCAGCTTCGCCAACATGAAGGCGTTGTCGGAGCGGAACGACGATCCGCAGACCGCAAGCCGGCCCTTCGACAAGGACCGCGACGGGTTCGTGATGGGCGATGGAGCCGCCGTCGTGATCCTCGAGGAGTGGGAGCGGGCCAAGGGACGCGGCGCGAACATCATCGCCGAGATGGTGGGCTACGGCGCGACCGCCGACGCCTATCACATCACCGCCCCCGCGCCGGATGGGTCGGGCGCGCAGGAAGCGATGCGGCTCGCAATGCAGAGCGGCAATCTCCGTCCCGAGGACATCGGCTACATCAACGCGCACGGCACCTCCACGCCGCACGGCGACGCCGCCGAAACCGCGGCCGTGAAAACTGTGTTCGGCGACCACGCTCGCAAATTGATCTTCGGCTCCACCAAGTCGATGACCGGGCACCTGCTGGGCGCGGCCGGCGCGTTCGAATTCGCGATCTGTGCGCTCGCACTGCGGGACGGCGTGATCCCGCCGACGATCAATCAGTTCAATCCGGACCCGGCGTGCGACCTCGATTCGGCGCCGAACAAGGCGGTGCAGCGTCAGATCGACGTCGCGCTCTCGAACTCGTTCGGGTTCGGCGGACACAACGTCACGCTGGCGGTGCGCCGGGCGGCTGTGTGAACACGCGCGCGGCTCTGCGCGCGCTCGTCGTCGCGTCCATCGTTGCAGCAGGCTGCAAGGATTCGATCGAGCCGACGCTTCCCGAATTCTCCTTCACGCCCGCCACGCAGTGGAGCGGCGGAACCATCACTATCCGGTCGCAGTTCTTTGTCGACTACTTCCACTTACTGATTATCGTCGCCGGCACCGATACCCTGCCGCTGCTGTCGCTGGTGAATGACTCGACCGTGCTCGCGCAGCTCCCGCCGGGCCCCTCCGGGCAAGTCACGCTTTCGCTGGTGCGGGGCACCCGTCACGACAGCGTCGGGACGATCGAGCGCGTGGGCTTCACTGGAAAGCGGACCGTCACGCCGGCATTGTATGGTGAGTTGCTCGCCACCGATTCAGCGGGCGCGCCGTTCGTGCTCGGCGGCTCGTTCACCGGCACGGCCAATCGTGAGCCCGTGGTACGCCTGCGCGTCGTGCCGGGAACCTCGCAGGTCCTCACGCTCCGTGAGCCGAGCAACACGCAGTACGGCTTGGCGCCAAGCGTCATCCCCGGAGCGTTTACGGTCCGGGACGCGACCGATTCGCTTCGACTCGCCACGCTCCTCGTCGATGCACCAGTCATCATCGATTCGATGCTCTGGGCCGGCACCGGATTCACCCGGCAGGTGTCGCTGCTGAAACCCGGTGCCTGGCTGATGACCGACAGCCACGACTCGTTCGTCCGCTATGACACCGGCGGCACGCTGGCACCGGTGCCGACGGAGTCTCCGTGGGCCGTGTATATGTCCCCCACGGGCAACCGCACGACACTGGCCACGAGCATTGCCGGCGGAAGCGGAGTCCCGGTGTGGGATAATGCCACCGGGTTAGTCGCCTTCACCCTCCCAGTGCCATTCACGGAAGCCGCTGCATTCTCGACGAATGTGAACACGCTGTATGTGGTCGGTGGTCAGCTGCCCGGTTCGGATACCGTCATCGCGGTCAATGCAGCGACCGGCGCCCTCATCGCCCGCAAGGCGCTGCCGAACGGCCTGCAAGGGATGGGGATCGCGTACCGCGAAGGCGTTGGCGGCGGCGAGCTCCTGGTGGGCGCAGCGACTGCCTCGAACCTCGCCATCGTGGTATACCGCGCCAGCACGCTCGAGCTGCTCGGTATTCTGCCCACCGGCGACGGCTGCCCCGACATGCAGACGGGTCCCTGCTTCTCGGGCGTGGTCAGCCTAGACGATCTCCACGATCGCGCGTACATCGTGATCCCCGGCAATCCGACTCCCATCTGGGCTTTCGACCTCCTGCCATGACACAGCGCGATCCGGCACTCCTCCCGATAGCGCAAAAGGTCGAGCGCGGCGAGCGGCTCACGCGCGCCGATGGCCTCGCGCTGTTTGCGTCACCGGACCTCCTGACCATCGGCCGGTTGTCCGACGTGGCGAACCAGCGCAGGAACGGCAACCGCGTCTACTTCGCCGCCAACCAGCACATCAATCCGACCAACGTCTGCATCCTGCGCAACACGTGCGTGTTCTGCTCGTTCGCGCGGATGCCCAAGGAAGACGGCGCCTACACGCGGAGTCTCGACGAGGTCTTCGCCGAGGCCGGCGCCGCGACAGACAACCCGACACGCGAGTTCCACATCGTCGGCGGCCTGCATCCCAAGCTCGCGCTGTCGTACTACCTCGACATGTTCCGCGGCCTGAAGCAGCGCCATCCCGAGGTCATGATCAAGGCGCTCACCGCCGTCGAGGTGGCGCATCTCGCCCGGATCGAGGGAATCAGCACGCGCGACGTCCTCGTCGCGATGAAGGAGGCGGGCGTGAGCACGCTCCCCGGCGGGGGCGCCGAAGTGTTTTCACCAGCCGCGCGCGCCACGATCGCCGACCGCAAGCTCACCGGCGAAGAGTGGCTCGCCGTGCACCGCGAAGCGCACCAGCTCGGCATACCATCCAATTGCACCATGCTCTACGGTCACGTCGAGACACTCGAGGATCGCGTCGATCACCTGCTGGCGCTGCGCGCCCTCCAGGATGAGACCGGCGGATTCCTCACGTACATCCCGCTGGCCTATCATCCCGACCACAACGAATTGGGCGAGACGCTGGGCCGCACGGGCACGGCAACGACCGGGTTCGACGATCTCAAGAACATCGCCGTGGGGCGGTTGCTGCTCGACAACATTCCCCATGTCAAGACGCACTGGCCGATGGTGACGCCGTTCATCTCGCAGGTGGCGCTGACGTTCGGCTGCGACGATCTCGAGGGAACGGTCGTGTTCGAGCGCGTCTACCACGAAGCGGGCGCGCAGACCGCGATGTGGCTGTCGTACGATCAGATCATCACGTTGATTCGTGGTGCTGGGAAGGAACCGGTCGAGCGCGATTCGCTGTATCAGACGGTGCGCAGCTTCGAGGGCTACGAGCCGAAGCCGCAGGCCGAGCCGGTGCGCCCGGAGGGTCCGGCGCCGCAAGGCTCGCTATTTCAGATCTCGCACAGACCCCACGCGGCAGCGCGGGGAAAGCAACCGGTGGCCACGGTTGTGGATGGCGCCGAATGAGGATTGGACGCATCGGCTACATCAACTGTGCGCCGGTCTACAGCGCGATTGACCAAGGAATCGTCTCGCTTCCCACGGGCGCGGAGTTGGTCACGGGTACGCCGTCGGAGCTCAATGACTTGCTGGTCGCCGGCGAGCTCGATGTCAGTGTGATCAGCGCGATCGAGTACGCGCGGCACGCCAAGGAGCTCGTCCTGCTCCCCGATCTCGCGATCTCGTGCGATGGGCCGGTGCGCAGTGTGGCGCTGTGCTCGAAGCGTCCGGTGACGGAGCTCGATGGGCGCACCGTGCTGCTGAGCGCGTCGTCGCGCACCTCGGTGGCGCTCCTCGAGCTCCTGTGCCGCAACGTGTGGAAGATCACGCCACGGTTTGCAGCGGCGCGCGCCGAAGCGCAGGACCTCACGGGACTCGCCGAGCTGCCCCACGAAGCGGTGTTGGTCATCGGCGACGCCGCCCTGACGCTCGCGGCACGGGGTACCTACCGTCATCGCTATGATCTCGGCGAGGAATGGAAACGGTGGACGGGACTGCCCTTTGTATTCGCGGTCTGGGCCGCTCGTAGAGCCGCGAGCCCCGCTGCCGTACAACGGGGCCATGCGGCGCTCCTCGCATCCCGCGCCTGGGGTCTCGCACACCTCGATGAGCTCGCCCAGGACGCGGCCCGCGTGACCCGCGTGCCGGTCTCCGCCTGCCGAGACTACCTCGGCGGCCTCGACTACGCCCTCTCGTACAAGCATCTCGCCGGGCTCACCGATTTCTTCCGGCGGCTGGCCGCCGTAGGCATCGTGCCCGACGGCTCGCTGCAATTCGTGCAGGTGGCCTGATGGTCGATCGCGCAAGCTCCGAATTCCGCTCCTACCTCGAGTTGTACGAGAAGGCGTCGCTGCTCGAGCTGGGGCGGCTCGCCGATGACGTGCGCTGGAAGCTGCATCCGGAGAACGTCGTCACGTACATCATCGACCGGAACATCAATTACACGAACGTGTGCGTCGCCGACTGCAAGTTCTGCGCGTTCTATCGTCGTCCGAAGCATCCCGAGGGGTACCTCCTCTCCTACGAAGAGATCGGCCGCAAAATCGACGAGCTGAAGTCGATCGGCGGCGTGCAAATCCTGATGCAGGGCGGGCACAACCCCTACATCCCGTTCGAGTGGTACCTCGATCTGCTGCGCTACATCAAGCGCCACCACCCGATCCACATTCACGGATTCTCGCCGTCGGAAGTGGACTTCTTTGCCGGACGATTCGGCATGACGATCGAGGAAGTGATCAAGCAGCTCATGGCCGCCGGGCTCGACTCGATTCCGGGCGGCGGCGGCGAGATCCTGGTCCAGAACATCCGCGATCAGGTGGCCCGCAAGAAGGCCGGCGCCGATCGGTGGCTCGAGGTGATGGAAATCGCGCACCGGCTCGGCCTCAAGACCTCCGTCACGATGATGTACGGCCTCGGTGAGACGCTCGCCGACCGCATCGAACATTTGTTCCGCGTGCGCGCGGTGCAGCGCAAGACCCGGGGCTTCACCGCCTTCATCTGCTGGCCGCTCCAGCCCGAGAATTCCGAGCTCGCGCATCTGCCCAAGACCGACGCCATGACGTATCTGAAGACGCAGGCGATCGCGCGCATCGTGCTCGAGGACGTGCCCAACATCCAGGCTTCGTGGGTGACGATGGGCATGAAGATCGGCCAGGTCGCGCTGCGGTTCGGCGCCAACGACTTCGGCTCTCTGATGATGGAAGAGAACGTTGTCTCGGCCGCGGGCACGACGTACCGGACAACGTTGAGCGAGATGCAGCGCCTCATCGCGGATGCGGGCTACACTCCCAAGAAGCGGAAGCAGGACTACACGATCCTCGAGGATGCGGCCTAGTGCCTGATGTGCTTATCCTCGTCGGGTCCGAGTCCGACAAGCCACGAATCGAGCCGGCGTTCGAGATCCTGACGAAGGCCGGCTTCTCCTACGAATTCTACGCCTCCTCGGCACATCGACAGCCCGAGCAGACCGGTGACCTGGTAAAGAATGCCCGCAAGAAAGGCTTCAAGGTTGTGATCGCGGGTGCCGGTCTCTCCGCCGCGCTGCCGGGGTTCGCCGCCTCCCTGACGGATCTCCCGGTGATCGGCGTTCCCTTCGCCGTCGGACCGCTCAACGGTCTCGACGCGCTGCTGGCGACGGTGCAGGTGCCGCCCGGCGTCCCCGTGGCCACGGTCGGCATCGACAACGCCAAGAACGCAGCGCACCTCGCTATTCGAATTCTGAAAGGGTAACTGAGCTAGCCAATCCGTTTTCTCTTTCTTTCTTTTTTCAAAAGCGCAATGCTTTGTCATCCTGAGGGAAGCGCGCGCAAGCGCTGACCGAAGGACCTGCTCTTGCTTCGCGCGCGTGCCCAATAGAAGCAGGTCCTTCGCGGCGCGCGCGTCCCGCGCGCTTCGCTCAGGATGACATCCGCGCGTTACTGCGAAGAGAAAAGAAGGGGAGTGGTTAAAACAGCCCGACCCTCCCGCGCACCGACTCAATCAGCTTACTCGGGTCGTACCCCACGCCCTGTTTGAACACCAGCGTCACGTGCGCGATATCCGAAATCGTGGCCGCGGGATTGCCGTCGATCACCACGAGGTCGGCCTGTTTGCCCACCGCAATGGAGCCGATGCGATCCGCCCGGCCGAGATACGTCGCCCCGTTCAGCGTACAAACCTTGATCGCCTCGAGCGGCGTCAGCCCGCTCTCGACGAGCAGCTCGGCCTGCCGCTGGTCGGAATAGCCGGGGACCACTCCGCCGCCGCCCGTCGGGTCGGTCCCCGCGAGCAGCAACCCGCCGGCGCGGAAGAACGCCACTTCCATCGCGCGATCGAGCGCCAGCAGCTTGGCGAACGGCGACGTCGTGCTCTGCTGCACCCGTGCGTATTGCTGGTCGTACTGCGTCTTGAGAACCGGATCGAGCACGTCGAGTCCGGGGGGCACCGGTTGCCCGGGCGTGAAGGTCTCGAACACGGTCTGCGTCGATGTGACCGCGACGTGATGCGCGATGAGGTACTGCACGAGCGAGGTGAACTCGGGCGATTTCGGATCGACGGCGCCGAGGGCCGTCATCCCCACGTTCTGTCCGGGACAGAGGTCAGGCTGCTTGTCCTTGACGAAGTCGGTGGCGACGAAGAAGCCGTGCTCCAAGTCGTCGATGCCAAGATCGGCGGCTTCCCGATAGGTGACCGAACAGAGATGGCCCGTGATCTTGAGTCCGCGCCGGTGCGCTTCATCCACCGCTGCGGCGAGCTCGGCGCGGGTGATGTTCATGTATGCTTTGAGCGACGTCGCGCCCGCGTCCGCCCAGAATGCCACGAAGCGGCGCGCATCGGCCGAGTCCTTCAAGGCGTACATCTGCGTGAAGGGGGACGGGCCGTTCACGTAGGGAGCGGTGGCGTCGATCCAGGGTCCCACCTGGCTCCCCGCCTTGACCGCCGCCGCGAGGTTGAGGTCGGCGTAGCCGCCGACATTCCCGCCGGTCCGCATCGACGTAACGCCGCCCGCCAAATACAGCCGCGAGAAGCTCACGTAATCGGCGCCGTAGACGCCGGGGCCGGTCGGGTAGTAGAGGTGCTCGTGCATCATCACGAGACCCGGGATCACGGACTTCCCCGTCAGGTCCATGACCTGCGCCCCCTCCGGCACTTTGATCGAGCGGCCGGCGCCGAGCGCGACGATGTTCCCGTCGCGGATGATCAGTGTCTGGTCTTCTTTGGGCGCGGCGCCGGTGCCGTCAATGACGCGCACATGGGTGAGGGCCACCACCGGCGTGTCGACCGCGACGTATTGCTTCACCGCGGTGGAGAGCGTCGGGCGCTGGGCCGTGGCGAGCGCCGGAACGAGGAGCAGGGCGCCAAAGGCGCGGCTGGCACGGAGAGTTGTCGTAGACATGGCGTGAGACTACCACCGGCTTGTTATTATAGCCATCCATATGAAACGGCTCTCCTAATGCGGGTCGGCATCGGTTACGACTCCCACCCCTTCGCCGCGGGCCGCAAGCTGATCCTCGGCGGCGTGGAAATCCCTCACACCAAAGGTCTGGCCGGCCACTCCGATGCCGACGCGGTGGCGCACGCCGTCACCGACGCCATCCTCGGCGCCGCCGGCCTGGGCGACATCGGCCGGATGTTTCCGAACGACGACCCGCATTGGAAAGACGCTAGCTCCATCGATCTCTTGAACAAGGCGTTTCTCAAGGTAGCCGAAGCGGGATTTCAATTCGTGCACGCCGACGTCACCGTCATCCTCGAGCAACCCAAACTCGGGCCGCACCTCGTCGCGATGCAAGAACGGCTCGCCGAGGCGTTGCTCGCAGTGTCCGGACACGTGTCCGTGAAGGCGAAGACGAATGAGGGCATGGGGTGGATCGGGCGCGGGGAAGGCGTCGCCGTGATGGCAGTCGCAACCCTGCTGGAGCCGGGCAGCGCCTCCTGACAGACTTCATTGCCTTTCTGGAGCGGCTTCCGACAGCGCCACTCTATGCGCTGATCGCCGTGTTGGCCGCCGTCGAAAATGTGTTTCCACCTGTTCCCTCCGACGTGGCCGTATCGCTGGGTGCCTTTCTCTCCGGTCGTGGCGTCATGAACGCCTGGTTGGTCTTCGCCCTGGCGTGGCTGGCGAACGTCGGATCGGGGTCGGCAGTGTACGGGTTGGCGCGCCGCCATGGCGGTGTGGTGACACGCGGTGCTCTGGGGAGGCACATCTTCACACCGAACACCGTCGCACAGATTGCCGAACAGTACCGTCGCCACGGGGTGTACGGCATCTTCTTTTCGCGACTCCTGCCCATCTGGCGTTCCGTCGTCATGCCCTTTGCCGGCATTGCCGGTGTTTCGGCTCCGCGTGCACTGATCCCGATGGCACTCGCCTCAGCCGTGTACTACGGCGCGCTGACGTTCCTGGTGAGCCGCCTCGGCACCAATATCGGTGCCGTGCTCCGTTTCGTGGGGCAGGTGAACACCGGACTCGCCATTGTGGCGGGAAGCCTTGTCGTGATAATTGTCGTATGGATCGCACGCCGGCGCCTCCGTCGCCCTCCGCCTCCTCCGGCTCAGTAGCCCGGTCCTTCCACCTCGAGCGCTTTCGGGATTATCTCGCGCTCGAGGCGGGGAACAGCCGCAACACGGTCGCCAGCTACCTGCGCGACATCACGCGACTGGCCGAGTATGCCACGAGCCATGGCGCGAAGACGCCGCAGCAGCTGTCGGCGGCGCAGCTGCGCGAGTTCATCTACTTCCTGAAGGATCTGGGGCTCGCCCCCACCACCATTCGCCGCCAGATCTCCGCGATCCGCACCTACTTCAAGTTCCTGGTCGGCGAAGGCATCGCGGCGCGCGACCCGAGCGAGCGCATCGAATCGCCCAAACGGTGGCGCACGCTGCCGGCGGTCCTCACGGTGACCGAAGTCGGCAAGCTGCTCGATGCCCCCAACACCAACGCACTGCTCCCGCAGCGCGACGTCGCCTTGCTCGAGTTTGCCTATGCGACGGGAGTGCGCGTATCCGAGCTGGTCTCGCTCAGACTCCAGGACATCTCGTTCGGGGAACGGGTGGTGCGCGTTTTTGGAAAGGGCGGGAAGGAGCGCATCATTCCGTTCGGCAAAACCGCGTTGGGCCGGATTGCGTCCTACGTCCACGAGGTCCGACCCCGGCTCGATCGCGGCAAGAGCCGGGGCGTGGTGTTTCTGAACGCCCGCGGCACGCCGTTGTCGCGCGTCGGCGCGTGGGGCATCATCAAGGCCAACGCCCGCCGAGCCGGACTCACCAAGCGGGTGACGCCACACACGCTGCGACACACGTTCGCGACCCACCTGCTCGAAGGCGGCGCCGATCTGCGGGCGGTGCAGGAAATGCTGGGCCACGCCGATCTCTCGACCACCCAGCTCTACACGCACATCGACCGCGATTACCTCCGCACGGTGCACAAGAGCTATCATCCCCGCGCATGAACGATTCTTGATCCGGAGCGATTGATGACAGACCGCCGAGAGTTCCTCGTGATCGCGAGCCGTCTTGGAGCACTGTCCGTCGCGAGTCCCGCACTGCAGCGCCTGCTGACCGACTCACGCGCCGGCCTGGGAGTGCGGCGGGGGCTCGCGAATAGCGCCGCCCCAATCCCTGCCGACATGTACTCCGGGCTCACCTGGCGCATGCTGGGTCCGTTCCGGGGCGGGCGTGTGGACGCGGCGACGGGCGTGCCGGGCCGCAACAACGAATTCTATTTCGGCGCGGTGAACGGCGGCGTGTGGAAGACGATCGACGGGGGGCGCGTCTGGCAGCCCGTTTTCGACTCGCAGCCCGTCGCCTCCATCGGCGCGATCGCCGTCGCGCCCTCGACGCCGGACGTGCTGTACGTGGGGAGCGGAGAATCCACGCTGCGCGATTCGGTGGGCTATGGAAACGGGATGTACAAGTCCACCGACGCCGGCAAGACCTGGACCCACATCGGTCTGGACGAGACGCAGCACATCGGCAAGATCGCCGTCCATCCGACGAACCCCGACGTCCTGTTCGTCGCCGCCATCGGTCACCTCTACGCGGCAAACCCCGAGCGCGGCGTGTTCCGCTCGACGGACGGCGGCAGGAGCTGGCGCAAGGTGCTCTTCAAGAACGACAACGTCGGCGCCGTCGACGTGGTGATCGATCCGGCGAATCCCCAGGTGATCTTCGCAGGTCTCTGGAATACCCGCCGACCGCCCTGGTTTACCTACGCACCGACCAACGGCCCGGGCGGCGGGATCTATAAGTCCACGGACGGCGGCGAGACCTGGCGGCAGCTCACCGATGGATTGCCGCGCGAAGGCATCGGCCGCACGGGCATCGCGATCGCGCCGAGTAATCCACGGCGCGTGTACGCCGTCGTGGACTGCCTGGCGCCCGAGCCTGGCGCGACGCAAGCAGCGCCCACACCGGGGGGTTTTGGACGGGACAGGACACCGCGGCAAGGTGGATTCTTCCGGTCCGACGACGGCGGAGAAACGTGGACGCGCCTCTCCTCCGATCCCGCGCTGTGGGGACGCGGATGGTATTTCGAGAAACTCGCTGTGGATCCCAAGGATCCGGACGTCGTGTATGTGTCGAACGTCGCCGTGTCGCGCTCGATCGACGGCGGCAAGACCTGGGTCGTGTTGCGCGGTTCGCCCGGCGGTGACGACTACCATCAAG
>DASZCG010000171.1:0-4844 GCA_035943355.1 Gemmatimonadales bacterium
AAGAAAGGCGGTCTCACTGCGGATGAACGGCGCGGTTTGTTAGGGCGCATTACAACCAGCAGCGCGATCGAGGCTGGTAAGGACGCAGACCTTGTCGTCGAGGCGGCTACGGAGAATCCGAAAATCAAATTCGACATCTTCCGCGCCGTTTCCCGCCTTTCCCCGCCTGCAACGATTCTCGCAAGTAATACGAGCTCGATCTCGATCACCGCGATCGCCGCCCACACCGATCGCCCGGATCGCGTGATCGGGATGCATTTCATGAACCCGGTACCCGTGATGCAGCTGGTCGAGGTCGTGCGCGGACTTCAGACATCGGATGAGACGACCTCGAAAGTACTTGAGGTCGCGAAGCAACTCGGCAAGACACCGGTCGAGGTGAATGACGCGCCGGGATTCGTGTCGAACCGCGTGCTCATGCCGATGATCAATGAGGCCATCTTCTGCCTGCAGGAAGGCGTGGCGACGCCCGAGGCGGTCGATCAGGTCATGAAGCTCGGCATGAATCATCCGCTCGGGCCGCTGGCGCTGGCCGATCTGATCGGACTCGACGTCTGTCTTTCGATCATGGAAGTGCTCCAGGATGGTCTGGGCGAAGACAAATACCGGCCGGCCCCGCTGCTCAAGAAAATGGTCGCCGCCGGGCGGCTGGGCAGAAAATCGGGGCAGGGGTTCTATGCCTACCGAGACTGACATCCGCGGTCAGGTCGTCGAGCTGGCGCGCGAATTCGCCCGCGAGAAGATCGAGCCGTTCGCCGCCGAGTGGGACCGCACCCATCACTTCCCGCGCGACGTCATCGACGAAATCGGCAAGCTCGGCTTTCTGGGAATGTGTACGCCGGAAGAGTTTGACGGCATGGGTCTCGATACGCTGACGTATCTGATGGCGTTGGAGGAGCTCTCTGCCGCCGATGCCGCCTTTGCCGTCTCCATCGGCATCCACAATGCGATTCCGACGACGATGCTCGTGAAGCACGGCACGGCGGCGCAGAAAGAGCGGTGGCTCAAGCCGATGGCCCGCGGCGAGCTGCTCGCGGGCTTCGCGCTGTCCGAGGCCGAGGCCGGGTCGGACCCCGCGTCGTTGCGGGCGCAGGCGACGCAGGACGGGAAGAATTGGGTGCTCAATGGCACGAAGGCGTGGGCCACGAACGCGGGCACGGCCGATCTGATGATGATCATGGTGCGCACCGATCAGCCCAACGCGCGCCGCGGCGCGAAAGGCATCTCGACGTTCATCGTGCCGACCGGCACCTCGGGCTACACGGCCGCGAAGCCCGAGGATAAGATGGGACTGCGGGCCTCGAACACCGCCGCCATCGCGCTCACCGACGTGCGCATCCCGGCCGACCAGATGTTGGGCGAGGAGGGCATGGGGTTCGTCTACGCGATGGAAGGCCTCGACGCCGGCCGGCTGGGCATCGGTGCGCAGGGGGTGGGCATCGCGCGCCGCGCGATTGAGCATTGCCTGCGTTTCTGCGCCGAACGCCAGCAGTTCGGCAAGCCGATCCAGGACTTTCAGGCGGTGCAGTTCAAGCTGGCCGATATGGCGACGCGCACGGAGGCGGCGCGGGCGCTGGCGCACCGCGCGGCGGCGCGCAAGGACGCCGGCGAAGACGTCACGCTCTACGCCAGCATGGCCAAGCTGTTCGCATCCGAGACGGCGATGTGGGTCACGACACAGGCGATTCAGCTGTTCGGCGGGTACGGATACATGCGAGATTTCCCCGTCGAGAAACTCTTCCGCGATGCAAAGGTCACCGAGATCTATGAAGGTACCAGCGAAATCCAGCGCGTCGTCATCGCCCGCGCCCTCACGCGCGGTCGCTAAAAAAGAAGAGGCGACGGCGCTGTTTGCGCTGCTCGAGGAGCACGAGCACGAGCAGGTGTCGCTCGTGTACGAGCCCTCCTCCGGCTATCGCGGCATCATCGCCATCCACGACACGACGCTGGGCCCCGCGCTCGGCGGGACGCGCTTCTGGAATTACTCGACTGACCGTGACGCGTTGATCGACTGCCTGCGGCTGGCGCGGGGGATGACTTACAAAGCCGCCGTCGCCGGCCTGAACCTCGGTGGTGGCAAGTCGGTGATCATCGGCGACAACAAGATTCGCAATCGCGAGCCGATCTTCCGCGCCCATGGCCGGCACGTGAAAGCGCTCGGCGGGCGCTACATCACGGCCGAGGACGTCGGCACGTCGGTCGGCGACATGGAATTCATCAAGGCCGAGACCGATCACGTCACCGGATTGATCGGCAAGTCGGGCGACCCGTCGCCGGTGACGGCGTTCGGCGTGTATCGGGGGATCAAGGCGTGCGCCCACCACCGCTACGGCGACGATTCGCTGCGCGGCAAAACGGTGGCGATCCAGGGCTGCGGCCACGTCGGCTATTACCTGGCGGATCTCCTACATAAGGAAGGGGCGCAGCTGGTCGCGACCGACATCGATGCGGTCAAGCTCAAGGCCGTGGTCGACGACTATCGCGCGACGCCGGTCACGCCCGAGGAGATTTACGGCGTGGACGCCAGCATCTTCGCGCCGTGCGCGCTCGGCGGCATCATCAACGACGAGACCATTCCCAAGCTCAAAGTCGACATCGTGGCGGGCGGGGCGAACAATCAGCTCGCCGAGGAACGGCACGGCGATATGCTGGAGCAGCGCGGCATCACGTACGCCCCGGACTATGTGATCAATGCCGGCGGATTAGTGAACGTGAACGCCGAGCTCGAGGGGTGGACGCTGGACCGGGCGCGCAACAAGGCGGGCGAGATTTACGACACGATTCTCATGGTGTTCGAGATCGCGGCGGAGGAGGGGATACCGAGCTATCGCGCGGCGGACCGGCTGGCCGAGCGGCGCATCGCGGCGATCGCGAAGGTGAGGCAGAACTTTGTCTGAGAAGATCTACATCGGCGCCGATCATGTCGGCTTTACGCTGAAGAACCGGCTCGTCGCCGAGCTCAAGAAGCTGGGGTATGAGCCCATTGATGTGGGCCCCAAGACACTGGACCCGGCGGACGACTATCCGGACTACGCCAAGCCTGTGGCCAAGGCCGTCAGCAGTGGCGAGGTGCAGCGCGGCGTCCTCACGTGTGGCACCGGGCTGGGCATGTCGTATGCCGCGAACCGCTTTCCCAAGGTGCGCGCGGCGCTGGCATGGAATGAGCAGATCGCGGAGCTCTCCAGAGAGCATGGCAACTCGAACCTGCTGGTCCTGCCGGCCCAGTTCGTGAGCGAGGAGCAGGGTGTGAACATCCTGCATAAATGGCTGGACACGCACTTCGAGGGTGGAAGACACCAGCGAAGAATTGAGAAGATCGAGAAATAGAGGTTGTGGTAGTTAGGTGTTCTAACCCCGGGCGGCAGCCCGGAGTTAACAAACAACCGAAACGTCGATGTTCTTTGAACCCCGGGCTTGCGCCCGGGGTCGGAAAACCCTGAGGCACGATGACCGATCGTCAGGCACCGTTGTCCGAAGTCGATTCCAAAATTGCGGAGCTCATCCGGCGCGAGGTGGCGCGACAGGAACATGGGCTCGAGCTGATCGCGAGCGAGAATTTCGTCTCCGTCGCGGTGCTCGAGGCGATGGGCACGGCGCTGACGAACAAGTACGCCGAGGGGTTGCCGGGGAAGCGCTACTACGGTGGCTGCGAGATCGTCGATCAGGTGGAGCAGCTGGCGATCGACCGGGCGAAGCAGCTGTTCGGCGCCGAGCATGCGAATGTGCAGCCCCACTCGGGCGCGCAGGCGAACATGGCGGCGTATCTCGCGGTCGCGAAGTTCGGCGACACGCTGCTCGGGCTGGCGCTGCCCCACGGCGGCCATCTGACCCACGGCTCGCCGGTCAATTTCTCCGGCACGCTGTTCAAGGCGACGGCGTACCATGTCCGCGAGGATACCGGGCGGATCGATTATGACGAAGTGCGCCAGGTTGCAAAGCAGGAGAAGCCGCGGATCATCATCGGCGGCGGCAGCGCGTACGCGCGGATCGTCGATTTCGCCACGCTGCGTTCGATCGCCGATGAGGTCGGCGCCGTGCTGGTCGTGGACATGGCGCATTTCGCGGGCCTCGTGGCGGGCGGGGCGTACCCCTCGCCGGTGCCGCACGCGCAGATCGTGACGACTACGACGCACAAGACGCTGCGTGGCCCGCGCGGGGGGATGATTCTGTCCAAGGCTGAGCATGCGAAAGCGGTGGACAAGCAGGTCTTCCCCGGAACGCAGGGAGGGCCGCTGGAGCACGTGATCGCGGCGAAGGCTGTTGCATTACTTGAAGCGTCGCAGCCGGACTTCAAGCAGTACGCGAAGCAGGTAGTGGTCAATGCGCAGGCGCTGGCTGCGGCGCTAATCGCGCGGGGTTACGCGATCGTCTCAGGCGGCACGGACAGCCACCTGATGCTCGTCGATCTGCGCAAGAAGAGCATCACGGGGAAGGATGCCGAGCAGCTGCTCGATCGCGCGGCGATCACGGTGAACAAGAACACGATTCCCGGCGATCCGCAGTCGCCGTTCGTGACCAGCGGGATTCGGTTGGAGACGCCGGCGGTGACGACGCGCGGGTTCGGCGTCGCAGAGATGGAGCGGGTGGCGGAGCTGATCGATCAGGTGCTGACGAAACGCGACGAGCGGACGGTGAAGAAGGTGAAGGAGGAGGTCACGGCGTTGGTGGAGGAGTTTCCGCTGTATGCGAAGGGGGTTACGGTAGAAAGGTGAGAACCCTTCAGGGCTCGCGTAGTGGCCGAGCCGGCGCTTGAGCGCACGGATTCCAGCCTCCCAGGACGTCCTTGATCTCTCCTCGAGATCCGGCCGCCCTGAGCCATCGTTGTAGCCGTGCCCTAAAGGGCC
>DASZCG010000172.1:0-2009 GCA_035943355.1 Gemmatimonadales bacterium
CGGCGCGGCGGCAGGTCCAGGTCGTCCACGACGCTCGCGCGTCGGGTGCGGATCATCACCTCCTGCGTGAGCGCGCGCAGCGCCTCGGGATCTTTGGGCTGGCGGTGGTCGCCCGAGACGAGGTGCGCGGCGCGGAACTCCTCCCACGTGCCGAGCTGCCCCGGCCGGAGCAGAGTGATGAGGTTGTACAGCTCGCGCAGGTCGTTCTGGAGCGGGGTCGCCGTGAGGAGCAGGATGAAAACCCGCTCGATCTTCTCGATGAACTGATAGGTGGCGCCGCGGTGGCTCTTGATCTTGTGCGCCTCGTCCACGATTACGAGATCCCAGCGGTGCCGCAGAATCTCTTCCGCGTGCCGGCGCGCGCGCGCGCGGTCGTGCGACACGATCGCCTTGGTGGCGTGCTGCCAGTCGTCGGGGCCCGTGGGAGTGTGGAATCGCTCGAAGAACTTCTCCGCCAGCTCCCCGCGCCACTGGCCCACCAGGGAGGCCGGCGTGAGGATCAGCGTGCGGCGGGCGAGCCCGCGCACCGCGAGCTCCTTGTAGATGATGCTCGCCTCGATCGTCTTGCCGAGACCCACTTCGTCGGCGAGAATCGCGCGGCCGCCCATCTGACGCAGCACCCGCTGGGCGACGTCGATTTGGTGCGGCAACGACTTGATCGCGTTGGAATCGAGCGTGATCAGCCGGTCGAAGCCCGGGACCAGCGCGATTCGTTCGGCGTCGCGCCGCAGCTCGTACCAGGCACGCTCGGCCGGGGGGGCCTGGAGCGTGGCGGCGAACGCCTTCAGAGAGTGCTCGTCGACGGCCCACGAGTCGTCGGCCAGCAGGTCGGGTGTCGTCATGTGATGCCGAGAAAGGGGGCCGCAATATTGAATGTCGGCCCCCGCGGCGCCACCCCGGGGTGGCTGACGCTCTCCGGCTAAGGAAGTCCCTGTACTCTCCACTCTCCTCTCTTACACAAGCGCGCGGAGCCTGTCATCCTGAGCGACGTAGGCGCGAAGGACCTGCTTTTGGTGGTGCGATGCGGGCGCGAACGCCAACAGCAGGTCCTTCGCTACGCGCGCGTGCCGCGCGCTCCGCTCAGGATGACAAGTCGCTGCCGCTTTGGTAGAAAAAGAAGGAAGTCCCTGTACTCTCCACTCTCCTCTCTTGCCGACACCTGAAGCGCCCACCTCACATCGTGGCGCTCCACCAGCACGCGGGCGCGGGCATGACGCATGCGGCGCCGCGCCGTCATGAAACCCATATCGCGCCGCGCGCGGAAGCTACGCCGTCGTGGCCCTAGGGCTCGAGCAGTTTCAGATCAGGCTATTGAGAGTGTCGACAACTTGGTGTATGAGGTCCGTGGCGGTCCCAATCGGTCCGCTCAACAGACTGCCGAGACTGCACAGGAGGCTGCCGACCGCACCTGAGGCCTGGGCGTTCACGGATGCCGCCGGTATGTCCACCTGCGCGAGCCCGAGAGCGTCGATGGTGATCGGGGCAAGATCGATCGTCACGACATCGCACTGTCCTGGCCCGGAGCTCGTGACACTCGCCGCGGTGCTGAAATCCTCGGTGACAACGTCGCTACCGAGTACGCCGCCGGTCAGCTGAAGCACGCCGTTGACCCGCAGCCCTACGATTTGGCCCACGGTATTCTCGATCAGCTGGAAGTTCGTAATCACGGCCTGATTCACCGTGACGTCTCCCAAACTGCCGATGAGAGGGAGGGACAGACCGGTCACACTCTCGAGGACGAGACCCGTCCCTGAGTCGATCGTAGCCTGGAACGACGGCCGGGGTGCGGTCGCCTGGGTCGGTGCTGGGTTGGGTTCGCACGCGCTAGCAGCCAGAAGCAGTAGCGTGGCGGATGCAGCAAATGGCAGACATCTCATAGCTGGCCTCCTCATCGGGTTGGCTCAGTTAGGAACCGATTGGATGTCCCAGGTAAATGGGAGGGAGTCGCACCCAGGACAGCGGCCCCTTGTCGCCGCCAGAACTATGCCGCGACCTGTACGCGCCGTGTG
>DASZCG010000173.1:0-4980 GCA_035943355.1 Gemmatimonadales bacterium
GGGCCCCCCCCCCCCCAACCCTTTGCTACGACCTGCTACGAAGTGTTCGTCCGGTCGTTCTACGACAACGACGGCAATGGGATTGGCGATCTCTGGGGGCTGACCAAGAAGCTCGATTACATCGCGGGGCTGGGCGTTGACTGCATCTGGCTGATGCCGGTCGCGGAATCGCCGAGCTATCACGGCTACGACGTCACCAACTACTACAAGGTCGAGCCCGACTACGGCACCAACGGCGATTTCAAGGCGTTCGTGCGCGCGGCACACCAGCGCCGCATCAAGGTGCTCGTCGATTTGGTGCTGAATCACACCTCCAGCGAGCATCCCTGGTTCCAGGAAGCGCTGCGCGATACGACGGCGCCACACCGCAACTGGTATCTCTGGTCCAAGGCTCCGGCGCCGAACTGGCACAAGTCGCCGGTCCGCGACGAGTACTACTTCGGGCTGTTCTGGAGCGGGATGCCGGATCTGAACTACAACTATCCCGCCGTGCTCGCGGAGATGAAGCAGGTGGCGCAGTTCTGGCTCAAAGACATGGGCGCCGACGGCTTCCGGCTCGACGCGGTGCGGCATCTGGTAGAGGAAGGCGATCAGGTCTCGAATACTCCCGGTACGCATGCGGTGTTGCGCGACTTTGGTGGGTATGTGCGGCGCATCGCACCGCAGTCCTACACAATAGGCGAAGTGTGGGACAGCACCGGCACGATCCTGTCGTACTATCCCGATCAGCTCGATGCGTACTTCGCGTTCCCCATTTCCGAAGCATTGATGGCAGCGGTTCGATCCGGCAAAGCCGGTGACCTGCTGTCCACGGTGGTGCGCTTCCAGAGCGTGGAGCCCGCGTGGCATTGGGCGCCGTTCCAGCGCAACCACGACCAGACGCGCACGCTGACGGCACTCGGCAACGACGTCGCCGCCGCGAAGCTCTCGGCGACGCTCCTGCTGACGCTCCCCGGACTGCCGTTCGTCTATTACGGCGAGGAGATCGGCATGACCGGCGACAAGCCGGACGAGCGGCTGCGGACGCCGATGCAGTGGGCGCTCGCCCCCGCCGCCGGTTTCACGAATGGCAAGCCGTGGGAGGCGCTGCAGCCCGATTCGTTCACGGCCAACGTCGCCGTGGAGGATCGCGACACGACGTCGCTGCTCAACCTGTACCGCCGGCTGATTCATCTGCGCGAAGCGACGGCGGCGCTGCGCAACGGCGCGCTCGTGCCGCTCGAGACCGGCAACGACGCGGTGATGGCGTACGTGCGAAAGGATTCCTCACACATGGCGCTCGTGCTGGCGAATCTGGGAAGTGCACCCGCCGAGAATGTGACGCTCAACTCGACGGACCAGGCGGTTCAGCCCGGTCGCTACGCCCTGCGGAATCTCCTCGGCGGCCCGTCGGCGCAGACGCTCGTCGTTGGAAATGACGGACGGCTCACGGGCTACCTGCCCTTGCCGGCGATCGCGGCGAGGCAGGCCTACGTGTTCGAGATGGTCCGCTGATGGAACGCATCCACCTCGGCGCACTCGATTACACCCTGCTCACGATCTATTTCGTGTTCGTGCTCGGCATCGGCTGGACACTGCGGCGCTTCGTGAAGAGCAGCGAGGACTTCTTCCTGTCGGGCCGGTCGATCCCGGCGTGGATCGCGGGACTGGCGTTCATCTCCGCGAACCTCGGCGCGCAGGAGGTCATCGGCATGGGGGCGTCGGGTGCCAAGTACGGCATCATGACGAGCCACTTCTATTGGGTGGGCGCCATGCCGGCGATGGTGTTCGTCGGCCTGTTCATGATGCCGTTCTACTACGGCTCGCGCGCGCGCTCGGTCCCCGAATACCTGAAGCTGCGCTTCGATGAGAAGACGCGCGGGCTGAACGCCATCACGTTCGCCGTCATGACCGTGTTCTCTTCAGGGATTTCGATGTACGCGCTGGCGAAGCTGCTGGAGCTGGTGCTCGGCTGGAGCTTCCATGCCAGCGTTATCCTGACCGGCGTCATCGTCCTCATCTACATCTTTCTCGGCGGGCTGACCTCGGCGATTTACAACGAGGTGCTGCAGTTCTTCCTCATCGTGCTCGGCTTCCTGCCGCTCGTGCTGCTCGGTCTCAAAGACGTCGGTGGATGGAGTGGCCTGACCACCAAGCTCGCCGTGGTAGCCACGAAGGCCGGCTTTGCGTCCGGCGCGTGGTCGCACTCCTGGAAGTACACTGACGCGCCCACCCACAATCCGATGGGCATCGAATGGTTCGGCTTGATCATGGGACTCGGGTTCGCGATGTCGTTCGGTTACTGGTGCACCGACTTCCTCGTCATCCAGCGCGCGATGGCGGCGGGGTCGATGAGCGCGGCGCGCCGTACACCATTGATCGCGGCCTTTCCCAAGATGCTGATGCCGGCGCTCGTGATCCTGCCGGGGATGCTGGCGATCGGCCTGCACGCCACGCGCGGCGGCTTCCTGCCGATCGGCAGCGACGGCCAGCCGAATTACAACCTGGCCATCCCGATGCTGCTGGCGCATTACCTGCCGACGGGCCTCCTGGGGCTCGGTCTCACGGCTTTGATGGCGTCGTTCATGTCGGGCATGGCGGGGAACGTCACCGCCTTCAACACGGTCTGGACTTACGACATCTATCAGACGTTCATCCGGCCGGGCCAAAGCGATTCGCACTATCTGCGGATGGGGCATGCGGCCACGGTGTTCGGCATCCTGGCCAGCGTGGTGGCCGCCTACGCGGCGACGCGATTCAACAACATCAATGACATTCTGCAGCTTGTGTTCTCGTTCGTGAACGGACCGCTGTTCGCGACGTTCCTGCTCGGGATGTTCTGGAAGCGCACCACCGGACATGCCGCGTTCTACGGCTTGCTCACCGGCACGGTGGCCGCCGCGGTGCACTACGGTCTGACATTGCCGCACGGCTCGGTTCCCGGCATCAAGGGCGGCTTCCTCGGCGCCGTGTTGCACGTCTATCCCAGCGAGATGGCGCTGAACTTCTGGACGGCGATTGTCGCCTGGTCGTCCTGTTTCGTGACGACGCTCGTGATCTCGCTGGTTACGCAGCGAACCAAGACTGACGATCAACTGCGCGGGCTGGTCTATTCATTGACGCCGAGGCAATCGGATGAGGCGATGCCGTGGTACAAACGGCCGGTCACGCTCGCGGTGCTCATTCTGGCCGCGTCGGCAATCCTCAACTTCATCTTCTGGTGAGCATATGAGACTGGACCTGCGGCTCCCAATCGGAATGATGTTCTCGCTGTTCGGGGCGATCCTCGTGGTGTATGGATTTGTTTCGAACAGCGCGATCTATGAGCGATCGCTCGGAATCAACGTGAATCTGTGGTGGGGGCTGGTGTTGCTCGTGTTTGGACTGGTAATGCTCTGGTTTGCGCTCAGGAAGACAGCGACGCGGCCGGCGCAGGACCAGCGTCCACCAGCTGTTTAGTGACAGGGTCGATTCGGAAGTTCAGACCTTCGAGGGTTCGCGATCCCAACAACACGAGATCTTCCGCCTCCCCGAATACGACGTCGTCCGCTGTTCGATTTCCCGCGACATGCACAAATGCCGCACCGATCCAACGTTCGAGGATCGTGCCGCTCGCCTGCCGAAACCGCGCCTTCCTGTAGCGTGGTATGCCCAGCGACTCGAGAACCGAGGCTGGAATCCACGAGAGCTCTGCACCGGTGTCCACCAGCACGGATCTGACGCCCGCGCGCTGTCCGGGGCGGGAAGGGTTTTCAATCTCGATGTCTACGCGGAAGCTCCCCATTTCCTCGGTCATGATTGCTCCTGAGGGTCTGCCAAGTAGTACCAAAGGAACGCAGCGAGTGTCAATCCCTTTCGACAAACCCCAGAGTCACAGACTCGACCTCCACGCCTTTGCCCTCGTCGCGGCGCAGGGACAGCTGCAGTCGTTCAACGTGATCGAGGCGAGGACCATCGCCCGCACCGCCCCGGCCGGTCGCGGGATCAACCCAGTAGTTCCATTCGCCAGGGAAGCCCTCGGGGAGCAACACGCCGCGGCCGGCGGTGAACGCCGAGAGGGGGACGGTCTTTTCGCTCCAGGCGCTGTCGATGACGACGGGCGCCGTCCAACTCGTGCCGTCGTCTTCCATGAGCGTGACGTGCAGCGTCTGCTTCGCGCTCAGGCCGCGCAGGCGCAAACGCACTGCGCTGGCTGCGGCGATGCTCTCCTGCCTGGCCCTGACACGGTCTCTGATCACCAGCGACGCGGTGTAGTCGGCGGGACTCCAGCCGCTGGTATCGGTGGGGAGCTCGAAATGGAATACGGACTGACCTGTGACTTGAGACAAACCGACGCGGAACAGGCCGCGTCGCCCCGCGTCGCCGATGCGTGTGAACGTCAGGCGGGCGGCGTCGCTCCCTGGATCAAATAAACGCAGCGCGGTGCCTGGATTGACGACATCAAATCTCCACGACGCCGAATCATTGTAATTCCAATCCGTTGGCTTGCCGTGCGAGCCGGCGGGAAATGTCGTGACGGTATCGCTCCGAAATACTGTCAAGACAAATTGATACGGCCCGTCACGTAGCGAGGCGGCAGGGATTGTGGCGACGCACTCATACCCAGCGACGTGACATTTCAAGAATTCTTGAAATGACGGGGCGCCCGCCCCTGCTGAGCGGCGGTAAAAGAGTACGACCGAGTCGGGTGGCGTCTGGTCGACGATTCTGGCTCTAATGTCCGCATTGCGCCCTGTGAGGTACTGCGGTGCCGCCAAAGAAAGCACCGTAAGCGGCACAGTGTCGACCGGCGGCGGGTGATACTCCGTGAAGCCGATCTGACCAACTTTTGCCGGCATTTTCGCTAAATCCACCGCGCCGCTTTTGCTCAACACGTACACACCAGGCGTAACGGTGAAGCGGCCGTCGGTGGCCTGCGTTGTCTCTGGATTGCCCGCGGTCACGGGCTGCGCTGTAAACGAAGCGCCGAGGTCGGGCAGGGTGACAATCATCGGCCAGGAC
>DASZCG010000174.1:0-1534 GCA_035943355.1 Gemmatimonadales bacterium
GGTGAGGATATAGCCCGGTGGGTTGGCGCGCAGTGCATTCAAGTCCGCCATGAACGTGACCGTGTCGCCGCGCCGCAACGCCGCTTCGGCATTGATCAGCCGGGCTTCCAGCCCGGTGGCAAGTGTGATCGCCGCCTTTTCATCCGTGTAGCGCAGCTGATCAAACTGCGGTGTCGCGTTGTCGAAGCCAACATTCGCGGCCGGCACGCGCGTGAACGTCGTGCGCGGGTCCAACACCGTACGCCACGCCAGCCCGGCGCCTCCCTCGGCATCCGCCACACCATACCGCTTGAACTTGCGGATTCCGGCATAGACCCCGTTCTGTTGCCGCGTGGTGTTGAGATCGTGCTGGATGACATAGAAGAACGTCGTCGGCGCGCTCGCCGCGGACGCCACCGTATCGGCATCGACCAGGCGGCCCATATCCAGCAGCGTGCGCGCTTTCCCGACGGTGGCGAACGCAATCGCGTTTGCCTTGGCCGTGGCATTGGCCAGCGCCTGCGCGGCACCCAGCGCCTCATTGAACCGGAGCAGCGCCGAATCGAGCATCTGCGGCGTCGTGAGCTGCGCGCCGTACTTCACTGAACCGTCGGGATTCGGGTAGCTGAGCGGCACGCCGGAACAATAGTTCTCGGCGAAGAACAGGCGTGCATAGCCCGCCAGCGTCAGCATCTCCGATAGACCCGTATTGGCGGTCGTGTCCGAAAGATCCCGGAACCGCTTCGCCGCGCTGGTCGTGGACAGATGCGCCCGCGCCAAGTTGCGGAAGATCGTGGTGAACGTGCCGCTCGCCGGGTCTGTTTGCCGCGCGTCGGCCTGCACACGATCGGGAAATGTTTCCGTATTGATCCACTCATCGGCGAGCATGCCACTGGCCAGCACCTGCCCCTCGACCGTGCCTCCCGATCCGCTCGCGCCCGAGCCGGTATACGCGAGCCCGAAGTCGCCGATGGCGCCCGCCCGAATGGTGGGCAGCGCCAGGGCGTCATCCAGGCCGCCGGTCGGGACGATGTCGGGGTTCGACACGTCCGTCAGGTGACAGGCCGCTGCCAGCGTCCACACCGCCGCCAGGACGATCCCGGCGACCAGCACGCGCCCTCCGCTTCGGAGCGCGCGGCCCATGGTACTCTGCATCTGGATAGTCATAGGTCGTTGCTCCGGTTAGAAGGTGACGTTGACGCGCCCGATCCAGTACCGCACCGGCGGTTGGGTCAGGAAGTCGGCCGTCGTGAAGTTGTTCTGCCCCGCCTCGTTCAGCTCCGGATCGAGGCCCTTGTACTTGGTCCACGTCGCCAGGTTACGGCCGGCGATCGTCACGCTGAGCGAAGCGGCGCCGATCTTCGAACTGAACTTGGACGACGCATCATACGTGAGCGAGATCTCGCGCAGCTTGACGAAATCGGCGTCCTCCATGTAGCCGGCCTGGGTCCCCTTGATGTTGGCGACGGCGGCAGCCTGCTCGGCAAGCGTCGCACTCGGGTCGTTGCGGCCCTTGCAGTTCGCCAGGCCGCAGCGGAACTGTTCGGTACTGTTG
>DASZCG010000175.1:0-14127 GCA_035943355.1 Gemmatimonadales bacterium
GGATAGTGTCGATTTGTGTGTTCGCCGCGACATCGATGATGCCGACGCTCTGGCTCCGCTGATTCGACACGTAGGCGCGCGTGCTGGTGGAATTGAACACGACGTCGGACGGAATCAGTCCCACCGCGACCGTGCTGCCGAATGTCTGGGTGCTGAGGTCGAGCCGTGTCAGCTGGCTGGCGTCGGTCTGGCCGATGTACGCGAACCCCTTCGGCGAGACTTTGAGGGCGAGCGGGCGATCCGACAACGGCAACCGCTTGACGGTTCCGTCCGGGTGGGGGCGATCACTCGGTTGCGTCATTGCATTCGTGGGAACGTCGGAGGGATTGTGGCATCCCAATCCCCATCCTATTACGGCGGCCAGAATGAAGCAGCCCAACGCGTGCGTCCGTCTCATGACACCCTCCTCGACAGTCGCTGTCGTTTTTCGATGATTAGAAAAACTATCATCGGGGTGGCGAGGACACGCAAGCGCAACCGCTCAATACGGCATAACGCGAAGTTGTCATACGGGGACGCCTAGGATGCGGAGGCAGCCGCCTGGGAATTCGACTGCAGCGGCGCTTGGTCGAGTTGGTGCATGCGCCGCCCGTCGGACGGCAGGATGTCGACCCAGCCCGCTTCGTTGGCAATGAGCACCTTGCCCGTCTGGTCGAACGCGATCTCCCGGGGACGGCCGCCCGTATTGATCATGGCGCGCAGCGTGAGCGAAGCGACGTCGATCGCGGCGATTCTACCGCTGTGCACGAGTCCTGCGTACAGCACGCCGTCGTTGGGGCTGAGCGCCAGGGAGACGGCTCCATTCCCGCTCCCCCCTTCGAGATCGAGTACGCCAATTCGCTTCCCGCTCGCCAGCCGCACCACATCGAGCCCATGGCGCTCGTTGGCGACATAGAGCGTGGTGCCGTCGCGCGACACCGCCAGCCCTTGAGGCCAGCCGCCAAGCGCAAAGGCGCGGATCACCTCGTACCGTGACGTATCGACCTCGAGCACCGACCCCCCCGTCCGCGTCGCGACGTACAGGCGGCCGCCCGAGGGGTGCAGCGCGAGGTGATGTGACGTAGCCGGAAGCGGCAGCGAGCCCACCAGACGCCCATTCTGCACATTCAGACCGAACAGCCGGTCTTCATTCGTGGTCACAAAGAGCGTACGCCCGGCAGGCGAAAGCGCCAGAGGGAAAGGATTGCCGGGGACGGGGAACGCGTGGATCTGGACATCGCGCCGCGCATCGATCACGGCGATTTCATCACAGTACTGCACGGTGACATAGGCCCGTTCGCCGGATGCATCGAATTTCACGCAGGTCGGTGTGCAGCCGAGCTGCACACCGCCACGGAATTGCAGGGTGCGCAGATCCAGCCGCTCGACCGTTGCAGCCCTGGTCCGTGTGACGTAGGCGAGATCAGGGCGGCCTACCGCGATGCCAAAAGGATTTCCGCAGATCGGGAGCCTGTGTGGCCCGCCGGCCGGAGCTGTGGACTGATCCCGGGGCGCCGTCGATTGGACGAGCGCCACCGCAGGGCTCCGTCCCTCGATAGTGCGACGTGCGTGGGGCGTGCACGTCCGTTTCAGGAACCAACGCATCACCTCATCCGTCCCCACTTCTCTCAGTCGACGCCAGTGTGTCCCCGTGACCCGTCGCACGAGGCGATAGCAGCTCGCCAAAGCCATGCTCGCGTCGGGTGCCATGGGTCGCAGAGCTCCCTCGCCGTGCCCCACTGCCGCATCAGCCCGGAGCATCCAGTGCAGCACGCACACCCACCCTGCCAGTTCTTCATAGGGCGGCAACCCTTCCCGGTGCAGCAACCGATTGAGTTGAAAGCGGGTGCGTAGCCCGAGCCGCTCGCACAGGAGGTGCGTGGACCCGGCCCGGCCGTTTTCGCACACGAGAGAATTGATGACTGCCCGGCCTTGAGGAGTGAGGCCGGGGAGCGAGCGTTGGAATAGAGCTACGAGAGCGAGTGGCGGCATTGGGTTTTGAGTCCGCTCTAGCTGGGAATTAATACCCAGCAATGTTTCGTTTTGCTCCCGTGCTGGCTAGATATTCTGCCGCTCGGCGACGCAGATGCTGTCCACCCACCCCGCGTCGTTGGCCACGAGCACGGTTCCATCCGTGTGAACGCCGAAACGCTGGGGCCGGCCCCCGGTGGCGATGACGGCGCTCTCACAGAGCGCCACGCGCCTCAGCACCACCACGCGCCCGGCCATGAAGAGACTCGCGAACAGGGCGGCGCTATCCCGGCTGAGTGCGAGCCCCAGGGCCCCAGTTCCGAGCTGGACGACGCTGCGCCGCGCGGTCGCGAGGTGGATGGCGTCCAGTGACCCGCGTTCATTCGCGATGTACAGTGTTTGGCCGTCCGACGATACGAGGACATCCTGCACCGCGCCTCCGACCTCGAATCGCCGGGCGACGTTGAGGGTGTGGGCATCCACCTCCAGGACAACGGCCGCCCGCCAGCACGGCACGTAGATCCAGCGACCCGACGGGTGCACGGCGAGATGCGGACAGGCGAGTGGGATCGGGGTTGTCGCGGCCACAGTGCGTCGCGCGACGGCGATCGCCAGCAGGCGATCCTGGTTCGTTACCACGTACAACGTCCGGCCGTCGGGGGCCAAGGCGGCACCCAGGGCGTGGCCAGGCATCGGGATGGCGGCGATTTGCTGCCCGCGCCCGGTGTCGATGATGTCCACGCTTTCGGCAAACTGCGTCGTGACGTACGCCAATGGTCCCCTACGGGCGGGGACGACCCGCGTGGGCGCAGCGCCAACGTGGATACTGCGAATGACGCGCAACGGGTCGAGCGCGACGACATCCACCATGGCGGCGTGCGGCCTCGTGACCAGCGCGTGACCGGCACTCGTGAACGCGACATCGTAGGGCATGCCGGTCATGTAGACGCGTTCACGCACGAACCCTGAGACTGGCTGGGGTACGGCATGTGGCGGTGTATTGGACATCGCCACGGAGCGATCACGGGTGTCGATCGATGCGGTGTGGGACCGTCGTATCAGGCGCTGCGGCGCGACGCGATTTCCTGCGACGGCAACCACGTGCGTATTCTGGGCAGGGGCGGTGTGGCCACACCGATCCTTGAAGCGCAGCAGCGCGCTCGCGAGCCCGTCACGGCGCACCTCCGACCAGCGGCTACCGGTGACACGGCGCACTAGTCGGTAGGCGACGGCCGGGTCGAGTCGCTCCCGTTCTGCGAGCTCGCGCAGCGAGATTCCCGACGTTTCAGCCTCGAGGATCCAATACAGGGTGCGAGCCCACCCGCTCAGTACCTCGAGCGGAGGTAGACCATCACGCCGCAAGGATCGCGCGAGCTGGTAGCGGTCATGGAAACCGAGCCAGGCTGCCATTTCGGGGGAGTGCGGAACGTGTCCGTTGACACAGCCGAGGGCACTCAGCAGCGCGCGCCCGTTGGTAGACAGGTGCGGGAGGGCTGTCTGCAGAAGACTCGTGAGCCGGAGTGGTGGCATCAGCGGAGCCGTTGCAAAGTGATTCTGTTACACTACGCGACGATTCGGGGTCCCACAAGACGCGAGCGCCTACGTACGGTCCCCCGATCGCAGCCGCTGTACCTCGCGCTCGAGGGTCCGCATCTCCTCGCGCATTCCCGCCAGCATCTCCCCCACGAACCCAAAGCCGAACAGCACGACCCCCGAGATCACGAGCACCATGATCAGGTCGAGCAGGGGCCGGAAGCCGACGTGCGGGGGCCCAAAGCGCAGGTAGAGGGCGACCAGCCCCACGATCGAGCCCAGCAGGAACAGGATGGCCCCCGCTACCCCGAAGAACAGCATCGGCTTACGGCCGAAGCGCAGCTGGAACCAGACCGACATCAGGTCCAGCACGCCCACCGGGATCCGCCCGATGCCGAACTTGGAGCTGCCGGCGCGGCGGGGATACAGCGGGACCGGCTGCTGGGCGAGCCGAAAGCCTTGGGACGCGGCAATCACGATCATGAAGCGGTGCCAATCGGGACGTGTCGGCACGCTGTCCATGACCTCGCGCCGGTAGGCCTTCACCGAATTCAGATCGCTCACCCGCACGCCGAACAGCCAGCGGCAGAGGGCGTTGTAGACGCTCGAGACGAAGCGCTTGTCGTACTGCCCCTGTTTCGTTCCGGTCACCACATCCGCCTCGCCCGCCAGGATGGGAGCGACCAGCGATGGGATATCGGATGGCAAGTACTGCAGATCCGCGGGATAGAACACGAGGACCCGTCCGCGGGCCACGTCGGCACCCGACTTGAGCGCGTCGGCGATGCCGCGCTGCGCCCGGTGCGTGACGACGCGCACGAACGGGTGCTTCGCGGTGATCTCTTCGAGCACGCGGGGCGTGCCGTCGTGGCTGCCGTCGTTCACGATGACCAGCTCGCAGGCGTAGGGTAGCGGCAGCAGCGCCTCGCGCGTCAGCCGCACGAATTCCGGGAGATTCTCGGCTTCGTCCTTGGCGGGAACGAGGACGCTGACGTCCGGCGGCGTCGAATTCGTCGCGAGGCTCACAGCCGCTTGCGCATCCGCGCGGGCAGAATACCGAGCTGATCGCGGTACTTCGCCACCGTGCGCCGAGCGATGCGCACGCCTTTGCGCTCGAACATTTCCACGATCTGCTGATCGGTGAGCGGATTCTTGGGCGGCTCGTCGCTCACCAGCTTCTGAATCTGCGCCTTGATCGAGCGGGCGCTGGCGTCCTCGCCCGTCGAGGTCGAGAGGCCGCTCGAGAAGAAGAACTTGAGCGGCAGCAGCCCGCGGGGCGTCTGCACGTATTTCTCGTTGGTCACCCGGCTGACGGTGCTCTCGTGCATGCTGATGACATCCGCCACCTCGCGCAGCGTCAGCGGCTTCAAGTAGTCGATGCCCTTCTCGAAGAATTCGCGCTGCCGGTCCACGATGAAATTCATCACCTTGAGCATCGTCTGGCGGCGCTGCTCGATGGCCTGAATCATCCAGTGCGCGCTGTTCAGCCGCTGGTTGATGAATTCCTTGCTTTCGCCGTCGTACTTCTTCTTGTCGCGGGCGATCTCCTGATACGTCTTGGAAATGCGCAGCCGCGGCAGCCCGCTGTCGTTCAAGAAGACATGGTACTTGTCGTCGATTTTCTCGACGACGAGATCGGGAATGATGTAGGGGTCGTTGCCCGCGGAGTATTGCAGCCCCGGCTTGGGGTCGAGGCGCGCCAGCTCGTCGGCGGCGCGCTGCACTTCATCGGGCGCGAGGCCGAAGCGCTTGCCCAGGTCGCTCCAGCGATGGGCGATCAGGTCGTCGAACGCCTCTTTGACCAGCCGGTAGACCAGCGAATCGGTGCGCTTCTGGCTCTCGAGCTGCAGTATCAGGCACTCGCGCAGGTTGCGCGCGCCGATACCCGGCGGGTCGAGCTGCTGGATGATCCGGAGCATCTCCTCGACTTCCGTCATCGTGAACGCCGGCACGTTGAGGTCGAGCTCGGATTCCGCCTCGTGCTCCTCGAGCAGCTGGTTCGCGCCCTTGAGGATCTCCTCCACGGTGTGCTGGAGATAGCCGTCCTCGCCGATGTTGCCGAGGAACTCTTCGGCGAGCAGCTGCTGGCGCGGATTCAGATCGAGCATGCGCGTCTGCTCGCGCAGGTGATCGATTAGATCCTTGGCTTCGACCGTGACCGGCTCCACGTACTCCCGCGCGTCGCTATACGACCCGCTCGGCACGCCATGCTCGGTGCGGTCGTCGAGCAGAATGCTTTCCCAGTCGGGCCCGTCCTCGGCCTTCGCTTCCTTCTCCGGCTTGTTCTGCTGCTGGTCCGCGGCGGTCGCCTGCACCTCCTCCTCAGGTTCGATCATCTCGAGGAAGGGGTTACCCAGCAGCTCCTGCTTCAGGTGCTGCTCCAGGTCGAGCAACGGCATGTAGAGCAGATCCATCGCCTGATAGAGGCGTGGATTGATCCGCAGGTCCTGGCGGAGCGCCGTGTGCTGATGCAGACCGGTCTTCATGCCGCCGGTGACAGCCGCGCGCGCAGGCGCGTCGTGAGAGTGGGACCGAGATAGAGCGACGCCACGCGATCGTCGAAGACCAGCTGCCGCACCGTGCCGGCGACCTGCACGCGTCCCTCGAACATGATGTACGCGCGGTCCACGATATCGAGCGTCTGCTCGACGTTGTGGTCGGTGATCAGCACGCCGATGCCGCGGTGGCGCAAGCCGGCGACAATGGTCTGAATGTCGTTGACGGCAATGGGGTCGACGCCGGCAAACGGCTCATCCAGCAGCAGAAACTTCGGCTCCGTCACGAGCGCGCGGGTGATTTCGAGCCGGCGCCGCTCGCCGCCCGAGAGCTGATACGCCTTTTGCTTGCGCAGATGCTTGATCGCCAGCTCGTCGAGCAGCGACTCGAGCCGCTGCTGGCGGTCCGCCTCGTCGATGTTGAGCGTCTCGAGAATCGCGAGCACGTTTTCTTCCACGGTCAGCTTCCGAAAGATCGATGGCTCCTGCGCCAGATACCCGATCCCCGCGCGGGCACGTTGATACATCGGCAACGCCGTGATGTCGCGGCCGTCGAGCAGGATAGTGCCCTCATCGGGTCGGATCAGGCCGGTGATCATGTAGAACGAGGTCGTCTTGCCGGCCCCGTTCGGACCCAACAGCCCGACGATCTCTCCCTGCGCCAGCTCGAGCGACACGTTATTCACCACGCGCCGGCCCTTGTAGGCCTTCACGAGATGCAGCGCCTCGAGCTGGCTGCCGCCGCGTACCAGCGGGTGATCGCCGGTCACCGACTCGGCGCGCACCACGGTTTCCTCGGCGAGCTGGAGGAACTGCTGCGACGCGGTCAACCGGTCGGTGGGCATGCTCGCCCAGAGGTCGGGCGCGAACGCGACGGGGACGTCACCCCAGAGCGCGCCCATCGGCAGCACCAGGATCTTGAGCATGGCCAGGCGGGGTAGGACCGACGTCGCGAGGTAGGCTCGCGCGTCGTCCACGGACAGGCTCCCGGTGTCCGGCGACGAGCCCTTGGCGGTGGTCCGGAGCTTGAGAAAATCCTCGCGGTACGCGATCGCCAGATCGCTGAAGCTGGCGCGGCCCTGCTCGTCGGCGACGCGAGCCAGCGCGGCCGCCGCGAGCGGCAGCGAGGAGTCCCCCCGCGCGAGCAAGTCGACGAAGCGATCGAGTCCCGTCATCGATTGGCCCGTGGCGGTGGCGGAGGGGGGGGAGGGGGGGGAGCCGGGGGGGCGGCGGGTGCAGCATGCGCGCTGTCTGCCCGCGCCCGCTTCAGGCTGTCAGCGGCCACCACGCGTCGGGGCTCGAGGTGCACGCCGTCGGCCTTGCCCGCGACGATCACACGATCGATCCGGTCCGCCAGCATCGTCACGTCGATCTGGTGGCCGCGCGAGTAGTTGATGGCCGGTCCCGCATGCGTCGTGTCGTTTTTCTCCGGGTGGTGCGTCAACGCGCGCGCGGAGCCGATGGAGACGATCTGCCGCAGCCGCGAATGCGGGCGGGATGCGGTCGAGTCCTGGGCGGAATCCTGAATGAATCGCGCCGTCAACGTATCTCCCGTAATCCAGTCGGTTTCCTTGGGTGGCGTCGTGGAATCGCGCTTGGCGGTGGAGAACGCCTTGCCAAACGAGCGGGACTCGGTCAGCACTTCGGCGGGCGAGTCGATTGCCATCGAGTCCGCTTGAATCGTATAGAGGGACGAGATCGCGTGGGGCCGGAGCGAATCTCCCCACGCGAAGGTTTGCTGCAGCAGCCGGTTCGCGATCCGGAGATCGATCGTATCGGCTGTCAGGGTCCAGTCGGCGCCCGTCGCCTTGCCCTGCCCCAGGGCTTTCACGCCGCGGATGTCGCGCTGCGCGAGCGCGAGCTCGATGCGCGTGCCCACCAGCGTGTAGCTCTTGCCGGAATCGCCGGCGCTTTCCCGCCCCCGTCCCTCGACGCTGGGCTTGCCGACGAGGACGCCGAAGCCTTGTGTCTGGTCCATCAGCATGGAGTCCGCGCGCGCAGCGAAGTCGCTGCGATCGATCGTGACCTTGCCGCCGGCCCAGATGCGGTCGTCGCCTTTGAAGCGCATGCGATCGGCGATGATGATGTAGGGTTCCTGGGAACCAGAGTCCGCGGGTGCGGCCTGGCGGTATTCGACGGTGGGCCGCTGGGTTGCATACATCTCCACCGTATCTCGGATGCCCGGGACGGCGCGCATGTAGCGCAGGTTCGGGCCACGCAATACCGAGCCTGTGCGACGATTGACCGCGACCACGTTGTTGTGGGCTTCGAGCCGCTCCTCGCGAAGGAAGTACGACGCCAGGCGGGAATCCAGGGCAAGGCCGGTGTCGCGGATGCGCACCTGCCCGATGAGATCGAGCCGTCCGAGTGCGCCGTAGTGCGCGAAGCTGTCGGCCGAGATCGTGGTGCTGGTGCCATCGCAATGCGCCAGGACGCCTCCACCACCGTGCAGCGTCTTCGTTCCGTCGGGCTGCGGGACTTCCGCGTAGTGCCCCATCGAGTCCACGGCCACGCGGCAGGGCCGGCCCGTCGTATCCTGCGTCGCGAGGGTTGGAGACGCCTGTACCAGCAGGACAGCCGCCATCAATGGAATCATTGGTTCGGCAGGAGGAATTGCCCGCCGGTTCCGTGCGGACGCGTGGCGGTGATTTTCCGGAATTCCGGATCCGATGTGAACCCGTCACCTTCCACGTGACGGCCGGGCTCGTCCCAGACGAACGGTTTATCGGAGCTGACTTCGTTGCGGGCCTGATTGAAGTACATCACCGCGGTCCGCATCGTCGCGTTGTCCTTGTCGCGCACGACCACGACGTTGCCACGCGCTTCCATGTCGCCCGTGCGCCAGTGATGCGTACCCTCGTTGGATGTGAGCGTGGACGTGGGATGGCCGGCGACGTCGTAGAACGTCACGTGCACCTTGCGGAGCTCGGCGCGCTGCGTTCCCGAGTAGAAGTAGGCTGTGTCGGCGCGCACTCGCGCGCGCAGCACACCGGATTCGGTCACGAAGTGGCTCATGCCCATCAGCACCTGATCGGCGCTGTCGAGCGCCGCCTGCGTGGCGGTGACGGGTGTGCCGCTCTTGCAACTGGCAATGAAAAGGAACAGGGAGCACAGAGCAGGGAGCAGACGCACAACTGCCCTGAGCAGTCTGCTCCTCGCTCCCTGCTCCGCGCTCCTTCTCATACGGCCCCAGCCTTCATCAGATCATGGAGGTGTACGATGCCAACGACCTTCCGGGCACCGTCCAGCACCGGCAATGCCATGATCCCGTGACGCTCCATGACACTCACGGCGACGCCCCCCAGCTCCTCGGCGGTCGTCGACTTGGGCGTCCGTGTCATCACGTCGCGCACGGGCGTGGTGAGAAAGTCGTCGGTGCGCTCCATGAGGCGCGTGAGGTCGCCCGCGGTGACGACGCCGACGAGGGTCCCCTGCTTATCGACCACTGCGACGGTGCCCCGCCGCTCGGCGAGCAGCATGACGCATTCGCGCATCGGACGATCGGCCGTGAGCGTCGGGAGATTATCCGCCAGCATCACATCAGACACTCGCAGCAGCAGTTTGCGGCCCAGCGCGCCGCCCGGATGGAGCGTGGCGAAGTCGTCGCGCCGGAAGCCCTTCTCTTCCAGCAACGTGACGGCGAGCGCGTCGCCCAGCGCCAGCGCGACGGTCGTGCTCGCGGTCGGCGCGAGCGTCTCGGGACACGCCTCATCGGTCACCGATGCGTCGAGGACCACCGCGGCGTACTGCGCGAGAGGCGACGCAGGATCGCCCGTCAGCGCGATGATGGGAACGCCGAACCGCTCGAGCTGAGCGACGAGGCCGAAGAGCTCGTCGGACGCGCCGCTCTTCGAGAGCAGAATGGCGACGTCCTTCTTGCTCACGCTGCCCAGATCGCCGTGCAGCGAATCGATGGGGTGCAGAAACGACGCCGGCGTCCCCGTGGACGTGAAGGTCGCCGCGATCTTGCGCGCGATCAGTCCGGACTTGCCGACGCCAGAAACGATGATGCGACCTTCGACGGCCTTGAGCAGCTCGATCGCCTGAGCGAACGCGGCGCCCAGCCGGTCGGCGAGACGCTGCACGGCGGCCGCCTCGAGCGCGAGCACGCGCTTCCCCCGCGCGACGAGGGGCTCGCCGCCGGTCTGAGCCGTGTGGGCCCTGGCAGGCTTACGCACGAACGGTCTCCCGGACGCGCTGCCACACGTCGACCGCCAGGCCCACGATCCCCGGCAGCTGATCGAGTGGGATCATGTTCGGACCGTCGGATGGCGCCCGCGCAGGATCGGGATGGGTCTCGAGGAACAAGCCATCGGCGCCCGCCGCCGCCGCGGCGTACAACAGCGTCGGAATGAAGCCGCGCTGGCCGCCGCTCGAGCCATCGGTGCCCTGCCCCGGCTGTTGCACGGAGTGCGTCGCATCGAAGATCACGGGCGCGTTGCACGCGGCACGCAGCCTCGGAAAGCTGCGCATGTCGACGACCAGGTCGCCGTAGCCGAAGAACGTCCCGCGTTCCGTCACGGCCACTTCGGGCGCTCCGCCGGCGCGCACTTTTTCCACGGCACCGCGCATCTCCTCCGGCGCCATCCACTGCCCTTTCTTGATATTCACCGGCCGGCCCGCTTTGCCGGCGGCCACGAGCAGGTCCGTCTGGCGGCACAGGAACGCCGGGATCTGCAGCACATCGGCGATGAGCGCGGCTGCAGGGACTTGAACAGGGTTGTGAACGTCGGTGAGGATGGGAAGACCGGTGGCGTTGCGAACTTTCTCGAGCGCGCGGAGCCCGGCTTCGAGCCCGGGCCCGCGCGGGGCGTTCAGGCGCGACCGATTCGCCTTGTCGAAGGACGCCTTGTAAATGACGGCGACGCCCAACTTGACCGCCAGCTCGGCGAGTGCCTCACCGATGCGGACGTTGAGGTCGTCGGACTCGACCACGCAGGGGCCCGCGATGAGAAACGGGGCGCTCTCCGAGCCGAACCGGTATGCCATATCAGTCGGTCAGCTCCGCCAGCGCGCGCGACTGCTCGGTGCGCGGATGCAGCTTGCGATGGCCGAGTGCGGCGCCGACGAACCCCGCAAACAGCGGATGCGGGCGCATGGGCCGCGATTTCAGCTCGGGATGGAACTGGCAGCCGATGAACCACGGGTGGTCGGGCAGCTCGATCATTTCGACCAGCGAGCCGTCCGGCGACAAGCCTGAGCAGCGCATGCCGTACTCTGCCAGGACGTCGCGGTAGGCGTTGGACACCTCGTAGCGGTGGCGGTGACGCTCGCTGACCTCGGTCGCGTTGTACGCCTGCGCAACGCGCGAGCCCGGCCGCAGCCGGCAGGGATACGCGCCCAACCGCATGGTGCCGCCCATTTCCTGAATACCTTCCTGCGACCGCATCAACGCGATAACCGGATTCTCGCACTCAGGAGCGAACTCACTCGAGTTGGTGTCGCGAATTTTGCAGACGTTGCGAGCGAATTCGATGATGGCCGTCTGCAGTCCGAGACAGATGCCGAAGAACGGCAGCTTGTGCTCGCGTGCCCAGCGAATGGCTTCCAGCATGCCTTCCACCCCGCGCACGCCGAAGCCGCCGGGCACGAGCAGCCCATCGTAGCCCGCCAGCAGCTCGCCCGCGGTCTCCTGATCGGTGAAGCGATCCGACGCGATCCACTCGATCCGCACGCCCGCTTCGTTGGCGATCCCGCCGTGCACCAACGCTTCGTGAATGCTCTTGTAGCTGTCGGCCAGCTCGGTGTACTTGCCCACGACGGCGATCCGCACTTGATGCGGCGGCTTGAGGATCTTGTCCACCATGCCCGCCCAGGCGCGCAGGTCTGGTTCTTTGGTGTCAAGGTGCAGCCGCATGCAAACTTCTTTGTCCAACGCCTGCTCGTGGAGCTTGAGCGGGATCTCGTAGATCGACTTCACGTCGGGGCTCTCGACCACGCAGCCGAAATCGACGTTGCAGAACTGCGCGATCTTGCGTTTGAGATCTTCGGAGAGCGGGCGCTCGGTGCGGCACACGAGGATGTCGGGTTGAATTCCGATCTGCATCAGCTCGCGGACCGAGTGCTGCGTCGGCTTCGTCTTCAGCTCCGCGGTGGCCGCGATGAACGGGACGAGGGTCAAATGAATGAACAGCGTGTTGTCGCGGCCCACTTCCTGACGGAATTGACGGATCGCTTCGAGGAACGGCAGCGATTCGATGTCGCCGACCGTGCCGCCGATCTCGGTGATGACGACGTCGTGATCGGGCGCCAGGCGGCGGATGGCGGTTTTGATCTCGTCGGTGATGTGCGGAATCACCTGCACCGTCGAGCCGAGATATTCGCCGCGGCGCTCTTTGGTGATCACGGACAGGTAGATCCGTCCGGTGGTCACGTTGTTGACCTGCGACAGCGACCGATCGATGAACCGCTCGTAGTGGCCGAGGTCGAGATCGGTCTCCGCGCCATCGTCGGTCACGTAGACCTCGCCGTGCTGGAACGGCGACATCGTTCCGGGATCGACGTTGATGTAGGGATCGAACTTCTGAATCGTGACCTTCAGCCCTCGCTCGGCGAGCAGCCGGCCGAGCGACGCGGCTGCGATACCCTTCCCGAGCGAGCTCACGACACCGCCGGTCACGAAGATGTACTTGGTCGAGCTCACGGGCTCACCTCTCTGAGGTGTCGAGTGATCTCCGCTTCGGCCCACTTGAGATCGGCCGGCGTATCGATGCCTGGCGCAGCCGGGCCGTCGAACAACGTCACACCCATCGGAATGCCATGTAACAGCGGGCGCAATTGCTCCAGCCGCTCCCACTGCTCTGCAGGAACGGGTGGTAGCCGCACCCACGCCTCCAGTGCTTCACGCGTATAGGCGTACACACCGACATGCTGGTGGTAGACCACGTCGCCGTTGCCCTCACGGTCGAATGGAATCGGTGCACGGGAGAAGTACACCGCCCGGCCCCGTGCATCCACGACCACTTTGACTCGGCTCGGATCGTTGACCAACGCCCGGTCGAGCGAGCCGGCGGCGGTACCAAGGGGATCGCCGCCCTCAAGACAGGCCAGCGCGCCGCGGACCGCAGCTGCGGCAACAAAGGGCTCGTCGCCCTGGACATTGAGAATGAAGTCGAAACCGCTAAATCCCGATTGCGCAACGACTTCCGCAACGCGCTCGGTGCCCGAAGCGTGATCGGGCGACGTCATCACCGCTTCAAATCCGGCGTCTTGCACCACGGTGGCGATGTCCGGGGCATCGGTCGCGACGACCAGGCGATCACAGACGCCGAAGTCGGCGATGCGACGAGTGACGACGAGGATGAGGGGCTCGCCGGCCAGAGGCAGGAGCGGCTTGCGAGGGAGCCGGCTGGACGCCAGCCGCGCAGGAATCACGCCAAGGACGGGCACGGAAGAAGATACAAAATCTGTGCCGCAGCGTCTAGGTGGGTCGTAGACAGGGTCTATGCCCTGTCGCCGCCCCACCTTAGCTGGTCAACCCGCCAGCTCAGCGTCGCTGCCAGACGTCGCGCTCGAACACGCTCTCAGGCGAAGACGGCGTCAAGACCTTACGACGCTCAGGAAATTCTCGAGAATGCGCTTCCCGTGCTCCGTCCCGATAGACTCGGGATGGAACTGAACGCCGTAGGTCGGATGATCACGATGCTTCATGGCCATGATCTCCGAGGCATCTCCCGTGCCCGGCCGATCGGCGCTCATCGCCGTCACGACCAATGCAGGAGGAAGCGAGGCGGGCTCCACGACGAGCGAATGGTAACGCATTGCCGTAAACGGACTGGGAACGCCGTCGAACAGCTCATCATCGCTGTGCACAATGGGGCATGTCTTGCCGTGCATCAACCGGCTGGCGCGGACGATCTTGCCCCCGAACGCTTCCCCGATCGCCTGGTGGCCGAGACAGACTCCCAGAATCGGAACGTGGCCCGCTAGGGCCCGAACCAGGGCCACGAGGATGCCTGCCTGCCCGGGTGTTTTGGGCCCCGGCGAGAGCACCGCGGCTGTCGGCTTGAGCGCCAGCACGTCGTCCACGCTGAGCGCGTCGTTGCGATAGACGACGGGCTCCTCGCCGAGCTCGCCGAGGTACTGCACCAGATTGTACGTGAACGAGTCGTAGTTATCGAGCACGAACAGCATGCCCGACAATCTACTC
>DASZCG010000176.1:0-4263 GCA_035943355.1 Gemmatimonadales bacterium
GGATTCCAGTGTCTGTCTCTGAGGCGGATAGTTTGGTGTCTCCGTTTCTAGGGGTGGCCAAGTGGCCGAGTGGACACGACCGAGTTTGATGTGGTGGACGGCGCCCGCTCCCAGCAACGAGGTGCCATAGAGTGATCGTTGCGATCGAATCACATCAGGGAGCCCTCCACATGCAAATTTCGACGATCGGCTTGGATATCGCCAAGAACGTGTTCCAGGTTCACGGGATCGACGTGGCCGAAAAGGTCGTCGTCCGGAAACGGCTCCGACGGCGCCAGGTGCTGGAGTTCTTCAAAGCGTTGCCGCCGTGCCTGATCGGCATGGAGGCCTGCGCCACGGCCCATTACTGGGCACGTGAACTCACGAAGCTTGGCCACCGGGTGCGGCTGATGCCAGCGAAGGACGTGAAGGCCTACGTCAAGCGCAACAAGAACGACGCGGCTGACGCCGAAGCGATCTGTGAGGCGGTGCGGCGCCCAACCATGCGGTTCGTCGCGGCGAAGTCGGCCGAACAGCAAGGCCAGCTGATGCAGCATCGAACGCGCGATCTGCTGATGCGTCAACGGACCCAGGTGATCAACGCCTTGCGGGCGCATCTAGCCGAACTCGGCATCGTGGCGGCGCAGGGCGACAAAGGGGTAAAGGAATTGCTCACGATCGTGACGGACAAAAAGGATGAGCGCTTGCCGATCGATGCACGCGCGAGCGTCATTGTGCTGGCGGCGCAGCTTGAGGCGGTGCAGACGCTGATTGGATCAATCGAGAGGCGGATCAAAACGCAGCATCGCGCGAACGAGGCGAGCAAGCGGCTTGAGACCATCCCGGGCATCGGCGTCATCGGGGCGACCGCGATCGCGGCGACTGTGGCAGACCCGACGATTTTTCGGTCGGGACGCGATTTTGCGGCTTGGATTGGGCTAGTGCCGCGACAGGATTCGACCGGGGGCAAGCAGAAGCTTGGACCGATCTCCAAGCAGGGCGACCGCTATTTGCGACGTATTCTCGTCGTCGGCGCGCATTCCGTCTTGCGTCGCGCCATGCAGAACCCTGAGAAATATCTCTGGCTCACGCAACTCCTGGCGCGGCGACCCTTCAAGGTCGTCGCGGTGGCACTCGCCAACAAGATGGCGCGCATGGCCTGGGCGCTGTTGGCGCACGGCGGCACATATCGAGCGCCTCGTGACCGTTGTCCTTCCCGAAGATCATATCCGCGCATAGCAATGGTGCAGTCCAGAAAGAATTGGCGTGGTGATGATCGCTCCGTAGGCCACTCCCGTTCAGGTCGAGTAGTTGGTGAAGGCCGCAGTGGTCGCGCGCGCGTTGTGGTCGGTGACGACGCAAACTAGGGCCGGTTTTCGCTCGGCCACTGCTTTCTTAGCCCGCTCGAGCGCAGGGCGGATGTCGTCGGGCTTCGTCACGTACTCGCCGTGCCCGCCGAACGCCTCGCCGAACTTGTCGAGGCGCGGGTAGCCAAGATCGCGACCCGGCTTCTCCCTGTTCGGGTCGCTCGTCCATCCGCCGTTCTGGCTGATGACCGTCAAGACTGGCAGGTTGTGACGCATGGCGGTGTCGAACTCCATAGCGTTCATGCCGAAGGAGCCGTCGCCGTGCAGAACGATCACCTGCTTGTCGGGCTTGGCGACCTTTGCGCCGACACCGAAAGGCATGCCGACGCCCATGGTTCCGAATGCGCCCGAATTGATGCGGTGCCGCGCCGTGAACTGTGGGATCGCCTGGCGGCCGTAGTTGAGGATCTCCTGGCCGTCGACGCACAGGATGCAATCGCGGTCCATGAAGTCACGGATCTCCTTGCACAGCCTCAGCGGGTGAATCGGGGACTGGGACGTGGAGAGCTGCTGCTCGGCCTCCGCCATCTTCTGCACGTTGCGGATGCGCAGGCGCTCGCGCCATGTCTCGTAGCGGGCCGGCGTCACCTTGCCCTTGATGGCATTCGTCAGCTGCTGGAAGGCTGCCTTCGCGTCGGCGACCACGCCGATGTCGAGGCGGCGAGGCGAGTTCGCGATCTCGGATGGGTCGATGTCGATGCGCACGATTTTCGCTGCGGCATTCCAGCGCGGCGGGGCCGCATGCCCGATCACGTAGTTCATGCGCGTGCCGACCACGACGATCAGATCTGCGTCCCGGAACGCCGCCGCCCGCGCGGTGGGATAGGAATGCGCGTGGTCCTCGGGTATGGCACCGCGGCCTTGCGGCGTCGTGTAGAACGGAACGCCCGCCGCCTCTACGAATGCCTGCATCTCGGCATCGGCCTCGGACCAGAGCACGCCCGTTCCGGTGATCAGCACGGGTTGCTCGGCCTTGACCATGAGATCGATGATCCCCCGCACCTCGCCGGCGCTCGGCGCCGGCCGAGGCCGCTTCGCGTGGTCATAAGGCGCCGGGTACTCGATCTTCGACTCGTCGACCTCCTGGTAGAGGATGTCCCCCGGCATGTCGAGGTAGACCGGGCCCGGCTTGCCGGTCATCGCTTGCGTAACGGCAAGGTGGATGAGCTCGGGGATGCGCCTCACGTGGTGCACGCGGTCCGACCACTTGGTGCACGGCTTGAAGATTGCGAGCTGGTCGATGTCCTGGAATGCGCCGCGGTGCCAGGTAGCGACCGGCGCAGCGCCGCCGAGCGCAATGACGGGCGTGCAATCGGCCCACGCGTGCGCAATGCCGGTGAGGAGGTTGGTTACGCCCGGTCTGGAGGCCGCCATGCAAAATGACGGCCGGTTGAGAAGGCGCGAGTAGGCAAAGCCTGCCATGGCCGCCGCCTGCTCATGGCGCACATCGATGCCCCGAAGCCCAAGCTTCATACACGCCTTCTCCACCCCCAGCATGGGTGCCCCCATGATGTAGAAGAAGTCGGTCACGCCCTCGTGCTTCATTGCTTTTGCGACGATGTCTGAGCCGATTGCCATTGGGGGCTCCTCTGTCGTTGCTGATGGCTTCTCCAAGTTCGAAGAGACGGCGGGGCGAGAAGCTTCTCAACAGCCATCTGGAAATGGGGCGACTTTCAGTAGCACGATCGTCGGCACCGGCGAGCGGCAGATCGCCGAGGAGCCCCTGCCGCAAGCGCCCGTCAAACCACGCCGTCCTGCTTCAGCGTGTCGAGATCGCGGGTCGACAGGCCAAGCCACTGGGCGTAAACCTCGGCATTGTGTGCGCCGAGCAGCGGCGACGCCGTGACCGGCACGTAGCTTTGCGACATCTTCACGGGCCAACCCGGGATCGTGACCTTGCCCCGCACCGGGTGGTCGACTTCGACAAAGATCTCTCGCGCCCGCATGCTCGCATCGCTCATGAGCTCGCCCGTATCGAGGACCGCGCCGCACGGGACGCCCGCCTCACCGAGGATCAGCATTGCCTCGTGCTTGGTGTGGTGGACTGTCCAGGCCTCGATGGCCGCGTTGATCTCGTCGAGCATCTGAACACGAAGCTGCGGCGTCGCATAGAGCGGGTCGTCCTTGAGCTCCTCGTGTCCGATGATCTTGAGGAGGCGCTCCCACTGCTGGTTGTTGGCGCGGCTCGTATAGATGTACACGTAGTCGTTATGTCCGCCCGGCTTGCATTTGAAGATGTCGGAGGGCGCATTCGTGCCGAGCACCACTTGGTTGCCCATTCTCGGGCAGGCCCTGCCGTGGAGGAGCTGCGACGCGTACGCGATGCGGCAATAGTTGACCATGGCGTCCTGCATGGCAACCTGGACTTTCTGACCGCGGCCAGTCACCGTGCGCTGGTAAAGCGCTGCGAGGACGCCGATGCAGGCGTGAAGCCCGGTGCCGGTGTCGCCGAGCGTTACGCCCGGCTTGATCGGCCGGCCGGCCGTCTCGCCCGTGATGCTCATGACGCCACCGCATGCTTGGGCGATCATGTCGAAGGCGAGGTGCTTCTCGTAACGGCTCCCGTTGCCGAAGCCCTTCACGGTTGCGTAGATGATGCCCGGGTTCAGCGCCGCGACCTCGTCGTAGGAGAAGCCGAGCCTTTCAATTACGCCAGGCGCGAAATTCTCGGCGAAGATGTCAGCCTTTCGGATGAGATCGCGCAGCAACTCCTTGCCGCGCTCGCTCTTGAGATTCAACGTAATCGATTTCTTGTTCGCATTGAGCACCATGAAGTAGTAGCTGTCCGCATCCTTGCGATCCGACGACGCGCTGCGTCCCTGCTCTCCGCCGACCGGGTTCTCGACCTTGATGACCTCGGCGCCGAGCCAGGCGAGCGTCTCGGTGATGGAGGTGCCCGCCTCGAATTGCGTAAGAT
>DASZCG010000177.1:0-7303 GCA_035943355.1 Gemmatimonadales bacterium
CCACCACCGGGTTCGGCGGTGTTGGTGGGCGCCGGGGATATTTCGGACTGCGGGAACGACGGGGATGAAACGACCGCGAAGCTACTCGACAACATCGCAGGCACCGTCTTCACAGCGGGCGACAATGTGTATAGCAGCGGGACGGCTACGGAGTTTGCGACCTGTTACGACCCGACGTGGGGCCGGCACAAGGCGCGCACGAAGCCGACTGCAGGCAACCACGATTACAGCACGTCAGGGGCCGCCGGCTATTACGGCTACTTCGGAGCCGCGGCGGGCGATCCGGCCAAGGGCTACTACAGCTACGATCTGGGCGCCTGGCACATCATCGTGCTCAACAGCAATCTGAGCATGAGCTCGGGATCGGCCCAGGAGGTGTGGTTAAAAGCGGATCTGGCAGCGAGCCCGCTGACGTGCACGCTGGCCATGTGGCACCATGCCCGATTCAGCTCGGGGACGTCGCACGGCAGTGATACCCACTCCCAACCGGTCTGGGATGACCTGTACAACGCGGGCGCAGAGCTGGTGATTGTGGGCCACGAACACAACTATGAGCGGTTTGCGCCGCAGACCGGGTCGGGCGTGGCCGATCCCGCGCGAGGAGTTCGCGAATTCGTGGTCGGCACTGGGGGTGAAAGCCACTACTCGTTCGGGACACCGATCGCCAACAGCGAAGTCCGCAACAGCACGACGTTCGGCGTGCTCAAGCTGACGCTGTCTGCCGGCACGTACACGTGGGAATTCGTTCCTGTCGCGGGACAGACCTTCACCGATTCGGGCAGCGGCTCGTGCCACTAAAGGGCACGGCGTGAACAGTACGACTAGCGCGTAAGCGCGACGGTCGGCTCCCGATCCGGCGACGATTTCCCAAGGCCGAAAACGTGGTGCGCCACACCGCGTAAGAAGCCGACCCCGTAGCCGACGTGAATCGTCAGGAAGGCGATCGGCAGTACGAGCGCGCAGGCGAACCCATGTTTGCGAGCGGCGGCGAGGCCACAGCCGATCGACAGCGCGGCGTAGCTCCCGGTCATGACCGCCAAGCCGAGCTGGGCGGGCCGGAACCACGGGCTCAGCGCGGCGCTCGCCGTCAGGCAGAGAATGAAGCACGCCGGCACGAGCTGCCGCAGGTTCATGACGCGCCCGACCTTTTTCGCGACGAGCGGCTTGAAGAAACCGTACTGATACCACATGCGCGCCAGCTGGCCGAGTGACTCGCGCGCGTAGTAGTAGGCGACGACCGCCGGCTCGAGCAGCACACGACCGCCCTGCTTAGTAAGCCGGAAATTCAACTCATCGTCCTGGTTGCGTGGCAGCTCCTCATCGAACAGACCGATGCGCTGAAACACCTCGGCGCGGAAGCAGCCGAACGCCACTGTGTCGACCCAGCGTCGCTCGCGGCTCCCGATGCGGAACCGCGAGTTGCCCACCCCGAACGGATGCGAGAGGGCGATGGCGATGGCGCGTCCCACCGCGGTGGGGACTGCGGGGCGCGTCACGACCACGCCACCCACATTGTCGGCGCCCGTCTCCGCGAGTGCCGCGACCGAGCGCGGGATGTACTCGGGGGGATAGACGACGTGGGCGTCCATCCGGACGATGATGTCGCCCTTGGCAGCCCGAATCGCCACGTTCAGTGCCGAGGGGGTGATGTGCTTCACATTGTCGAGCAAGCGCACGCGCGAATCGCGCGCCACGTACTCCGCCACGATCGCGCGCGTCCGATCCGAGCTCATCCCGTCGACGACGAGTATTTCCATCTGATCATGCGGGTATTGCGTCGCCAGGATGGAGTCGAGGCACGCCGCGATGAAGCGCTCTTCGTTCAAGCAGGGCATGATGACAGAGACGAACGGGGCCGTCGTCATTTGTGGTCGGCGCGTATCACGTGGCGAACTTTTCCACTGGAGCTCCGCGGCAGCTCCGCCACCGGTTCCAGGACGATTTCCAGATCACCCAGGCGCTTGCGCAGCCGTTCCACGATCGTCTCGCCGTTCGAGTCGGCGAACTCGGGCGCCGGCACGAAGCGGGCGCGGATGCGGCGCGGCGTCTCCTGCACGATCTGGCTCTGGCGCACCGGCAGACCGTAGAAGACGGGATTCAACCAGAACACCCGCCGGCCGTCCGAGGTCACGAGCAGGTCGCTCGTGCGTCCTTCGAGCCCCGCGATCAGCGGCAGGGTGCGTCCGCAGGGGCATTGCTCGGTGGTCGGCGAAAGACGGCCGCGGTCGCCGAGGCGGTAACGGATCAACGGCATGGCGTCGTTGACGAGCCCGGTGCAGATGAATTCCCCGTCCAGCTCTTCGATCAGGCCGACCTCGGGCCACTCATGCAGCCCGCGAGATTCGCACTCGCTGGCCGCGGCGACATTCTCCGTGTTCCCATAGGTCTCGCGTACGGGGCAGTCGAACGCGGCGCTGATGATGTCGCGCTGCGGCTCGACGAGCGGCTCGCCGCTCGTGACGGCGACCTTCATGCGCAAATCGACGCGGCCGGCGCGCAGCACGCCTTGAGCCAGCGCATACAAGGACGACGTGTAGCCGGTGAGACAACGGATCTCGTACCGGGCGAGCGCGTCGAGGTACGCGGGGATCATGTCCTCGGCGAGATGGAACGTGGACATGTACAGCTCTCGTGCGGCGCCGTTCCAGACCCAGAACGGCGGACGGCGCTGGTCGAGCGGCGTGACGAGCTGTCCACCCAGTCGCGCGCAGCGGTCCTCGGGCAGCACGCCATACCAGCGCCGGCTGCGCGCCGCGGCCAGCGCGTACAGATGGCGCAACGCGCTCCGGCTCTTCCCGATGGAGAGCGGCGTCCCGGTGGTCCCGCTGGTGGGTTCCTGGAAGACCGCGCCCCGGCGCGGCATGAGAAACGCGCGGGGCTGCTGGCGCAGCGCTTCCTTCTCGAGGATCGGCCAGTTCTCGAGCAGCTCCCAGGAAGCCTGATCGCCCGCGCGGCGGCGCGCCTGCCAGGCATCGCGGTAGTAGGGCACCTGCGTCGCGGCCTGCTCGAGCAACGCGGTGAGCTGGGATTCTCGCCAGGTGCTCCATTGCTGGGCCGACCAATGCTCGCGCTCGAGGGCTTCGGCGACGAGCTGCTCCGAGTCGGCGCCATAACGCCAGCGCTGCAAGTAGTAGCCGCGCAGCGTCGCCGCCGCCGAGCGAGCCGCCGCCGGCAGCCGATGATAGAGGCCGAGCAGCAAGTCCGTCACGATCCACGCATCCGTTCGGTAATCGCGGCGAGCGGCCAGAGCGTCAACCGCAGCGCGGCATCCCAGTCACCACGCACGAGACTGCGGCCGAGCTGTCGACCCTGAATGCGGCCGGTCACCTGCAGTGCCGGGAAGTAAAAACCGGTCTCGCGTACGGACGGATATCCCCACTTGCTGGACGCAAACCGCCGCCGGATCGGCACGGGGAGCAACGGCGATCCGAGCAGCCGCTCATTGACGTAGTCGGCGTAGCTCAGATAACAACCCAGGCCTTCCAAGCCACCGTGCGAGCGGGCGGTGGCCACCACGTAGTCCCAATCGAGCTGTGGTGCGCGCAGGATTTCGATCGTCTGTACCACGTCGCACAGATGGAAGGAGCGCCGCCCCGTCACCTTCTCCAGGCCCTGCAACACCAGCTGATCCTCCACCGAGGGAATGCGGAACTCCGTGCCCCCCACGATCACCGCGCGGGCATTGCGGTCGAGGGTTTTCGCAAACGCGGCGTGTTGGCCGGCGCTTCCCACCCGGCCATGGCGCACGTCGAACACGAGAGACGCTGCCGGCCCGTCCCCCCCGCCCCCCGCGCCCCCCGTCGCGATCGAGTAGAGGGTATTCGCGGCCACCCGGGCCGTGAGGCTTGGCTCCTGGCGCGTAACCGGGAGGCCATCGAGGAGCAGGCGGTCCGTTGCTGCGTTATCGCTGAACACCAGGACATCGACGTCGTCGCCGACATCCGGGAAGCGCTGCCATGCTTTCGGCGCCATCCAGGCGATGCCGTGGCGCGCGGCATTCGACTGGATGTGTTGCAGCAGGGTGAGCATGGAGTGTCCCCGAGCCCGCTCCTCGACCGCCGCGCGCACGAGCATCCGCGGCGCTGCTCCGCTCCTCATGAATCGATCGGTGACGCGCACGAGCACGGTATGATGCCGCGCGACCCGCTCGATCAATTCCCAGTTCACGCCGCTCAGTGACGGGCGCGCGCGCTCATCGAGCAGCACGCGAAGCATGAGCTGCGCGTGGATCGCTACGGGGGGCATCATGAGGACACCAGCGACGGTGTGAACATCGGTCGTGCGGGCTGCGGATGTGCGCCGAACAGAGCCGCGAGGCGGCGTCCGTTGCGGGTCAGGTCGAACAGGTCCTCGGTGCGGCGTCTGGCTCGATCGGCGATGGCCGCGCGCAACACGGCGTCCTCGAGGAGCCGTACGATCGCACCGGCCAGCGCCGGAACATCGCGTGGAGGGACGAGAATGCCGCACCGGCCATCGTCCAGGGCTTCGGGGATGCCGGCCACACGCGACGCGATGACGGGAGTGCCGAGCGCCATCGCCTCCCGCAAGACGTTGGGGAGTCCGTCACCGAGACGGTCCGATGGGTGAACGAGCACGGTCGCAGCGCTCATCGCGTCGCGCGCCTCGTCGAACCGGAGCCAGCCGCGAAATGTGACGGAGCTCTGGATCCCCAGGGTCTGCGTCAGTCGCGCGAGTGTGGCCCGTTCCGGTCCATCGCCGACGATCTCCAGCTCGACATGGAACCCGCGATCGGCGAGCTGCCGCACCGCATGCAGCAGGTAGGCGTAACCTTTGTCGCGCGCCAGCCGACCGACGGCCACCAAGCGGCGCGCCGGCCGGCCGTATGGCCGGTACGGGAATGCGTTTCCTGCGAGGTCCAGTCCGTGATAGCACACGTGGATTTTCGGCGCGAGTGTCGCCGCCGCGGGCTCGTAGCGCTGCAGGATGAAGTCGCGATTGAATTCGCAGCAGGTGATGATGTTGTCGGCGTATGCGAGCTTCTGCCGCAGATAGGCCGGCCGGAAGTAAAGATCGGTGCCGGCATGTACCCAAATGGAGAACGGCACGCGTCGCCGCTGCAGTCGATGAAACAGATAGGCGCACGTGCCGGCATAGTTGCCCCAGTACGCCAGGACATGGTCATACCGGTCCGCGAACCGTTGGGCCGCGGCCCACGCTTTGGGAACGACGTACGCGGTCTTGGCGAACGGCACCACGCCATGTGGCAGCGCCGCCAGCGTCGCGGCAACGGCGTCGCCCGTGAAGCGGCCGAGACCGCGCCATCCGCCGCGCAGCAATGTGCCGAGACTGTCGAACCAGTCGAGATGATGGACGCGCTCGCGCGGCAACACGTGATCCAGCGTCGGGTCGGCGTAGTGCCACATGGCGGCGTCGAGCGGATGGATGGGAAAGACATCGACCGAAACGCCCGCATCAATCAACGCGCGCATGTCGCGCTCGAAAAAGGTGGCGACGCGCGCGGGATATTTGCTCGTGAAAACGGCCAGTTTCACCGGACGTCTCCTGGGAAACGGGCCGGTGGGCGCGAGGGTGCTCGTGGCATCATGAACTTCGTCTCGCAGAACCCGTGCGTGCGGAGCGCGAACGTAACATGAGGATCTACATGATCTTATAGATTGTCCACGCACGCCGCGAGGCGTCCGATGTATCAAAGGCGTTACATCTGCGCGCCATCGAAATAGGGGAATTCCCCTGCGCCAATCTGCAACAAAATCAATGCGTTCCGAGTGGTTTTGCCCCGCGCCGAGTTGATCTGTGTCACAGTCAAGACTGCATACCCCCAAATACATTGGCCTCGCACGCTGCTCAGAGCAAACCCGTCGAAAGACGGCGACGCAGAGCTACGGGGCTAACGCGGTTGCACCCGCCATGCCCGCCGGGCCGCCAGCGATCCCACATCGGGTCGACATGGCGGCCCGTTCGTTTTCCCTCATCGGGAGAGGCGTGCATGACGAGCAAGAAGACACTGGTTCTCACGGCCCTAGGCATTGCCCTTGTCGTGTCCTGTGAACGGGTCGTGGCACCAGGATCGATCTCACAGTTCGTTGTCTCCCCGAATACCGTCACCCTGCAGCCCAATCAGGTCCAAGATTTTACGGCGGTCGGCTTCACCGGCACCGGTGACAGCGCGAACATCGCCGTCACCTGGTCCGCGACGGGCGGCGCCGTGGACGCCAGCGACAACGGGATGCGCCATTACGGCCACTATCACAGCGCCGATTGCGGCGTCTTCCACCTGGTCGCTACCAGTCACCCGGGCGCCCTTTCCGACAGCGCCATCGTGACGGTGGCGGGGTGCAACGTGTCGGTCGCCTCGGTGAGCGTGAGCCCCGCGAGCGCCACGGTGAGTGTCAATCAATCCGTCCACCTGACCGCGACGCCGAAGGACGCCAACGGCAACGCGCTGATCGGTCGCGCGATTACCTGGTCGAGCAGCAACACGTCCGTGGCCGTCGCCGACGTCAACGGCAACGTGACCGGTCTGGCGACGGGATCCGCGACGATTACCGCGACGAGCGAAGGGCAGAGCGGCACCGCGACGATCACGGTGACCGACGTCCCCGTGGCCTCCGTGACCGTCACGCCGGCGTCCGCCAGCGTCGCGGCGGGATCCACGGTGCAGCTCACCGCGACAGCCAAAGACGCCAACGGCAATATCCTGTCGGGCCGGATCGTGACGTGGTCGAGCACCAACACCGCGGCCGCGGTCGTCAACACGAGCGGCCGGGTAACCGGTATGGCGGCTGGCTCGGCGACGATCAGGGCAACGAGTGAAGGGCAAAGCGGAACCTCGGCGATCACGGTGACCGCCGTGCCCGTGGCCTCCGTGACGGTCACGCCGGCGTCCGCGAGCGTGGCGGCGGGAAACACGGTGCAGCTCACCGCGACACCCAAAGACGCGAACGGGAATACTCTGTCGGGCCGGGTCGTGACGTGGTCGAGCAACAACACCGCGGCCGCTGTCGTCAACGCGAGCGGCCTGGTGACCGGTATGGCAGCTGGCTCGGCGACGATTACGGCGACGAGTGAAGGGCAGAGCGGCACCTCGGCAATTACCGTCACCGGCTCATCGGGTGGGTCGTGCACGACCAGCACGACCGCTTTCCAGAACGCCGCATTCGACAGCCAATCCGGAAGCTTCACGGCCGCCTTCGACGCCACGCCGAACGGTTCGGGAATCGATGCCGTGACCGGCCTGTCACAGGGCGCAGCCGCGGCCTACACCGACCTGGCGGTGATCATCCGCTTCAATTCGAGCGGCACCATCGATGCGCGCAACGGC
>DASZCG010000178.1:0-9025 GCA_035943355.1 Gemmatimonadales bacterium
ATCCAGCGACTCGAGAAATCCCACCCGCTTTCCGCCGTGGCGCGCGCGTTCCGGTAGAAGTTGGCGCGCAGCGAATCGGGCACTGTCTGCCCGATCTCCACGTCCGGGCGGTAGGACTCCGGCCTCGGCTCCACCGAGTCATCCCAGTAGCGATTCAGTACCACACCATTGGCGAGCTTCACCACACGGCGGTGCGCCCGCCCGGGCGTCAGGGTCTCCGCACCCTCCATCCAGAACGCGTGCTCCTGCTCCAGGGCAGCGAGATAGTCAAGCGCCCGGGCCGTATCTGTGGCACGCGCATACAACCCGACCATCGCGGCGAAATAGGGCGGCTGGCTCCGCGTCAGATAGTACGTGCGATTGCCGTTGGGAATGTGACCCACGGTGGCGATCAGCTGCGCGAAGTTGTCGAGCATGTTCTTCACGAGATCGGTACGGCCACTCTGCACCAGGCCCAGCATCGTGAAGTAGGAGTCCCAGTAGTAGATCTCGCGAAAGCGCCCGCCGGGAACGATGTACGGCTTGGAGAGCGGAATCAGCGAGGAGCGGGGATCGGTGCTGTCGGGGGATCGCGTCAGCACCGGCCAGAGCGCCTGGACGTGCGCGACCATGCCCTGCGATGCGACGCTGTGATAGCCGTCTCCGGCAGGTGCCGGCAACGCGAATTGCTGATCCACGAACGCGCGCAACACGAATCCGTTGGTGCGCCGCGCGGAATCGTATCGCGCCTCGATCGCGGCTGGAGACCCCTTGGGCCGTGCGTCGACGAATTCCTTGGAATCGGGAAAGATGCCCGACAGCTGCACGTCCGCGAACAACAATCCCAGGTCGTGCGCGGGATCGTAGGTGGCGGCGGACGGCAGGGCGGCCGGACGGTCGGACGGCCGGCACGCGACCGCGATCATCAGGGCGATCACGCACCACGCACCACGCACCAGACACCGCTGTCTCATCTGAAGATGATCCACAGCACGCCGAGTAGCGCGACGAGCAGCACCGACAGCCCGACCTCGAACCTCCGCTCGCCGCTCGTCTCGCCTTCCAGCGGAGCGCCTCGCGCGTAGGTGAGCCCCTCGATTTTCTCCCGCGGCGGTGGCGGGGTCATCATGCTCACGCCGAAAAGCACGGCGGTGCTGATCACGAACAGCAATACCGCATAGTGGAGGAAATTGATCGTTGCGATCCAATGCCACAGCGTGCCCGGCTCCAGCCCGCCGGCCGATGCCTTATTCGTCAGCTCCAGAACGAGCCGCAGCACGCCGAGCACCAGTCCTGTCACGAGCGACGCCATCGCGCCGGTGCCGTTGAGCCGGCGGTAAAACAGGCCGAGCAGAAAGCAGGCTGCGATGGGTGGCGCGATGTACGCCTGCACGCTTTGAAGGTAGATGTAGATCTGCGACGAGATGAACTTCATGAACGGAATCCACGCCAGGCCCAGGAACACCATGGCGCCGGCGGTAATACGACCCACGCGAACCAGCTGCTGCTCCGACGCGGCGGGACGCATTTTGCGATAGACGTCCCAGGTCAGCAGTGTGGAGCAGGCGTTGAAGGCGGAAGCGAGAGAGCTCATCAGCGCCGCCAGCATACCCGCGAGCACCAGACCCCTGATGCCGTCAGGGAGCAGCCGGGTGACCAGCGTGGGGTATGCGGAATCGGCATTGTTGTGAACGTCCGCGAACAGCGCCGCCGCAACGATGCCGGGCAGCACGAAGATGAAGACGGGAAGAATCTTCAGATAACCCGCGAAGATCGTTCCGGTGCGCGCCTCCTTGATGTTCTTCGCGGCGAGCACGCGCTGCACGATGTGCTGGTCGGTACACCAATACCAGATGCCCAGAATCGGCGCCCCGAACACGACGCCGGTCCACGGGAAGTCCGGATGACTGGACGGCTTCCACATGGAGAAGAAGCCGGCGGGGACTTTGGCCTCGAGTCCCGCGATGCCGCCGACGCGATGCAGCCCGATCGCCATCAGCACCACAGACCCGAGAATCAGCACGATGGCCTGCAGCACCTCGGTGTACACCACGGCGCGCAGCCCCCCGAAGATGGTGTACAGACCGGTGACGACGATGAGGACGATGGCCGCGGTGTAGAAATTCCAGCCTGTCACCGCGCGAATCACCACACCGCCCGCGTACAGCGTCACGCTGATCTTGGTGAGCACGTAGCCGATCACCGACACCCAGGTGAAGTACGTTCGCGATGCCGAGTTGTATCGCTTCTCCAGAAACTCGGGCATCGTGTAGACGCCGCTCTTCAGGTAGTACGGCACGAACAGCCAGCCGAGCAGCAGCAGGATGAGGCAGGCGAGCCACTCGAAGTGTCCGACGGCGAGGCCACTCGCCGCGCCCGTGCCGGCGAGGCCGACGAGATGCTCGGAGCCGATGTTCGAGGCGAAGAGGCTCGCGCCCACGGCGAACCAGGTCACGTCGCGGCCCGCCAGGAAGTAGTCGGAGCTGATTTGCTTTTCGCGCCGCGCCGCCCACCAGCCGATCCCGGCCAGGATAACGAAGTAGATGGCGATGAACGCCAGATCGAAGGGATGCAGGTTGGTCATCGGGCGCGCCTAGCGTTGAGGAGATATTGAACCGCGAGGTCAGTGAGCGTCCACAGCTGCACGTCTGAGCTCGAGCCGTACCGCACCGGGCGCAGGGCTCCTCCTTCGAACTTGTAACTCCACAACTCGGCGTACTGCAGCCCGGACCGCGCCACGGCCGTCCGCACGGAATCGATGGCGCCGGGACGGTTGCGCGTGGCGAGCGCCGCGAGCAGCACGTTCACTTCACGTCCCCACACGACGCGCGGGGAGTGGTACAAATCACGCTCGAACATGTCCCACACCGCGGCGGGGGCATACGCGTCGTTCGCGACCGCCAAGCCTACACCATCGATGAACAGACCGACAGGATAAGGAAGCAGGAACGGACGCAGCAGCTCGGCTTCTCGCGCCGAGTCCTGTCGCTCGAGCAACAGCCACATGCCCGGATCGGTGCTCATCACGGGAATCGGTTGACCGGCGCTGTCGAGCGAGACGGCCGGAAAGCGCAACGTGTCGATTCGGAAAGCCGTGCCCGACAGGACCGAATCCCAATGGGTCCGCTCCGCAGCGGGGAGCGAGGCGACCTTGGCCCGCACGCGTGTTTCCACCTCCGCGGGCGCGATCGCCACCATGAAATGCCGCGACGTGCCGCGCCACGCCGCCGCCGCGGTTGCAATCGCCGCGGCATCATCGATGCCGGGCTCTCCCATGGCGCGGAGCGCGCTGTCGACCGTGCCGATCGCGCGCAGCGCCGCAGGCACCCAGACGACGTTGACGTCGAAGGCAAAACAGCCGCCGGCATACCCCACGCGACTGTCACGCCAGCTGCCCGGATGACAATAGCCGTCCGCGTCGCGCTTGAAGGTCACGAGATTTGTCGCGATCGGGTTGCCGACGTACGGAGCGGCCTGGCGCGCGACGTATGCCAGATTCCTGCGCAGGGCCGCGCCCCAGCGCACGACGAAGCGGCGCTTGAGAGCGTCGGAGACACGCGCGTCGGCGAAATAGCGGCCCGCTACGACGGGCAGCTGAAAGTCGTCGTCCACCATCCAGTAGTTCTCGCGCGTCTTTTGGAGATTGCGCAGCAGCGTCGTGTCGCCCGTCCGGAGGAACTCGGCGGCGTTTTCGCGAATGGCCTGGCCGCCGAGTGCTTCTTCGTGACTCACGTCGCCCTCGGGGCCGAGCTTGGCCAGCGCCGCGCCCATGACGAACTCCGCCATCGTATCGGACCACACGGGCTGCATGAGCAGCGCCGTCATCAACATGTCGCGGCCGAAGTACGTCGCGTAGGTCGGCAGGCCCGCCATCAGCTTCTGTTTGGAGCTGAGCAGCTCAAAGCCGCGGATCTCGCGTTCCAACCGCTGGGACTGGGCGGAGTCGGCGAAGTGGCGGAATTGCTCGCTGAAGATTTGCGCGCGCGTCAGCGGCTCGAGGGCGGCACCGTCCGTCGCGATCTCGACCGAGATCGTCACGGCGTCGTTACCGCGTGGCCGGATCGTGAGCACGTGGTTCTGGAGCGTCACGTGCGAGAGTCGGGAATCCGCGCGCAGCGTCAGCCACAGGTGGTTCTTGCCGTCGAGGCTCGGCTGGCTGACCCGGACTTGCCACGTCGCCGGCGTCAGGGCGAAGCTTGGCGTCAATCGCGTGCGGTAGACGCGATCGAGCCGGTCGGCGAGCTGGGTGAACTCGGGCGGGACGAACGTGGGCGCATCGATCGGATCGTTCACGCGGCCGGCATAGCCGAAGTCGCGCTCGATGCGCATCGAGCCGAGCAGGAACTGCCCGATCTGGGTTGGCCGGCCCCCGGGCACAGTCAGGGAATACAGCAGAGTGCGCCGCCCGCGGCTGCCCCACACGGAGGCCTTCGCTTCACCGAACGCGACCCGCCCAACCTGCACGCTGTCCCGGACGGTGAAGCCGATGCTCTCGTTCAGCCCGTCAGCCCACAGGTGCACCACCCGACCCGTTTTGCCGTCGATGTAGATCTCCACGGCGTTGCCCCGTGAATCGCGGTATAGCCGGGCGGTATAGCCCTCGTATGCGACTGGGTCATCGAGTCCGGGAGTGGGGAATACGAGCACGGGCTGGGCTTCCCGAGCCACTCCAGTTTGCATCGCCAGCAGGACGGCCAGAAGCATGGCCGTAGATACTCCGCCCCAAGGACACCCTTGACAAGGGCTGATCCGAGCGGCATCTGGAGGGCATAACCGTCATTCGAGGTCACATCGATGCGCTTCGTTCGACCATTCCTCCCGACGCTCGCCCTAGTGTCCGCCATGGCCATGCCTCTGGCCGCACAGAACGGTACGATCAGAGGATCAGTGACGGACAGTACGACGAAGCAAGGCCTCCCCGGAGTCACCGTCAGAGTCGACGCCATTCAGCGAGAAGCACAAACCGGACCAGATGGCAATTTCACACTCGATGTGCCGGCGGGCACGCACATCGTGCGCGCGACGCGCATCGGGTATGGTCCACAACAGCAGTCGGTCACCGTTGCCGCGGGCGGGACTGCCGAGGCGTCGTTTGGACTCGCGCCGCAAGCGTCCCTGCTCGAGGCCGTCGTCGTGACGGGCTACGGCACGACGCGGCGCGAAGCCGTGACCGGCGCGGTGTCGACAGTCGACGCCAATGCCGCCAACGTCGGCGTGAAGACCAACGTCGATCAGATGATTCAGGGTCGCGCGGCCGGCGTCGAAATCATTCAGAACAACGGGGAGCCGGGTGCCGGCTCGCAGATTCTGATTCGCGGCGGCAGCTCCATCAGCAACACCAACGAACCGCTGTACGTGATCGACGGCGTGCCCGTCATCAACGTGCCCACCGAGCCGCCGAGCTACGGCATCGGGGGATCACCGCCGCTGCCGCGCAATCCGCTGAACATGCTCAACCCGCAGGATATCGCCTCGATCACGGTCTTGAAGGATGCGTCCAGCACGGCGATTTACGGGAGCCGCGCGGCGAACGGCGTCGTCCTGATCGAAACCAGGAAAGGCGGCAAGTCGGGCGGCCCAACCATCGAGTTCGATGCCTACGCCGCCGTGGCGTCGCCTGCGAAGCACCTCGACGTGCTGAGTGGCTCCGAGTACAAGAGCTTCGTCCAGGGTCAGCATACCGTCTTCGTCACTGACTCGACTGCCTGCCCCCAAGCTCCCGTCGACACCTTGACGGCGTGCCTGGGCAGGGCTGACGGACTCGATTCCAAGCACCTCGCGAACCTCGGCTCTGCCAATACGAACTGGGAGCGGGAAGTCACCCGCAGCGCGGCTACGCAGAACTACGACGTGTCGTTCACCGGTGGCGGTGAGGACACGCGCTATCGCGCCTCGCTCAATTACATGAACCAGCCCGGCGTCGCCATCGCCAACGGGCTCGAGCGCCTCCAAGGATCACTGAACGCATCGCATGACGCCTTCGACAACAAGCTGCGCTTCGGCGTGAACATCACGACGTCCCACGTCAAGAACACCTACATCACCTTCGAGAATACGGGCGGGTTCGAAGGCGGTGTCTTCCAGAATGTGGCCATCTTCAATCCGACGCAGCCGGTGCAGGTCCAAGATTCCACGGGAACGCACTACTACGAGGTGACCGGATCGACGTCCGTGCGCAATCCCGTGGCACTGGCCAATCAGATCATCGACCGCGGGACCACCACGCGCGTCATCGCAAATGCAACCACCGATTACGACGTCGCCAAGGGGCTGACCGCGCACCTGACACTGGGTGGCGACCACTCTGGCGGCGGCCGCCAGCTCTACTATCCCAATGACAACCCCGTGGGCCAGGCGCTGGGCGGCGGGCTGGCGCGGCAGTATGACCTCGACAACACAACGGGGACGATCCAGACAACGCTTACGTACAACAAGCCGTTTGGTGAGAACAATACGCTCGACGTGCTGGGCGGATACGAGTATTCCAAGTTCAACCAGAACCTGTTCATGGCCGAGGGGATCGGGTACGTCACCGACGCCTTTAGCTTCAACAACCTTGGGGCCGCCAGGACGCGGAACGATTCATCGTTTTCGCAGAGCTGGGTGCTCGCGTCCTTCCTGTCGCGGGCGAACCTCGGCTTCAAGGACAAGTATTTCGTGACGGCCATCCTGCGCTACGACGGCTCGTCCAAGTTCGCCGCGGGCAACAAGTGGGCGGCGTTCCCCGGTCTGTCCGCGTCATGGAAGCTCTCCAGCGAGGATTTCATGAGCGGCGGGCCGTTCTCCGATTTGCGGCTGCGCGTGGGTTGGGGACGCCAGGGCAACCCCGGTATCTCCCCCTATCAGTCGCTCGTGACCTACGTGGGCGGCGCCGGCGCAAACTATCCGTGGGGTGACGTGCCGCACACCGGCGTCATTCCCAACGGGAACGGCAACCCCAACCTGAAGTGGGAGCAGACGGACCAGTACAACGTCGGGATCGACTTCGGTCTCAACGGCAACCGGCTCGCGGGCAGCATGGATTTCTATCAAAAGAATACGTCCGACCTGCTGCTCAACATCCAGGTTCCACCCCCGGCGTTCTCTTCAACCAGCCTGCAGAACGTCGGCAAGCTGAAAAACACCGGTTTCGAGATGTCGCTCGATTGGCTCGCGATGTCGAAGCCGGGCATGACGTGGCGCGCAGGACTCGTGTTCGCCACGCAGAAGAACAAGATCGTGGATCTCGGGCCGTACCAGTTCCTGACCTCGGGTGATGTCAGCGGACAGGGCCAGTCCGGTCAGGAGTCGCAGCGGATCATGCCGGGGCAGCCACTCGGCACGTTCTTCGGCCCGGTGTTCATCGGCGTGGATCCCCAGGGACATCAGCTGTTCCGATGCACCGGGACCGCAGGTGGCTGCACCAACGGCCAGACGACCACGCCGCAGGCGAGCGATTACACCATCATCGGCAATGCCAATCCCGATTTCACGCTGGGTCTCACGAACCAGCTCACCAAGGGCCGGTGGAATTTCAGCTTCCTCATTCGGGCGGCGGTCGGGCTGGATGTCTTTAACAACACCGCCTTGGTATACTCGACCAAGGGCAATGCGCTTCAGGACAAAAACTTCCTGAAGACCGCATTGAGCGATCCGACCGGGCTGCATGAGCCGGCGATCTTCTCGTCACGCTGGGTTGAGAATGCCGACTTTGTCCGGTTGCAGAATCTGACGTTGGAATACACGCTCGACTTGCCCATGCTGACGCGCAACGCGCGCAGCGCCCGCGTCTACGTTTCGGGCGACAATCTCCTCACGCTTACGGGCTATACGGGCCTCGATCCTGAAGTCTACGCGAGTGCCGGACTGGCATCGCGTGGTGTTGATTATCTCAGCTACCCCCGGCCCCGCCTGGTGACGGGCGGGCTCCGCTTCGTCTTTTGAGGAGGACAGGCTCTATGAAGCGAACGTTCGTGGTTTCGTCGATCGGAGCGGCCGGACTGTGCGCGCTTCTCCTCGTGCCGATCCAAGCGTGCACGAATCTCGACGAGACGCCGCCCAGTGCGATTACGCCGGGCAACTTCTTCCACACGGAAGGCGAAGTCCTCGCGTCGCTGGCGGGCGTGTACGCACAGCTGCGCGGCACGGTCGATGACTACTACAACGTCAGCGAGATCAGCACGGACGAAATGGTCGTGCCGACTCGCGGGCAGGACTGGTATGACAACGGGCGCTGGCTCGAGAATCACCGCCAGCAATGGACCGCCAACAGCCCGTTCGCCCTGGCGGATCTCAACGGGGCGTGGAATACCTTGTACGCCGGCGTGGAACGGGCGAACGGCGTGCTCGACGGCATCGCCAAGTCCGGGGGAACGATCCCCAACCAGGCGGTGATGGAAGCCGAAGCCAAGACTCTGCGGGCGTTCTATTTCTATCAGTTGATGGATCTGTTCGGCGGCGTACCGCTGGCCACGGTGAGCCCCATCGGCGCCCCGGACACTGCGATCGCGCCGCGAGCACGCGTCTCGCGGGACTCATTGTTCAAGTTCATCGAATCGGAGCTGCTCGCGGCCCGTGCGGCGCTGCCGCTCACATGGGACGCGGGCAATAGCGGGCGCGTCACCAAGGGCGCCGTGGACGCCCTCCTGGCGAACATGTACATCAACGCCGGTGTCTTCACCAAGGACGCCGCGGGCGCGGGTGGCATCAACGCAACGGGGTACAACGCCTGCACCGGAATCAACGTGGCGGGCGGACTGACCGCCTGTCAGGCAGCGGTGAACCGCGTGGACAGTATCCTGAATTCCGGGGTGTATCAGCTCGCGGATACGTTTTCGAAGAACTTCCGGCCCGACAACGCGGCTTCACCCGAGAACATCTTCGTCATCAAGTTCGCCGACGAAGCGGGGCTCGGGCTCAACTTCGTGATGCGCGCGCTGCACTACAATCAGTTCACGCCCGGCCCATGGAACGGATTCTCCGCGCTGGCGCAGGCGTACAACGCGTACGACAGTCTGGACCGGCGACGCAAGGAAATCCTGGTCGGCCCGCAGGTCAACGTGGAGAC
>DASZCG010000179.1:0-13611 GCA_035943355.1 Gemmatimonadales bacterium
CACCGTTCCCACATCGTCGTCGCGCCGCGCGTGATGGGATACAGCCACGAGGGATAGGTCCGCTGCATCAATAGACCATATGCCACGTCGAGATGACTCGTCGCGCTCAGCACAGGTAGGAGCTGGGGCGTGCCGAGAAAACCCGTCGTGAGATGCATGCCTCTTCCGCGTACGGCGCCGGCAAGGCGTTCACTCGCGGGCCCCACGAGCGAATCGGGCAGGAGGTCGAAGCCAATGGCCAGCGCGTAGGCCGTCTGCGTGTTCTCTCCCACTCGGCCGCCGGTAGAGACGTATTCCCGATTGAAGGCCGCCCGCACATCCTGAAACAGCTTTTCGTATTGCGCCGCATCGCTCTCTTTCCCGAGCGCACGAGCGGCACGCGCCACGAGGTCCGTCGAGTGGGCGAAATACGCGGTGGCGATGAAGTCGGTGCTCGTCGTGGCCCCGGGATACGACGGATCATCGCTGTGCAGCGCCAGCCAGTCGCCGAATTGCCAGCCGGGTTGCCACAGGAGATCGGGACCGGCGCGGCGGCGCTCGAATTCGACCCACGCGCGCATGCTCGGATACTGCCGCTCGAGCAGCCCGCGGTCGCCGTACGCGACATACATCGTCCAGGGCACGATGACCGTCGCGTCGCTCCAGCCCGCGGTGCCCGATGCGTTGGCCGAGTCCGCGCCGAGGACATCGGGAATGACCCACGGGAGGCTGCCGCTCGGGTCCTGATCGACGGCGAGATCGCCAAGCCATTTCGCAAAGAATCCCGCGACATCCATGTTGAACGCGGCGGTAGGCGCAAAGACCTGGGCGTCACCCGTCCAGCCGAGCCGCTCGTCGCGCTGCGGGCAATCGGTCGGCACATCGAGGAAGTTGCTGCGCTGGCCCCAGACGATGTTCTGCTGCAGCCGGTTGAGGAGCGAATCCGACGTTTCGAACGAGCCCGTCTGCACCAGGTCAGACGACACGACGATGCCGGTGATCGTGGTGCTATCGACCCGTCCGGGGAATCCCGTGATGCCGACGTAGCGGAAGCCGTGAAACGTGAAGTGCGGCTCGTAGACCTCGTCCCCCCCCCCTCCACCCCGCAGCGTATAGCGGTCCGTCTGGCTGGCGCGGCGGAGATTGGCGGTGTAGAGATTCCCGTCTTTATCGAGCACCTCCGCAAACCGCATGGTAACGACGGTGCCGGCGGGGCCCCCCCCGCGCACTTTGAGTCGGGCCCATCCCGTGAAGTTCTGACCGAGATCGACAATCGTCTCACCTGCTGCCGCGCGGTGGATCGCGATCGGCTTGCGCTCACTCACGCGACGTACCGGCGGGGACTCCGGAGCGACGAGTCGCGTCGCCGGAGGATCCAACGTGACCACACGGGCCCACTGCGAATCGTCGTACGGCACCGCAGCCCATCCGGTGCGCTCGAGTCGCGCGTCGTATGTCTCACCGCCATAGATGTCCGACGCCTGGATCGGACCGGTGGCCGTCTTCCACAGCGAGTCGGACACGACGCGCTCGATTTTCCCATCCTGATAGATGATCTCGAGCTGCATGCGCACGGCGATCCGCTTGCCATACACATTGCGCCGGCCCTCGAAGCCCAGCTGGCCGCGGTACCAGCCGTCTCCCAACACGGCGCCGATCGCATTGTCGCCGGGCTTGAGGAGTTTGGTCACGTCGTAGGTCTGGTACTGCAGGCGGTGGTGGTAGGACGTCCACCCCGGCGTAAACAGCTGATCGCCCACGCGTGCGCCGTTGACGTACACCTCGTAGAGGCCGAGACTCGTGGCGTAGAGTCGTGCCCGCGCCACGCCACCGCTCACGCGGAACGCGCGACGCAGCAGCGGCGAGGGGCCGCCGAGGCTGTCGCTGGGACTCGGCGGGGTCCCGATCCATCCGGCTGTCCACTGCGACGGCTGGAGCAGTCCCATCTCCCACCAAGCGGGCGCGCTCCACGGCGACTCGCGGCCGGCGGCGTCCCATACGCGCACACGCCACTCGTACCGCCTCCGCGATTCCACGGCCGGTCCGCCGTACGTGACGAATACGGAGGAATCGCCGGCCGTCCGTCCCGTGTCCCAGATGAGCCGCCCGCTGCGCGTCACCTGCAGTTGATAGGCGGCCTGTACGGTGTTGCGCTCGCTGCTCGTGATGCGCCAGCTCAGCCGGGGTTGCACGGCATCGATGCCGAGCGGGTTCGTGAGATACTCGACCTTCAAGCCCGACACACCGAGCGGCTGCTGGATCGCAACCGCAAGCAGGATGGATGTAATCATCGTTCGTTAACCAGCCCGCCCAAATTGGCGTGAGTATTTCAGAATCAGCGACCGCGCCTGCGGCTGATTCCACTGGAAGAAGCCATCGGCCCACCGTCCTTCGTTGTACACGATGAAGAATCCGTTCCCGGCCGTGCTGAGCCAACTGAAACGCGCGTTCGCGGTCCAGACGTTGGCCTGATTGCTGTATTGCACCAGCGTTTGGAACATGATACGCGGCGTGAGGAAATAGGCCAGCCGCGTCGCGACCAGTGAGCGAATGAAGTTGCCCTGATCGAGGCGCACGTCGTTGTATTCGACGGTGAGCGTCGCCGTCACGACGCTCGAGTGGCGCGCGCCGAGCGTCACGCTGCCGCCGCGACGCGTGCCGTTGTAGAACTGGCCGACGTCGGTCCGCAGGATCAGCGACAGCGGCGCGCTCGGATTGCTCGCGAGGTCGAAGCCGAGGGACGTGTAGTCGTACGAGCCGATCGGCAACGTGACGTTGCTGGCGATCGCGAACGGCTGCTCGAGGCCCTGATGCTCAATGTTCACCTCGGGACCGATGCGGCCGCCATTCGTCAGATTGAATTCCGGATCCAGGTGGAGCCGTCCTTCTTGCCAGAAACCATTGAGCCGGTAATAGCCGCGATAGCTCACATGCGGAATCCATTCCTTGATCCACGACTCGGTCGGGAAGCGCAGCTTGTACATGACGTTCCCTTCATAGTAGCGGTAGCCGCCGGGCCGGTTGAGGAATCCGACTTCCGGATTGAAGTCGCGGCCGACCTGAATGATCCGCGCGACGTTACTCCAGTGCTGCGTTTCGTAATCGACGCGCGTGCTGTACGCAGCGACGTCGCGATCCGCCGGACCGGGGTCCGCCGAGCCCGCGCCCCACCAGTCGATCGTCCAGGCATCGCGAATACCGATGCGGCCATCGACGGCGAGGACGCGATTCCAATCTCCGCTCTGCCCCGTCGCCATCCGCTGTACCGCGATCACGCCGATGCGCGACCGCGTCGCGAGCTCGCGCCCCACACGGAGCACGGAGTAGCCCTGATGCTGCGTGAAGATCTCCAGGCCGCCCAGCGTGAGACCGCCGAGGCGTCCGGTGATCCTGCCGCCGCCGACGATCGCCACCGGCTGGCCAAGCGTGTCGATACCGATGCGGCGCGTGAAAAACAGGTCCACGGCCTGCGGCGTGCCGGCCGAGAAGGTGCCGGCATTCTCGAGAAAGAACGGTCGCTTCTCCGGATAGAACAATGGAAAACGGGTGAGATTGGTCCGCACCTCGTCGACCTCCACCTGTGCAAAGTCGGTGTTGTACGTGAGGTCGAGGGTCAGACTCTGCGTCAGGCCGTACTTGATTTCGCCGCCGAGCTCCTGGCGCTCGCGCGCCTCGGGATCGACCGCGTAATTGCGCTCCACGCCTGCGAGCGCGTACGGCGTGGCGGTTGCCACGCGGCGCGACGGCACCTGAACGCCTTCCAGGATACCGGCACGCGAGACCTTCATCAGGCTGAATTGCCGGGGAATGAAGGACCAAAACGCTTCCTCGTTCTTGCGGCGGATACTGCGCACAAGATTGAGACCCCACGTCTGCTGCTGGCTGGCGCCGTACCGCAGCGTCGTGAACGGGATGCGGAACTCGGCGTACCAGCCCGCCGAATCCACCGACGTCGCGACGGTCCAGGTGCCGTCCCAGTTGAGGTTGAATCCGCCAAGCGATCCGGATACCGTCCGCGACTGACCCGGCAGCTGGATGCCGCCGCCTTCACCTTCGTTGACGACCTGGGCGTCGTACTCGATCCCCGCCGGCGTGGTGGTGAACACGAAACCGTTCTGCCGATCGTGGTAGGTATCGAGCAGGATGCCGAAGTAGTCGGCCTTCGAGATGTCGCCGTCGCGCACGCGCTCGCCGGGGACGATGCCTGCCGTGCCGCCGGCGCTGTCGTACAGCCAGGCGCCGATGTACAAGGCTTCCCCATCGGTGACAATGCGCACTTCGGTGCGTTCGGTGACGGGCTCGCCCTCGCGCAGCTCGCGTTGGATGAATCCGGTGATGGGTGGGACGTCCTGCCATGCAGAATCGGTGAGGCGACCGTCGATGACGGGCGGCTTGGCAACGGCGCGGGCCGCGGCCGTCGGAGCGGGCGCGGCAGCCGGGCCCTGGACGGCACAGAGCGATGACAGCAAGACGGCAAACATGAATACGGGAAGCTGGGATCGAGTGCCTAGCGCAGCAAGCGGCCGCTTGACGGTGAGGCAATTCTTGATCCCGCCGTTTCGCCCCGATACACTTGTGCTACCGATGAAATACGGCATCCTGTTCGAAACCGCTCTGCGCGCGCTGCTCGCCAACAAGATGCGCAGCATTCTCACGGTACTCGGCATCACCATCGGCATCGCGGCCGTCATCTGCGTGATCGCGATCGGCAAGGCGGGGCAGGCGCAGGTCGAGCGCCAGCTCAATAACCTCGGCGACAATTTCGTGTGGATCGAGGCGGGCGGTCGCGCGGTCAACGGCGTCCGCACCGGGACACACGGCACGAAGACACTCGTGCTGTCCGACGCCGTGGCGATTAAGAATCAGATCCCGCTCATCAAGAGCGTGTCGCCCAACGTCGACGGCTCGATTCAGATCATCTACGCCAACCAGAACTGGTATACCGGCTATCGCGGGGTGTCGCCCGAGTACTTCGATATCAAGCGCTGGTTCGTCGATCAGGGCGCTTTTTTTACGCAGGACGACGTCGACCGCGCCGCGGACGTCTGCGTGATCGGTCGGACCGTGCGCGACCAACTGTTCCCCAACGATGACCCGATCGGCGCCGTCATTCGCGTGCGCGGTCTTCCCTGCCGCGTGGTCGCGACGTTGCAGCCAAAGGGTCTGTCGGTCTCGGGCCAGGACCAGGACGACACGATCCTCATGCCCTACACGACGGCCATGAAAAAGATCAAGGGCAATCCCTGGCTCGATGACATCCTGTGCTCCGCCGTTTCGCCGGATGTGATCAAACTGGCGGGCCAGCAGACTGCCGCCCTGCTCCGCGACCGCCATCATCTGCGGCCGGAAGAAGAGGACGACTTCAACATCCGCAATCCCGAGGACATCATCAAAGCGCAGATCGAGGCGAGTCGCACGCTCACGATCCTGCTCGTCGCGATCGCATCGATTTCGCTGCTCGTCGGCGGCATCGGGATCATGAACGTCATGCTGGTCTCGGTGACGGAGCGGACGCGCGAGATCGGCCTGCGCGTCGCCGTCGGCGCGCGGCGCCGGCTGATTCAGCTCCAATTCCTCGGCGAATCGGTGATGCTCAGCCTGGTGGGTGGCATGGCGGGCGTGCTGCTCGGCATCGCGGCGTCGTTTTTCGTGGGGAGAACCTTGAGCTGGCCGATGCAGCTTTCGCCCGAAGCGGTGGTGATCGCGGCCGCGTTCTCGATCGCCGTCGGCGTCTTCTTCGGGTACTATCCCGCGCGCAAGGCGTCGCTGCTCAATCCCATCGACGCGCTGCGCTACGAATGATGAACGTCGACTGGCAGGCGACGCGCAGCTGGCTGATGGACCGTAAACGTCGCGGGCCGGTGCTCGCGGCGGCAGGCGGCCTCCTGATGCTCCTGCTGTTTGTCGCGTTCCATCGGGGCGGCGGCGTTCAGTACCTGACGGCCAAAGTCCAGCGTGGCGAGATCCGCGATGAGGTGGATGCCACCGGCACGGTGAACGCGGTCATCACCGTGCAGGTCGGCTCGCAAGTGTCCGGCACCATCGCGCAGCTCAGCGCCGACTTCAACTCGCGTGTGCACAAAGGAGACATCATCGCCCTGATCGATCCTTCGGCGCTGCACGGCGCCTTGCTGCAGGCGACGGCCGATCTCGAGAACGCCAGAGCGAGCGTCGTCGTCGCGCGGGCCGATTCCGCGAAGGCCGCCGCAGTGCTCGCGCAGGCGCAAGCGGAGGCCGTTCGCGCGGGGTCGATGGCGAAAACCAACGTGATCACGCAGCAGGAGCTCGATCAGGCAACCGTCAATCTCGCGTCGGCCCGCGCGGGTGCCGACGCGGGGACGGCGAGCGTCGTGCAAGCGCGCGCCCAGGTCAGCCAAAAAGACGCGGCGCTCGCGGTGGCCCGCACCAACCTCGGCCACACCGTAATCCGTTCGCCGATCGACGGCGTGGTCGTCGCGCGCAACGTGGACGTGGGACAGACGGTCGCCGCGTCGCTGCAGGCGCCGACGATTTTCACGATCGCGCAGGATCTCACAAAGATGCGTGTCTACGCCAAGGTCGATGAGTCCGACGTCGGGCGCATTCGACCGGGCCAGCCGCTCACCTTCAAGGTCGATGCCTATCCCAAGGACGTGTTCCAAGGCCTGCTCAGCCAAATCCGGATGAACCCGACGACGGTGCAGAACGTCGTCACGTACGATGCGGTAATCGAGTTCGAGAACGCGGATCTCAAGCTCTTTCCGGGCATGACGGCGTATGTCGCGATCCCGGTCGCCAGCGTCGCGGATGCGATCAAGCTCCCCAATGCCGCGCTGCGGTTCCGCCCGCCCGCCTCGCCGGATGAAATACGGTTGCTATACGCGCGCTACGGCCTCGACTCGGGGGGGGGCCGGGGGGGCCGCGGACGGGACGGGACGTTTCGATCGCCGCCTGCTGCGGTGGCGTCCGAACCGCGTTCTGCCGCACTCGCGAGCGGCGATACGACCGGGCGGAATGACGATACGGCGGTGGTGTGGAAGCTGATCGGAGGGAACACGCTCGTGCCGGTGAAGATCGAGCTCGGAATCACGGATCACGCGTACACCGCGGTCACTGCCGTGCTCGCCGGGGAACTCGAGCCTGGTGATGACGTGGTGACGACGGTGTTGACGTCGAAGCCCGCCAGTCCCGGCACGCAGGGGCTGCGGCGATGAGGCCGCCGCCGCCCGGCGTGACCTGATCTCCCAAGTGCGGAGACTCCGTGACTTCAGCCTCGCTCCTTTCGAACCTCCTCTGAAAGTTCTCCCGCCGCAGCCGCGTCGACCAGCCACCGCGCGTGACCGTCAGATGGCGCGACGACCTGGGCCGGGAGCGCGTCCGGCCGGTACGGCCCTTCCAGGACCCGGTGGAGCATCGTCGCTTTCTCCCGGCCGGCGACCACGAACGCCACGTCGGCTGCCGCGTTGATGACGACGGGCGTCAGGGTTACGCGCCACATCGACACCGACTTGACGTACTCGGCCATCACCCAGCGTTGCCGCTCACGGACCGCTGACCCGCCCGGGAAGAGCGACGCCGTGTGGCCGTCGACGCCCATGCCAAGGAGAACGAGGTCGAACCGCGCGCCAGCCGGGGTAGCGAACGTCTCCCGCAGCGTCCGCTCGTACGCCGCCGCCGCCTCGGTAGGGTCGTCCTCGCCGTGGATCCGATGAATGCTCGCCGCTGCGACCGGCACGCGATCGAGCAGCGCCTCCCGCGCCATCCGATAGTTACTCGCGGCGGCGTCCGGGGGGACGCAGCGCTCATCGCTCCAGAACCACTGGACGCGCGGCCACTCCACCCGCGAGGCATACGGCTCGGTCGCGAGCAGGGTATAGAAGGCTCGCGGCGTTGAGCCACCCGACAGAGCCACGGCAAACCGCCCCGACGTCTCGATCGCTGCATGCGCCGCTAAGACGAACCGACCGGCGGCGGCGTGCGCCAGCGCATCGGCGGTCGCAAGGACTTCGATCCTGCCGGTCATCCCAACGCGTTCTGGATAATCGCGTCCGCCTCCTCCTGGATGCGGCGCAAGTGCTCCCGACCGGAGAAGCTCTCCGCATAGAGTTTGTAGACGTCTTCCGTGCCGGACGGGCGGGCGGCAAACCAGCCGCGGGCAGTGATGACCTTCAATCCGCCGATCGGAGCGTCGTTGCCCGGCGCCTTCGTCAGCAGGCTCGTGATCTTTTCACCGGCAAGCTCGGTGGCCGTCACGGCTCCCGCAGAGAGCTTTGCCAGAGCCGCCTTCTGCTCGGGCGTCGCCGGCCGGTCGATGCGCTCGTAATCGACTTCCCCGAACTCGCGCGTGAGGTCACGGTAGAGCTCTCCGGGGTCGCGACCCATGACCGCCGTCATCTCGGCGGCCAGCAGACCCAGGATGATGCCATCCTTGTCCGTGGTCCACACAGTGCCGTCTCGGCGGAGGAACGAGGCCCCCGCGCTCTCTTCGCCCGTGAAACCGAGGGACCCGGCGAGCAGCCCGTCCACGAACCACTTGAACCCGACCGGCACCTCCAGGAGCCGGCGTCCGAGCCGGGCGACTACGCGGTCGATCATGCTACTCGTCACGACCGTCTTGCCGATACCGGCCTCCCGTGCCCAATCGGCCCGGTGGGTACAGAGATAGGAGATGGCAGTCGCCAGATAGTGATTGGGATTCATCAGGCCGACACTCCCGGCCACGATGCCGTGCCGGTCGTGGTCGGTGTCGCACGCCCAGGCGACGTCGAAGCGATCCTTGAGCTCGATCAGTTGCTGCATCGCGTAGGGGGAGGAGGGATCCATGCGGATCTTCCCGTCCCAGTCGACCGACATGAAGCGGAAGGTTGGGTCGATCTCCTCGCGGAGAACCGTCAGTGGTAGCCGGTAGCGCTCACCGATCACTCCCCAGTAGCGCACGCCGGCGCCGCCCAGCGGGTCCACGCCGAGCTTGACGTCGGCGGCACGGATGGCCTCGAGGTCCACGACGCGCGCGAGGTCGGCGATATACGCGTTCATGTAATCGTGGCGGTGGGTCGTGGCAGCGCGGCGGGCCCGTTCGAGCGGGATCCGCCGCACGCCAGCGAGGGCGTCTGTCAGCAGCCGGTTCGCCTGATCCTGGATCCAGCTCGTCACGTGCGTATCGGCGGGGCCGCCGTTTGGTGGATTGTATTTGAACCCGCCGTCCTCGGGCGGGTTATGCGAGGGCGTGACGACGATCCCGTCCGCGAGGCCGCTTGTCCGGCCGCGGTTATACGTGAGGATCGCGTGAGAGATGACCGGCGTCGGTGCGTACCCATCCCGGTCGTCGATCATCACATCCACGGCGTTGGCGGCCAGCACCTCGAGGGCACTCGCCACGGCCGACTCCGAGAGTGCGTGGGTGTCGATCCCAAGGAACAACGGACCGTCGATCCGGTGCTCCCGCCGGTACAGGCAAATGGCCTGGGTGATGGCGAGGATGTGCGCCTCGGTGAACGCGCTGTCGAACGCCGAGCCGCGATGGCCCGACGTGCCGAACGTCACCCGCTGCGCGCGTAGCGACGGATCAGGTCGCCTCGTGTAGTACGCAGTCATCAGCCGCGGGATGTTCGCCAGCATCGCCGGCTCGGCCGGCTTTCCCGCCCGCGGGTCCACGTTCATGGCGTTGGCTGGTGCCAGCCAGCGACAGCGAGTGCGAGCTGATCCGCTTCGGCCGGCCCCCAACTGCCGGGGGGGTAGGTGTGGATCGGCGTCACGTCCCCGAGAATCGGCTGCACGACCGACCAGGCAGCCTCGACGGAATCTTCGCGCGCGAACAGCATCGAGTCCCCCGCTATCGCGTCGCCCAAGAGGCGCTCGTAGGCATCCATCTCATCGCCGTCAGGGTGGTGCACGACCGTGAACGCCGCGGGCTCGGCGGCCAGCGCCTCACCGGCACGTTTGACGCTTGCGCCGATCGTAATGATGACCTCGGGGCTCAGCCGGAAGCGCACGAAGTTGGGTTCGCCAGGAGGGAATCCGCACCTCGCGGGCTGCTTGAGCGTCACCATCACTTCGGTGGCGGTGGTCGCGAGGCGCTTGCCCGCGCGAATGAGGACTGGCACGCCGTCCCAGCGCGGTGACGCGATGTGGAGCTGCAGGGCGGCGAACGTCTCAACGGTGGAGTCGGGTGCGACATCCTGCTCCGCGCGATAGCCCAGATACTGGCCGCGCACGAGCTCGGCGGGACTGACCGGGCAGATCTGTTGGAAGAGCTTCGCCTGTTCGTCGCTGATCGAGTCGTGGCGAGTGAATGCCGGCGGCTCCATGGTGAGAAAGCCCAGCACCTGCAGCAAGTGATTTTGGATCACGTCGCGGATCGCGCCGGCCTCCTCGTAGAAGCGGCCGCGTCCCTCCACGCCGAAACTCTCTGCCATCGAGATCCGGATGTTGGCGACATGGTTGTTGTTCCAGATGGGTTCGAGAAAGGCGTTCGCGAATCGGAAGATCAGGATATTCTGCACCGCTTCCTTGCCGAGGAAATGGTCGATGCGAAAGATGTCGGACTCGTCGAACACCGCGTGCAACGTCGCATTGAGCGCGCGGGCCGACGCCAGATCGCGTCCAAAGGGTTTCTCCACGACGATGCGCGCGCCCCGTGCGCAACCCGAGCGGCCGAGCCCCGATGCTACCGTCGCGAACATGTCGGGAGGAATCGCGAGGTAGTGCAACGGATGCACGGCATCGCCCAGGGCATTGCGGAGCGTGACGAATGTGGCCGTGTCTGCGTAATCGCCGTTCACCGAGACGAGACGCGCCGCCAGCTTCTCGAAGGCCGCACGATCCAGCCCGCCATTTTGCTCGACGCTCTCACGGGCGCGGGCGCGAAACTGGTCCAGCGTCCAGCCGGACCGCGACACGCCGATGACGGGCATGTCGAGCCGTCCGCGGCGAGACAGGGCCTGGAGCGCGGGAAAGATCTTCTTGCGCGCGAGGTCGCCGGTCGCGCCGAAAAAGACGAATGCATCGGAACGCGATGGAGTCATCGGTGAGGTATTTGACCGGGAAATGCGAAGGGCCGCAAGCGTAAGCTCCGCGGCCCTCGTGAGGATCGCGCTAGTCACGGGCGTGGGAAAGGCCGTTGCCCGCCCGCAACACCCTCCGGCTTGATCTCATCGAGCATCGCTCGCGCTGGCTATTACCAACTCTGCCTGGCTATTACCAACTCTGCGGAGGCATCCGGCGGCGCTCTCTACCGGACCGGCGGATTACGATCCGCCGTTCGCGTTTGCGGTGCTCTCTGACGACGGGTCTATCCTCGTGTCGGCGCGTGAGCATGATACGCCGGCCCCGGCCGCGCCGCCGGTCCCAGCCCTGACGCCGCAGGCGCACCGGCCCGATAGTGTCGTATGCCGTAGAACCGCCCCCTTTCGAAAGCCCGACGTGAATTCCTCGGCACATTCGGGGCCACGCCAGCGCACTTCATCCCCGCGACGCCTAGCGTGTTGTCGGTACGAGCGTTCCTAGATTTGGGGCAGGCGCCAGGCGCCTGTTCCGTAGGGGCACGGAAGCCACAGATGAGGCACGACAGGTGCGGTTGGAGATAACGAGACCAGGAAGTCCCTTAGGTAAGAGGCACGGGGAAGAACTAGTGCGTAGCAGAAAGCGGCGGCCATTCGGCCACCGCTTGATTGCCCCTCCTGGGATCGAACCAGGACTCTCCTGATCCAGAGCCGGACCCTTGAGGGCAGGGGCTCCGGGCAACGTGGCCGGAGACGGCCACTTGTCGAGCATGGATGCCCGCTGCAACCGCTACAGCTTGCCCGGTTTTATCCGAAGAAAACTGTAGCAAAACGGTAGCACGAGCGCGTGTGTTGGTGTGGGGGTAGAAGAAGTTCGAAATGTCTGTCGCCTTCGCACCTTTCAGCGTTTCGCACGAAGGAAGTCAGGAAGGGCGTAGCCACGCGGTAAGGCAGAGGTCTGCAAACTCGGCCCCGGTATGCGGGGCCGTTGTTTTTTCGCAGGTTTCCGCACGAAGGGACCCTATTTGCGGTCATTCGCAACCACCCACCGGCACAGTCTGCGGCACAGCACCTGGGCGAAACACGATCCACTGACCTCAGCGTTGGCCAGGTGCGGCGGGCCGTTGGTGGTCGGTCATGAGTTCAAGCGTCAGGCGTTCGAGAGACACGCGCACATTTAGGTCCGTACCTCAATTGGTTGAGCACCGGCCTCCAAAGACGGCGGGTCCATGCGGGCCCGCTGTTTTTGTAGCTAACACGGGCCTTCTCGGCACTCTTGGCACTCTTGGCACCATTGGCAACATGTCCGCGTCCAACACTCGTCCAACAAAGCCCGTCGCGGAGGCTCGCTATATTTCACATGTGAACCCTTGGCCCCTCTTCCTTGCTGGCCTCAGCGCGGCTGACCCGCAGCCAAGTTTGCGGCGTTCCGTAATCCTTCCGGTCGCCGAGCATCTGCGAGCCCTAACCTTCTGCCCGGCTGATTGTCCCAGCGACAGTGACCGCGCCGACGCACTAGCGAAGGTCGTGCGCGGGTGGCGCAACAGCACGTCTACCACGCAGTGGCTCATGGGGAGCACCGGCCCGTACACAACGGCGTGGTATTAAGACCAAAGGCACGAGGGAGGCCCACCGTGTCCATGTTACTCGACGCGAAGCCAAAGGCCGAACGCGAACTAGCAGACGTGCTATTGTGGCTGGCCCACACACCCGACGCTGAGTGGCCGCCCGACATTTCCGAGACATTCAAGCAGGCCGCTCGTGAACTACGCGATGGAAAACGCAGGGAGCCTGCGCCACCGGGGCCGTTGGAGCCGGGCGGACCGGGACCCGGCTAGAGACTTTCGCTTGCTGCTTGCTCAGATCAGCCACTCCTGTAAGTTCACGTCGCACATTCTACTAGCCCCAAGGGGCGGCTGATCGATGATCGAGTCGGCAAAGGTCCGGCAGTGGCTTGAGCAGGACGGCCACACGGTTGACGTTGTCGAGAATGCCAAGGCGCGGTGGCATCTTGCGACCAAGTACCCCACGAACGACGGCCTACAGATTCATCTCCTGTGCCCTGCTGACCGCGATCACACGCTGAGAGTCATCCTAGCCGTTCAAGTAGTTGACGAACATCAGCAAGCGCTCAGGGGTCTCAAGCCCGAGGCATTTCGGACTTTCAGATTCGCCCTTCAACGTGACCTCCTGCTGCACGGGCGCACGGAGTACCTATTGAATCAGACCGACGACGAGCGTTCGATGAAGAGCGCGGCTACTGCGAGAACTCTTCATGAAGATGGGCTCTCGGCTGAAACCTTCTACAGTGCGCTACGCGAGGTGCACGATGCGATGCTCCTCATTATCTTGCACGTTCGCTTAGCCTCTAACGAATCGTTATGAACACTACTGGGAAACGGGTCAAAGGGACCGCAGTGGTTGCGGGAGGCCTGCAATTGTGGGCACCCGAACCCGCGAGGTCTACACGCCACGTGCGCGGCTGGGTTGTGGAAGGTAAATACCTGCGGCAGCACGTATCCTCGGCGCGTATACGGCTCTTGTTCACCGACGTAGGACTGGTCAACGCGCTGCGTACCACTGGAATCTCGCCGACTCCGGTAGGATCACTGCGGCCGCCGACCGTTGAGCCAGCGGGTGCAGAGTGGTGGAC
>DASZCG010000180.1:0-7981 GCA_035943355.1 Gemmatimonadales bacterium
GGGGGGGGCTGCGAGACGGCGCGGGGGATCGGCCAGGATGCGCCGGAGGCACGCCTCATCGGGTGCATCCCAGCGCCGTATCATGAATTGAGGGGGTCGAACCGGACGCCGGTGACCTGCTTGGAAGGCTCTTCGCGTACGGCCGCGACGAGGGCGTCGGCGTTGGTCGTGCGCCGGATCTGTACCGCGAAAGTCAGCGCCGTCGGCTCCGACCGGACGAGCTTCCAGCGTCGCGCGTAGCGCTGGAGGATATCCTTCACCGCCCCTTCCACTCCGGGCGCCCATGCCGCTTCGACGACCAGCTGGCCGCGGAAGCTGTCGGCCAGAGGCTCTGTGCCGACATCAAACCGCCACAGCACCAGCACGACCATCAGGAAGATGACGGTGGCGACGAATGCCACGGAGAACGACTGGACTCCTGCGGCGAGGCCCACGGCGATGGCGAGAAAGATGTAGACCGCGTCCTTCGTGTCGCGCAGCGTGTTGCGGAACCGCACGGCAGCGACGATACCGGCCAGGCTGAACGCCAGCGCGACGCTGTCTCGCACGATCAGCACGACCCCCGAAATCACGACCGGCAGCACGACGACAGTCTGTACGAGCGAGGAATCGTAGCGGACCTTGGGTTTGGTGCGCATGTACATCCACGCCACCGGGGACATCAACGCGAGGCCCCCCAACATCGCGACGGCAGCGCTCCCGGGCGTTTTCGGAGCGAACAGGTCGCCCCATTGCGGCAGCCAGCGCCCGACGAGCCAGGCGACGACGGCCAGGACCGTGTAGTAGCCGGCCAGCGGTAGGAACAGGCCGAGCATGCGCCGGTCGTTCATTGTGGAGCGCTGCGGCAGCCGCGGACGAACTCACGCTGCACGAGTCCGCGGTTCTCGATAGCGTCGTAAAACGCATCGAAGTAGCTGAGGAGCCCCTTCATGTCGCCCTCGGGGAGATCGGGCACCGCCCGCACGGCGGCGTAGATCGAATCCTTGGCCGCGCGAAAGCGCGCCAATACCGAATGCAAGATCGTGTCGGGCTGGCAGTAGCCGCGATAGTAGCGCTCGCGCACGGTGTGAATCGGCAGCTGCGGAGGCGGAGTCGCGTACGGCGCGTTCACGGCTCCAGAGAAGTCGAAGTCGTACGGCACGGCGAGCAGCAGAGGCGGCTGCGTCCGGCGCAGGATGGCGATGTTGTGCCGTCCCCAGACCGACCAGTCGCTGTTGCCAATGAAATACTGGAACATGGCGACCAGCGTCATGTACACCGGGTCGGTCAGCAAGTCGTGGACGGTGTTGCCTTCATAGACTTCCGCGCCGATGCGGTGGGCCAGCTCGGCGTCCGACTCGATGAGAAACCCGTAGCGGATGGTCGTATCGGTGCGCGCCGAATCGATGTAGGTGATGTGCGCGAGTCGCACGCGAAAGCTGGTATCGGAGAGCGCGTTGAAGGCGCGATACAGGGCGTATTCGCGCAGCAAATTCCGCTCGTACGAGCGGGCGCTGAGACAGTGCGTGACGAGCTTGAGCTTGTCCTGACCGGCGAAGGGGGTGTTGTCGACTTTGTGAGCGGGGAGATCGATGCGAATCGGGGGGAACGCGCACAGCCTCAGCCTAAAGATGCCGCGGGTGCGCAGCTTCACGTCGATCTTGCCCGTGTCGGCGGCGCCGGCATAGCGGAGCCGGGCAGGGTGCGCGGTGCGCTTTTCGCCGCGATCGCGAAACAGGCCTTTGAGATCGCCTTCCAGTCGCAGCGTCAACGGCGTGTGGTCCTGAAATAGCTGGGACGGCGGCTGCTGGGCGGGTAAGGTCCTGGTATAAGGAAAGAGAACAACGATCGCGGTGATGACAGCCGACGAAGGCCGCATTGGGCCGAAACTACGCCGCGGTGCGGTTCACGTCGAGACGCGATTCCGGCCGGCCTCCTTTGCCCGATACAGCGCTTTGTCCGCCGCGACCACGACCTGATCCGGGCTGGTATTCCGGTGATTACGCTCGGCCACGCCGATGCTCACGGTGATCGTGATTTGGAGACGTGTTTTGCCCTTCTTGTCGACCTTCACCTTGTTCCGCGGGCGGAAGCGGCGCCGCATGGTAAAGCGGCTCGTTTCCACGATTCCCCGCAACTCCTCGAGGTGCGGGAGGCACTCTTCGGCTCCCTTGCCGGGGAACACGAGGGCGAACTCCTCACCGCCGTAGCGATAGGCCGTTCCGCCGCCGGGAGCGTGTGCCAGGCGCGCGGCGACCAGGCGGAGTACGTGGTCGCCGGCATCGTGGCCGTACGTGTCGTTGAAGCGCTTGAAGTGATCGACGTCGACCATGGCGACGGTGAACTGCCCGCTCAGCCGTGGGAGTGCTTCGTTCAGCGCGCGCCGCCCCGGCAGCTCGGTGAGGCCGTCGCGATATGCCATCAAGTACGATGCTTCGATGACGGCGATCACGAGGATCAGCCCGGCGGTCGCGACCCAGATCTCCTGGCCGGGTCCCGCGGTGTGCCACGAGAGTGCCGCGAGCACGGCGACCAGCGCGTAGACGTAGCCACGCACCGGCGACTGCGGCTCGCGCTGCCACGCCATGACCAGCAGCACGCCGATGGCGAGAAATGCGATGATCGCCGGCTGGTGGACCGGCGTCCACGCAAACAAGCGCGCCGGCAGGACGCGGGTCGACAGGAACTTGAGGGTCGGATCCGTGAGTGCTTTCGCCAAAAATGTGACGATGACCACCTGAACGCCGAGCAGGATCCAGCGGAGCAGCCCCGCCGCCGTAAGCGTGCCACGCTCCGGGAGCAACGCGACCAGCGCGAGGTTAATCGGCAGCAGGAACGTGAGCGCGTGGAAGAACACGCGGTCGCGCGGGGTGTCCAGGGGAGGGGCGTTGAGCAGGACATACTCGGTGAGCGCGAGCAGTGCGATCGCGAAGACCAGACGGGACCGATTGAAGCGCCAGCCGAGCAGCAGGGCGGCGGCGAGCACGGTGAACGGGAAGACCGTGGCGAGACCGCTGGCCGTGCCGCGCAGCGCGGGCATGGTGAGCAGCAGCGTCGCGCCAACGAGAATGAGAACTTCGGGGACGAGCAGGGAGACCATGCGTTTCATCGGGCCAGTAACGGTACGACAGACGGTGGGAACGTCAACTCCCGCGGGTTGACCATCCCCGCGCGGGCTGGCGATATTCACGCGCCTCTGGCGGTATCGTCTAGGGGACCAGGACGGAGCCCTCTCAAGGCTCAAACACGGGTTCGAATCCCGTTACCGCTATTTCGCGTCCCGCCTCCATCGTCTAACGGCTAGGACACCACTCTTTCAAGGTGGGAACAGGGGTTCGATTCCCCTTGGAGGCACTACTCTTCGGTCGATTGTCCCGGCTGATACTCCCGCTGCACCACCGCATTGCCGCCCGCATTCTTCGCCGCATACAGCGCCAGATCGGCCGCCGCCATGAGCTGGGAGCTCGAGGCGTCCCTGGTCGCCTTGGGCAGCTCGACGATGCCGCCGCTCACGGTGACCATGGTCGACCCGTCCTGCACGAGGTTGCGACGAATGCGGGTCGCGACAATGCGGGCCGCGACGGCGTCGGTGTCGGGGAGGACGATGGCGAACTCGTCGCCGCCGATCCGGGCGGCGATGTCGGTGCCGCGCAGGCTCTTCTGAATCGCGGCGGCAACGCGGCTCAACGCGCGATCGCCCGCCGCGTGGCCCCAGCGGTCGTTCAGCGGCTTGAGACGGTCGAGGTCCACGAGCAGCAGCGAGAGGGACACCCCGTAGCGGCCGCAGCGGGCGATTTCCCGCTTCAGCATCGCTTCGAAGTGATACCGATTGAACAGACCGGTGAGCGGATCGGTGATGGAGCGGTGCTCCAGCAGGGTCAGCGCATCATGCTCGACGATCGTGGGGGCGACGAGGTCGCCGCTGATGTTGAGCATGTAGTCCACGGCTGCCACGACGGCGCCGACGTTACGGCCCAGACGCGAGCCGAGCTGGCGGCGATGCGCTTCAATCGCTGCCGCGCGGTCGGCCGCTTCCCGCTCGGTGAAGCGCGCGTGCGGGAAGACGCGCTGCAGAGTCTGTGTCTGTCGCTCGTCGGGTTGCATATCGGCTACCACCCGATCGCGAAGTTCGAGAGTTGTACGGCATGCGCTTGCAGGATCATGGAGCCTCCAGCAAGGCATCCAGCTTATCTATCTCCGCGCGCGCCGAGAGCTGCTGGAAGATCGCGCGGGCTCGCTGCGCGGCAGCTTTACCTGCCGCAACGTCACCGGTCTTGAGCAAGAGCCGCGCCACATCACGCTCCGCACTGGCGAGGAGCAGCGGGCGGCCGTGTTGCGTGGCGCGGTCGATGACATCCTGCAGCAGCGCCGCGGCGTCCTGCGTCTGGCCCGACGCCGCGACGGCACCGGCCAGGATGCGCAGATCTTCCGCTTCGCGCACGGGATCCTTCAGCTCACGGTGCGCTGCGAGGGCGCGCTCGATTTCCTGCTTCGCGAGCTCGGCCTCTCCGCGGGCCACGTGGATTTCCGCCAGTCCGGCGATCGCCTGGGCGGTGAGCTGCCGGTCGCCGAGGTGCTCCGCATCGCGGACCGCCTGGGTGGCGATCTCGACGGCGCGGTCCAGCTCGCCCTGCTCGCGGCAGACGATCCCGAGGTTGTGGCGGGACTCGGCCACGCCGCGCGGGAATTGCGCCTTCTCATAGGCGGCGATAGCGCGCGTATAGGCAATGACCGCCCGCTTAAGGTCGCCCTGCATGGTGGCGATGATGCCGAGGTTGTTGGCGCAACGGCCGACGGTCGCCATGTCGTTGTCGTCCGTCGCCTCCTCCTGGGCGCGCGAGAAGAAATAGGTGGCTTCATCGATACCACCCCGCTCGAGCGCGATCGCGCCGCACACGTTCAGCGCGCGCACCTCCAGCATCCGGTCCTTCAGCGCCCGCGCCCGCAGTTGCGCGACCATCGCCCACTGCTGGCCCACTTCGAGGCGGCCCAGACGGCTATGGGCGATACCGCACAACAGGGTGAGCATCGCGGACTCTTCCAGCTCATCCTTGGAGCGCTGCTCGAGGTACGCGAGCAGCTCGGCATACCGGCCGGCGTCGGCGTACTGCTGCGCCACATGGAGCGGGGCGAGCGATCCGCGCAGCTCGGCAGCGAAGTCCGCGTTCCAGCCCTGATCGGCGAGCTTGCGAATTTCTCCCTCAGCGCCGATACGGGCAAACACCGCCTTGGCCGCTTGAGCGGCCGTGGCGGCCTCGTCCAAACTGCCGGCGCGGCGCAGGACCATCGCCAGATCGCGTGACGCTTCGCCGACCAAGAGCACGCGACCATGGAGCTCGGCGCGGCCGATCACCTCACGCAGTGACTTTGCGGCGCGACTGACCTGGTTTTCCAACAGCGAGACGAGGGCCAGCACGCGCAAATCTTCGGCTTCACTCACCGGGTCGGGCAGACGGCTGCGGATCTCGCGAACCCGCTCGAGGTCGCGGCGCGCCAGCTCGGGTTCGGAGCGCGCGATGCGGATTTCGGCGCGGCCACGCACCGTCATGGCGAACAGCGTCTCGTCCCCCGCGCTTTCGGCCGTGGTAATGGCCAGATCCGCCTCGCTGAGCGCGCGGTCGAGTGCGCCCCGCTCGCGGTAGGCGTTCGCCATGTTGTGATGACACTCGGCGACACCGTTCTGCAGCCCGGCGCGATGGAAGGCCGCGGCCGCGATTTCCCACGACGCGATGGCTTCGGCAAAACGGCCATGCAGGTAGCTGACGTTGCCCAGATTGTTGGAGGCCCGGCCGGTGGTGGCGTGATCGCCATCCCGGCTGGCAGCCATCAGAGCTTGCGTACAGTAGTCGGCGGCTTCGGAGAGGTCGCCGCTCACGAGGGCGATGGCGCCGCGCGCGCTGAGCGCATGACGCTCGACGACATACTCACCCTGCTGGCGCGCTTGTGTGCGCGCCTGCTCGAGCCATTTCCGGCCCTGCTCATGTCGGCCCAGCCGTGCCTGCGCGATGCCATAGAGCAGCGCCAGGGTGGGGGAGCCGACCAGCTCAGTGCGCTCGCGGGTGCCGAGGAATTCGACGACGGCGGCATGTTGTCCGGCAGCGGCGAGAGCCCGAGCTTTGGTGACGACGGTCTGCGCCTCGAGTGTTTGCTCGCGCGACCGTTCGTTGGGCATAGGGATGCTCACGGCGCTACCAGCTCACCGCCAGTTCCAGCAACGCGGCGATCGCGTACTCGCAGAAGTGCGGGAGCGCGTACGTGAACGACTTGTCGCCAGACTCCTGCGAGGCCGACAGCTCCGTCCACTGGTCGTCGCTAGCACCTTCCCGGTACCACAGGCCGAGCAGCTGCTGCTCGACTTGGGCGTCGCTGCTATCTACGACACCATCGCCGTTCAGGTCGCCGCCGGCCCCGCCGTACCAGACCTGGAGCTGAGAAGGCGCGCCGAATTGCAAGCCAGAGGGTTCTAACGAGACACCGATCTTGGTTGTATCGACCGAGACGGTGATGAGGACCGAGTCACCCACCGCGAGCTCGCCGACGCCGGGCACGAACTGTGGATCGGTCGTGGTGAGGCGCAGGAACGGGTGGTTTTCACTGTCGATGCTGCTCTGATAGTTGATCTGCACAGAGCGCGTCTCGCCGCGGACGGCCCAGAAGGATACCTGATAGGTGTCGAGACTGAGCGGAGGCGTCATGCTCGCGGCGTTGCCGCTGCCACGAGGGTGTAAAACTCGTGCGGAGAATAGCGGAGTACTGCCAGCCCACTTGAGAAACTGCGGTCCCGAATTCGACGCCGAGACCGCGTTCAGCGCAGTAGGCTGGTCCGCGCAGCGCACCACCAGCAGCGCTAACGCGAGTACGAGAAGCGAACGACGAACGAACATTGGGTCTCCGCGCTCCGGGGTCCTGTTGGTAGCGGCTTGACGGCAGTGGGCACATGAGGCAGTTTCAGGGACGAAACTGGTGCTGCTGCCCCACCACGTGTCACCGAAAGTAGGTTGATCTTGGTACCTGTCAAGACCGAAACTGTCCCGAAAAGGGTACCACTCCCTGATCGCCTCGCCGTCCTGCTCGACGTGTTCAGCCCCTGGGACGGCATCTCGTTAAACTACCGGCAGTTCGCCGCTGCGTTGGGCGGTGGTGTAACTGAGGCAGCCATAAAGAAATGGCCCCATAGGAAGAAATTCCCCGCCGACGTAGCTCGGCTCATCGTCACCAAGGCGACAGAGCTTGGGATACCGGGCGTTACACTGGAATGGGTCCTGTGGGGGGAAGGACAAGGTCCCAAAAAGGGAACCAAAAAGGTTCCACCAAATATCTCAGGGCCTCCCGACGACCCCCAGACACAATACCGCCACCTTGCCGCCAGTATCGGCCAGGCGCTGGCGACCGACCTCGGCCACAACGACTTTGGGCAGTGGACATCCGTAGAGGTGCAGCGGACGGTGGTCTGGTCGCTAAAGGACCTGGCGCGCCGGCTGTGGGTGCTGCGGTTCCCCATGACCGAGACGTTCAAACTGACGGACGAGTGGGGGACGCGGATCGGGTTGCCGAGTCGTTCCCTTGCCTCTGCCTCGGGGCCTGATGATTTTTCCGCCGCCCCCGCAAGGGCCGATAGCTCAACTGGCAGAGCAACTGACTCTTAATCAGTAGGTTCTCGGTTCGATTCCGAGTCGGCCCATCCACTCCGCGACGCAGCCGCGGAGTGACTACCGTTTGGTCAGGCTGGCTCCGATCTGCAGAAAGCTCACGGTCGCGCTGCTCGCGGCCTCACCGCCGTTGAACTTCACATCACCGCCGAACACACCAACCGAGTAGTGGGCGAAAGGTCCCACCAGCTACGGTGGACCGCGCGTGCATGCGCCCAACTGATAGACGCAGCAGGCGCGACAGGCCTACTTTTTTCGGGAAACAGTGCCAATCGCGTTAATCAGATCACCCAGATCGTAGGGCTTCGTCACCGACGGCTGGCCGCAGTTCTCCAGAAACGACCGCGTCTCCC
>DASZCG010000181.1:0-2106 GCA_035943355.1 Gemmatimonadales bacterium
GCATGGAGGGCGGCATCGCGGCCGCACAGGCCGGCCACGACGTCGTCATGACGCCGACCTCCAACACCTACTTCGACTACTACCAGTCGCAGGATGCGGTGCACGAGCCCCTGGCCATCGGCGGCTTCCTGCCGATCGATACCGTGTACGCCTTTGAGCCGGTCCCGGCCTCGCTCGACTCGCTGCAAGCGAAGCGTATTCTGGGCACGCAGGGACAGATCTGGACGGAGTACCAGCGCACGCCGAAGAACGTGGAGTACATGGTGTTTCCGCGGCTTGCCGCGCTGGCCGAGGTCGCCTGGACGCCCAGGGATCAACGGAGTTTTGCCGATTTCAGCGCGCGGCTCGCGAAGCACGTCAACCGGCTGGGGATCCTCGATGTGAACTACCGGCCGCTGGCCGGAACCGTCACCGGAGCTGCGGGGGCTCGTTAGGATTGGCCGGCGGCGCCTGCTCGCGCTGAATCGCCGACCGGATGGCCGCCGCAAACGCCGACATGTCCGCTTTCAGCAGCCCGCGCCAGCCCGCCGGTGAGCGCGTCAGCGACACGACGTCCATCGTGGTGACGGGCGTCTGCTCGACCGTCATCTGCATGCGATAGACGACGTGGGCCGTGTCCGGTCCCTCATTCACTTGCCCGAGGATCTGCACCTTTGCCGAGCGGAACACGTTCGCGAGCTCGGGCGAGGACTTGGTCGAGTAGCGCAGCAACGCTTCGAACATCGCCGTGTCCGACAGCGCCTGCGCTTCGGCGATCGTGGACACGCCGAGCAGCTCGTTGCGGATCTGGTCGACATTGGGCGTGTCGAACAGGATGGAGAGGAATTCGCGCAGCTGATGCAAGGCCCGCGCATCCATCAGCGACGCCATCTCGTGCCAGTCGTTCGCCCGCATGGCATCGATCATCCGGATGGTGACCTGCTGGGGCGTCTCCAGCGTGGCCGGGGGCAGCGCCCGCAGCTCGACCTCGGACATGATAAAGCCGAATGCCGGCCATCCACCGGACGCGACGGAGCGCTGGAAGTAGCTGCGCGCATGCGCCGTGTCGCCGCGCAGCAGATACCAGTTCCCCACCCCGTAGCTCAGCGTGGCAATCGCGATATCGCTCGTATCGGCCCGCGTGAACACCGAGTCTGGACCGATCTCTCCCCGATACAGCCGCAGCCGCTGCGCGTAGGCATTGGCGCCGTTCGGCTTATCGGGACGCCGGTCGAGCAGCGCCTGCGCGTCCGTGGCGCGCCCGGCGCGCGACAGCGACATCCAGAGCCAGTCGGTCGCGCCGGCCCGCTCGCCCGAGTCCGGCGCCATCGGCAGCGCGCGGCCGAACGCAGCGGCGGCACCGGTGAAATCGCGCTTTACGAACCGCACGATGCCGAGGTGATACCAGATGCCGTAGATCGTGCTGTCGACCCGCGCGCCGCGCTGCAGGTCCTGCATGGCGCGGTCGAATTCACGCACCGACAGATAGCGATGCCCGCGCCAGCGATACAGCAGCGCGTTGTTCGGCGCGATCTTGAGGCCGCGACTGAAGGTCTCGATGGCTGCGCGGTACTGTCGGACGCCCGACTGCGCGACGCCGAGCGCGATGAACTTGTCGATGTTGCGGGGATCACGCGCGAGCGCGCTGGCGGCCCGCGCGATCGCGCCCGTGTCGCGTTGGGAGCGGTATTCGACGTTGGCCGGGGAGCGGTACTCGACTGATTGCAGCAGGCAGAGCGGTGCCAACAGGGTCAGAAGCGTAGACATGGTCGCCATATTGCAGCGCGCTCGCGCGCGCCGGAAGTGGTGGCACTCAACTCGTCACAGTTGGGAAAGAGCAGCCGGTGGCGGGCACATCGGTACGATGAGAATCGCGCTGACGGCCAACGCAATCTTCATCAGTCTGTCAGTCGAGGTGGACCCGAACCTTACACACCCATGAGCCTGAAAGCTCCGCCTCTTCACTCACCCTCAGCAAGTACACCCCTGAATCACGGAAAACGCGCTCCGGTTGCGACATGGGTGAGACGCGTCCTGTCACGGTATCTGTCGACATCGTGTACTGAGCGGCGTATTGGAATCCTGTTCCCGCCGGGTGGCTTCCCCTCGACACGAACGGGACGACGA
>DASZCG010000182.1:0-21657 GCA_035943355.1 Gemmatimonadales bacterium
CGCCGCCTGCGGATCGAGTGTCGCAACTTCGGCCTCGAGCGCCTTCAAGCGCTCGACATCCTGGACGTAGGCGGCGATCGCCTCGTCGACCGCGGCCGGCGTCTCCTGATCGAGGAGCTTCTCGAGCCGGCCGGTGCGGTAGCCCTCACCCTCCCACCGCAGCACCGCTTCGGTCACGCGTGCGCGCCACGCTTCGACAGCTTTGCCGACGGTGAACGTCACGTCGGTCAGGAACTGGGAAAACTCGTCCGCCGAGCCGGCGCTAGATGACGCGACGGGAGATCCCGCGCTGGTGGGTGAATCGCCGGTAGGAACGCCGAGCACCTTGCGCACGTCTTCGGCATTGATCGGCGCATCGTTCACCGCCTGGAACGCGACGATCCGGTTCAGCGCCCCCATCAGCTCGCGCACGTTGGGGAACTCGCTCTTGGCGACTGCCTCGAGCACGCCCGGTTGGAACGACGATCCCCGTTCCTCCGCCTTGCGGCGCAGAATGGCGACGCGCGTCTCGTAGTCCGGGATCCCCATGTCCACCACGAGGCCGCCGGAGAAGCGCGAAATCAAACGCTCGTCCAGATCGGCGATCTCGGTGGGTGGCCGATCGCTCGCCAGGACGATCTGGTGACCACTCTGCTGCAGCGCTTCCGTCAGCCTGAGCAGCTCGGCCTGCATCTCCTTGCGGTTGGTGAGGAATTGCACGTCGTCCACGAGCAGCACGCCGACGTTCTGGAAGCGGCGGCGGAAGGCGTCACCCTGCCCCGCGGCGATCGCGGCGTGAAACGCCTCCACGTATTCGTCCAGCGTCAGGTACTCGATGTTGAGCTGCGGGGCGAGCGTCTTGGCGGCATGGCCGATCGCCATCAGGACGTGGGTCTTCCCCAGGCCCGAGCCACTATAGATGAAGAGCGGGTTGTACGCGGAGCCGGGGTTCTCCGCGACCGTGCGGCCGGCGGTCACCGCCAGGCGATTGGCGGCGCCCACCACGAAGGTGTCGAAGGTGAAGCGCTGGTTCAGCGTGCTCATACCGCCGGGCTCCCTGCGGCGAGCTTCTTGAGCACGAGCTCCGAAATCCCCTTCAGCGTCTCGAAGACGCCCTTGCCATGCAGCGCATCGGCCGAGAAGGAAGGCACGGCGCGGAAGTTGAGCGCGTCGTCCATCTCGGCGGGAGTGAGAATAAGCTCGCGTGGCAGGTCCTGCTTGTTGTACTGCATCACCAGGGGCATCGTGCGCACGTCGACGCCGTGCTCCAGCAAATTGCTCTGCAGGTTCTGCAGGCTTTCGAGATTCTCATCGAACTGGCGCGCCTGGCTGTCGCCGACGAACACGACGCCGTCGGCGCCCTGCAACACCAGGCGCCGCGTCGCGTTGTAATAGACCTGGCCGGGCACGGTATAGAGCTGGAAACGCGTCGTGAAGCCGGAGATCTGTCCCAGGTCGATCGGCAGGAAATCAAAGAACAGCGTGCGGTCGGTCTGCGTGGCGAGCGATACCATGCGCCCGCGGCGCGTCTCCGGCACCCGCTGGTAGACGTAATGAAGATTCGTGGTCTTTCCGGACCGCCCCGGTCCGTAGTAGACGATTTTGCAGGTGATCTCGCGGCTCGTGAAGTTGACCAGGGACACGGGCTATCTCCCAAACAGCGTGTTGAGGCTGTCCGTCAGCTCGCGCTCGAAGTCAGCGGCCAGCACCTGTTTCGGGACCGCGCCCTTGGGGCTTGCCGCCCTCAAGTCCGCTGCAAGTTGCTCATAGAATAACTGCACCAAGCCCAGCGATGAAACGTCGAGATCGTAGACGGCGAGCACGGCGAGCGAACCGCGCTCGGAGGCAAACGACGCGAGAAAGAAGCCGTGCTTCGGTCCCTGGTGGCTGAGCGCGGCGAACGGCGGCTGCTGCAGCTGCCGGGCGAGCTCGCCGGTGGAGGCGACAATCGCGGCCGCGAGCGCCGCCGCCGACATCACGTCGACCGCGCGCGAGAACCCCGACTGCGCGAGCACCTGACCAGCCGGTGTCAACACCAGAACGAGACGCACCGACGCTTCGCGCACGAAGTCGGTGAGCGGCTGCAGCGTCCAGCTCTCGACGGCGCGGGTCGGTGGACTCATATGACCGCCTCGGCCGCGCGGAGCAGCTCCAGCCGCACGAGGCCGATGTTCACATCGGGCTCCGTCACGGCGACGACCAGGATACTGCCGGCAGCACTCCCACCAGGTACGACCAGCAATGCACCCTGCTCCCCCTGCAAATGCCAGAAGACGCTCGCGCCGGTCCCGGCCGCCTCCATCGCCCGGCGCAGACGTCCCGCCAGACTCGCGGCCAGCGCGGCAACGGCGCTGCCCTTGATGCCCTCCATGAGCTGCTCGGCGACGACGAGCCCGTCTTCCTCGGAGACGAGCATCGCCCCGCGCACGCCGCGCACGCGTGTGATCAGATCGAGGGCGGCGCTCACGTGCCTTGCTCCAGCCAGCGGCGTGCCAGCGCCGTTGCCCGCTGCGCCAGGATCGTCAGCCGTCCGAGTGGTATGCCACGCTCGCGCACCACGAGCAAGAGCGCGTCGGGCGTCGGGTGACCGAGATGCACGTTGCCGTGCTGCCCTTCGGCGGACAGACCGTTCCACGCGCCAAGTCCCAGCAGCTTCGTGGTGCGTGCCGCCTCCTGTGAAACGCCTGCAAGGTACGCGGCAACGGCATCTGTCACATCAGTCCCGGACTTGTCTCGCAACGCCCCGCCGAGGACGCGTCCTGCACCGTCGATGAGCAGGAGGCCTTCGTTGGCACCATCGAGCCCGGCAAAGACGCGGGACTCGTCGAGACCCGATGCGGCGGCGGCAGGTGAGGCCGGCGGAGGTGCCGCGGCGCCGGGGGAGGGGGGCGGGGGGGCGGGGGGAGCGGGGGGAGCGGCGCAGGGGCGGCACTCGGCTCCGGTGCAGGCGGGGTGACTCCGCCCCGCACCATGGCGATTGCCTGGTCGACGCTGGGGTCGTCGGGCTCGATCTTGCGCGCGGCCTCGAGGTGGGCCTCCGCCTGCGCGATGTCTCCCACCTTGAAATAAAGGAAGGCGAGCCCCTTCAGCGCGCCGGTGTGATTCGGCGCGATTTGCACCGCCATGTCCCACTCATCGAACGCGTGCTCGTAATCGTGCTTGTCGGTGAGCACGCGCGCGTACAGGTCGTGCGCGTCTGCCAGGTGCGGGTGCCGCTCCAGCCCGTTCGTCGCGACGCGCATCGCCGCGTCGAGCTGGCCCTTGCGACGCAGCGCTTCGCCGAGCCGCAGGAACACCAGGCTCTGCGGATCCTGGGCGAGCTGGGCGGAGAGAGCGCGGATCTCGTCAGCCATGAGCGAACACGCGGGCGGCCTGCCGCGCGCGCTCCACATCCGCACGCTGTGCCTCTTCCTCCGGATTGCGTGCCGCGATCCGGTCCCACTGGTCCCAGCAGGCGACGGCTTCGGCGAAGCGGCCCATCGCGACCAGCGCGAAGCCGAGCTGCCGGTGCGCGGCGGGGAGCAGCGGATCGAGCCGCACGGTGCGGCGCAATTCCTCGGCAGCCGATGACGCGTGGCCCTGAGCCAGATGGATGCGGCCGAGCAGCAGGTGCACGGTCGCATCGTGCGGTTGCAGGCTGCCCGCCTGCTCGGCGGCCGCGCGGGCGGCATCGAAATCCTTCGCCTGCAGCGCGCGCTCCGCTTTCGCGACCAGCTCGGTGAGATCGGCCGCGGCGCTGGCGCGCTCATGCCTGGTCGTCCCCGGATCCATCAGCACGATCACCCCGGCGCTCTCGAGACCGAACAGCGTCTTCGCGACATCGAAGTCCGACCGGCCGAGCTCGGTCGCCAGCCCGCGGACCGACCGTTCGCCGTCGATGAGCGCCAGGACCTCCCATTCGGGCGGCAGGAGATCGAGCTCCGCGCCACCGCTTTCCGGTGGGGGCGCGAGAGACGGTACCACGCCGACGTGCGGCACCCGATTCTCGATGCGCGACCACTCGTCGATCCGCCGCGCCCCTTCCATCAGGAGCGCCTCGACCGGAATGCGCACCGTGACCTCGGTCGGCACCTTGGTATCGGGCTCGTCGTTGAAGGAGAAGTAGCCTTCGTTCCAGCTCATCACCTCGAACACCACTTCCTCGATCTGAAAGCGAACCTGCCGCTCCACCTCGCGCTGCGTGATCACGCCGAGCGCCACGAGGATCTCGCCCAGGCGGCGCTTATCGCCCTGGCGCTGCTGCATATCGCGCGCGCGCTCGAGGTCGGCGTCGGTGATCTTCCCGGTCCGTAGCAGCATGGCGCCCAGCGGATGGGGATTGCTGCGGATTTCCGCCAAGACGACGCCGCCCTTGTCGAAGTAGATCGTCCCCTCGTTGTGACGCAGCTCCGACGTGACGCGCAGCGCGCCCGTCTTGCGGCTCAAGTCGAGCAGCTGGAAGACATCGTGGATGCCGAGCTCGCGAAGCGGTCCCTCGATCGCCATCAGGCCGCGTCCGGCGTCGTGAAGATGTGCTGCAGGTCGAGCGCGGTGCGCGCATGCTGGCGCGCGCGCTGGGCGAACGTGCCGCCGGGGTCGATGCGCGTGACCCGCTCCCAGGCGTCGACGGCCTCCGCGTAGCGCTGCAGCCGGGCGAGCGTGGCGCCCAGGTAAAACAGCGCGCTGGTGTGCTCGATGTCGAACTTGAGCACCCGTCGGAACGCCTCGAGCGCCTCCGCATTGCGTTTGTCGTCGAGCAGCGCCCGGCCGAGCAGCAGCAGCGCGTCGAGATCGTACGGATCCTGCTCCAGCATGTCCGCGAGCCGCACGACGGCCGATGGCACGCTCCCGGTGCGCCGCAACAAGTCGGCAAGCGCGAGCGACGCCTCGTGAAAGGTGGGCAGCGCCTCCAGCGCCGCTTCGTAGGCGCGCTCCGCGTGCGGCCATTCTTCGTCCTGCTCGTGCAGCCGGCCCAGATCGAGCCACACTTGCACGAAGCCCTGATCGAGCTCGAGCGCCGCGCGGTACGCTTGCCGCGCGCCCTGCCGGTCGCCGACCTTGAGCGCGATGTCGCCCTGCAGCTTGTGCAGATCGGCTCGGGCGGGGGCGCGGGTTTGGGCCTCGCGCAGCGCGGTCAGCGCGCCGGCGGCATCGCCGGTCGCGGCCCGCGCCCTGGCCACGGCGACCAGCACCTCGACGTCCCCGGGCGTCTTGGCCACGAGCGCTTCGGCGAGCGGCAGGGCTTCGGCGGGCCGTTGCATGGCGAGCAGGCTCTTCACTTCGCCGAGCGCCGCGGCGGCATTGGCAGCGTCCAGCGTGCGCGCCTCGCGATAGCGCTCCAGCGCCTCGCCATGCAATCCCCGCCGCCCGTAACTGTCGCCCACCAATGTCGCCGCCTGGCCGGGATCGGCGCCGCGCTGCACGGCGCGCATCGCCTCCGCGACCGCCAGGTCCATCATCCCCTTGCTGACGTAGTCACGCGCCAACGCCAGCGGATCTTCCGGTTTCTTCGCGATACCCCGGGCAGCGGGCTGCGGCGCCGTCGCGGCCGGCGTCAGCTCCTTGAAGATGTTGTCGAGCAGCCGCTGATCGAACGCAAATTCGCCGCTCAGGTTGTCGGCGGCGACATCGGCGGAGATCTCCGGAACAATACCGATCGAGACGGTCTCGTACTGCAGATCGATCGCGAGCGCGAATTTCTGCGAGACGTAGTAGGGATCGAGCTCCAGGGCGCGCTTGGTGGCGCGCAACGCGCCGTCGAAGTCGCCGAGGTTCGAGAGCGTGAAGCTCAGGTTGTAATGCGCGCCCGCGTTCTGCGGATCGGCTTCGACCGCGTGCCCGAACGCGTTGCGCGCGTCCGCAAAGCGCCTCAGCTCGACGAGCACGAGCCCGACGCCGTTCCACGCGGGCGCCGATGCGGGCTGCTCCGCCAGGACCTGGCGGTACGCCTCGAGCGCGAGCTGGAAGCGCCGGAGATGCGTGAGCAGCAGCGCGAGGTTGAGCCGGGCGGCGGCAAATGCCGGCGCGAGCTGCAACGCCTTGCGGAAGGCCTCGATCGCATCTTCGCTGTCGCGCTGATGCGCGAGCACGACACCGACGTTGTTCCACGCCAGCGCGTAGCGCGGATCGACGTCCGTCGCCTGACGATAGGACGCCAGTGCCTCGTCCTTGCGTCCCGCCTGATGCAGCACCACACCCCGCTCGTTCCACAGCTTCGGCGAGTCGGGGACCTCGTGAATCAGCGATTCATACAGCTCGAGCGCGTCGGCGAAGTCGCGCTTGAGCAGATACACTTCCGCCATCGCCTGGCGGACGAGCCGCCGGTCCTCGCCGCGCTCGATCGCGAGCCGATATTCGCGCAGCGCCTCGGTGTAATAGCCCTTCTGGCGGAACGCGAGGCCGAGGTTGTGGTGCGCCAGCTCGTGGCCTTCGGCCACTTCGGGGGCGGGCTCCACCCGCAGACGGTTCTCGGCCGACCGCCGCTCGGCCCGATACCGCTCCAGCGACAGATTCGTCTGGGCGCGGGCGAGCGGCGGGTTCAGTTGAATGGCCCGCTTGGACGCCGCGCGCGCGTCCTGGTGGCGGCCCATGTCGCCAAGCACGAAGGCCATCAGGTAATGCGCGTTGGCGTTGTCGGGATTCAGCGACACCGCGCGCTCGAGCGCGGCGAGCGCCGGCTCGTTCAGCCCGCGGTTGTAGTAGACCTCGCCCAGGTAGAACTGCACCACGCTCGAGTCGGGCTCCTGCTCCACGGCGCGAATGAACCACTCGGTCGCGACTTCCAGCCGGCCGCGCGCCTTCTCGGCGAGGCCCAGCTGAATGATCGCGGCCACATCGTGCGGTTTGTGCGCGAGCATCTGCTCGAATTCCGCGACCGCGTCGTCGAAGGCGCCGATGATCGCGTAGGTGCGGCCCAGCTCCCAGCGGGCGTCGCGCTCGTCGGGCGCCTGGCGCAGCCGCTCCTGCAGCTCCGCCACACGCCGGTCGTAAAAGCCGGTGTTGTGGTAGGCGATCTCGAGGTTGCGCTGCGCGACCTGCATGCGCGAATCGAGCTCCAGCGCGCGGGTGAACTGCTCGATGGCCTCGGGAACGAGGCCTTTTTGGTAATAGAGAACGCCGAGGTTGTTGTGCGCGCCCGCGTCCGACGGGTCGATCCGGCGGGCAAAGGACCTCAACACCGTGAGGTCGCGCTCCGAGACGATCAAGTCAGGCGGATGGCGTCGAAGATGGCCTTGAGGGACGCCAGATCGGGCAGGAGCAGGAAGTGGCCGCGCAGCCCGTCCTGCGCATCGATGTTGAACTTCGTCTCGACACAAAACACAAAATCACGGTCGTGCCCGAAGTTCAAATAGGTCGTGGTCAGGACGGCCGCCGACAGATCGACCACCAGGCTCGGCACCGACGGCAGGAGCAGCATGCCCATGAACTCGGACAGCGCGTTCATGTAGGCGCCCGAGAGGATGTTGCCGGCTTCCTTCAGACAGGACTGCTCGATCGTCTCGAACGCCTGCGTCGTTCCGAGCGGGCGCTTGAGCAGCATGTCGCATACCTGGCGGGCGACGGGTTCGGGAAACAGCAGCAGCGTGCGTCCGGTCAAATCGCCGAGCATGTGCATCAAGACGGCGGCGACGACTTCCTGCGGATCGCCGATCAGCCCCGGCACCTCTTCGAGCCGGGCGATCGTCACCTTGGGCACCGAAATCATGATGCGGCGGTGCGTCAGCTGCGACAGCGCCGTCGCGGCGTGGCCCGCGCCGATGTTGGCAACCTCTTTGAGCGCGTCGAGCTGCAGCGCTTTCAGATCACGAACATCTTCCAAGATCCGCTCCCCCCCCCCCGCCGTTGTCGACACGCTACGCCTGCGCTCGGCAATCATTGCCCTCAAGGGCGCATTAAACCAGTCCCGCCGCATCGAGAATCAACGCGGGCACGCCATCACCCATAATGGTCGCGCCGCTGAACACGGGCAGCGTACCCTGCGGCGCGTCGAATCCCTTCACCACGATCTCCTGCTGGCTCAGCATCCCGTCCACGACGATGCCCGATCGCCGCTCGCCCATTTCCAGCACAATGACCGGACGGCGCGGCGGCGGCGGCGCACCGTCGTTTGTGCCGAGCAGCTTCCGCAAATCCACGAGCGGGACGACACGATCGTGCAGCACGATCGCGTCGCGCCCCTCCATCGTCGTCAGCGCCGTAGTGCCGAACTCGACGGTCTCGGCCACGTACGTCAGCGGCAGCGCGTACCGCTCCTGGCCCACCGCGGCGATCAGCGCGCGCACGATCGCGAGCGTGACGGGCAGGCGCAGAATGAACGCGGTGCCCTTCCCCGGCTCGGTGCGGATTTCGATCGATCCACCGAGCGCGCGCAGGCGCGTCATGACGACGTCGATGCCCACGCCGCGGCCCGACACGGCGGTGACGGCATCCGCGGTCGTGAATCCGGGCCGCGCCAGCACCCGCAGCAGCTGATCGTCCGACAGCGCCTCGACCTGCGGACCCACGACGCCTTCGCGCTTGGCTTTCTGGAGAATCTTCGCGCGATCGATGCCGCGCCCGTCGTCGGCGATGCTGATCGCCACGGTGTTGCGCTCGCGCACGGCGGCGAGCACGATCTGGCCATCCGGATTCTTCTTGTGGCGCTTGCGCTCGGCCGGCGGCTCGATGCCGTGATCCACCGCGTTCCGCAGCAGATGCACGAGCGGGTCGCCCAGCTCCTCGAGAATGGCGCGGTCGAGCTCGATCTCCTTCCCTTCGACGCGGAACGCGACCTGCTTGTCGAGCTGACGAGCGACATCACGCACCAGGCGGGGGAAGCGGTCGAACACCTGCCAGACCGGCGTCATCCGGGCCTGGATGATCTCGTTCTGGAGCTCGGTCGAGAGGCGCGAGATCTGAATCGCGATGTCGTCGATGGCGGGATCCTGGCCGACCCAGCGCACCGCCAGTTCGTTCAGGCGGCCCCGCTCCGTCACGAGCTCACCGATCAGATCCATCAGCGTATCGAGCCGGCGCAGATCGACGCGGATGTGGCGGCTGCGTCCCCCCGCCGCGACACTTTCCGCGGGGGCAACGCCTTCGTCGCCGCCTCCCACAGAAACCCGCTCGACGTCGCCCACGCTGCGCAGCGCGGTCTCGATTTCCGCGGGCGCGACCTTCGTGTCCAGCTCGAATGCCAACTGGCCATCGAAGTCTTCGACCTCGAACGCCTGGGGGGGCGGCTGAATACGCTGCACCGCGCCAAGGCTTTGCGCCTTACGGATGAGGAGCATCGCGCGGGCACCCTTGAGCGGCGCTTCGGGGCGGATCGTTACGTGAACGAGATGTCCGGCGCCGGAGGGGGCGGGGGGAGCGGGGGGGGCGACGGTCGCTGGCGCGACGGCAGGTTTGGCGACGGTCGGTGTAGCGGGTTGCTCCGGAATCGCCCGATCGAGCTCCGCGGCAAGCGCGGAGACGTCGAGATCGCGCTCGCGCCCGGTGACCGCGAGTCCGACAGCCTTTTCGAGGGTGTCCGTCGCGCGGAAGAGCAGCTGCAGGATGTCGGCGCCTGGCGCCTTGCTGCTGCGACGCAGGTGGTCGAGCAGATTCTCCATGCGGTGGGCGAGCTCGGCGACACGTCCATAACCCATCGTCGCCGCCATCCCCTTCACGGTATGGACCGCTCGGAAGATGCCGCTGACCGGTTCCGGCGACGACGGCCGCCGTTCCCACTCGAGCAGCAGCTGGTTGCAGGCGCTCAAGTGCTCCCGGCTCTCAGCCAGGAACAGCTCGGCGTACTGCGACAGGTCCATGAGGAGACTATCCCAGCACGCGCTGGACGGCTTCGAGCACGCGGGAGGGTTGGAATGGTTTGACGACGAAATCCTTGGCGCCCGCCTGAATGGCTTCCACGACCAGCGCCTGCTGCCCCATCGCACTGCACATCAGAATCTTGGCGTCGGGATCCTGCTTGACGATCTCGCGGACGGCATCGATGCCTCCCATGTCGGGCATCACGATGTCCATCGTCACCAGGTCGGGCTTCAGCTGGCGATATCTCTCCACCGCCTGCGTCCCGGTCTCGGCCTCGCCGACGACCTCGAACCCGGCCTGCGCGAGGATGTCGGTGATCATCGTGCGCATGAAGATGGCGTCGTCACAGACGAGAACCGTGTGGCTCACTGCGCGCTCCTTAAGTAGTCAGAACCGGCCCCAACACCGCCTCCACATCCAGCAGGATGAACAGCTCGCCGTGCCGGCGTCCCACCGCCCGGACCAGCGTGGGGTCGACCCCGGGCAGCCCGGTGCGGTCTTCGAGCGTCGTGTCCCCGCTCCCCACGGCCAGCATGTCGACGACTTCGTCCACCGTAAAGCCGATCAACTTGCGACCTGGTCCGCTCTCCCCTTCACCTTTGCCCAGCTCGAAGATGATGGTCGAGCCCGCTGCGGCTTCCGGAACGACGGAGGAAGGCGAGGCAGGAGACGCCTGCCCTAACGCACGCCACCCCTCCACGACAGTCACCAGCGTGCCGCGGACATTCGCGAGCCCCGCGACGACCGGAGGCGCGCCCGGAATTCGCGTCGTTGGGAGGCGCGGGAGAATCTCCCGCACTTGATCGACCTCGGCCGCACACGCGAGCGTCCCCACACGAAACACGAGTAGACGGGGGGGGGCGGTAGCGATGCGTGCTTCACTCATCGGATGCGAAGAAGCCAAGGTAATGCAAGGGTTTAAGCTGGGCAAGTAAATCCGCGTCTCCGGCCGCTTCCGCAAGCGCCGGACGCAACTCGGCAGGCCATTCCGACGTGAGGGCCAGCGGCGCGCCCGTCACCGGATGGGCGAACGACAACGACGCGGCATGGAGCAGTTGGCGCGGCGCGAGCGCCTCGAGTCGCTCCGCGGCGACGCGCGCCGACGGCGTGACGCGCCGGCTGCCGCCGAACGTGTACTCGCGGTCGCCGACAACCGGACAGCCGACGTGCGAGAGGTGCACGCGAATCTGATGCGTGCGTCCCGTGCCGAGACGAATACGCAGCAGGTCGCTGTGCGCGAAGCGCGCGACGAGTGCGGCATGGGTCACGGCATGACGGCCGCCCTGCGCGACGGTCATGCGCTTGCGCTCTTTGGGATGGCGCGCGATCGGCGCCTCGATGTCGACGGGGCTTTTGCGCAGATGGCCCCACACGAGCGCGGCGTAGACGCGCGTGACCTGCCGCCGCTCGATCGCGCCCGCGAGCCGGCGATGCGCGAGATCGGTTTTCGCGACGACGAGCAACCCTGACGTGTCGCGGTCCAGGCGGTGCACGATGCCGGGCCTACCCTCCGTCGAGCCGCGCGACAGCTCGGTGCCCCGCCCCACGAGCACGTTCACGAGCGTGTCGTCCCAATGTCCCGGGCCGGGATGGACGACGAGGCCGGCGGGTTTGTCGAGCACTGCAAGATGCTCGTCCTCGTAGACAAACTGCAAATCGGCGTGAGACGGCGCGTAACTGCGGGGCGGTTGCTCCGCGGGGAACTCGACGCGCACTTCCACGCCTCGCTCCAGGAGCGCGGACGCACGGAGCGCCTTGCCGTGCGCGGTCACGCGCTTGTCGGCGATGAGGCGTCCGGCTTGAGTACGAGAGATGGCGAGCTGGTCGGCGAGAAAGCGGTCGAGACGGTCGGCGGTTGCAACGACACAGAACGTGATGTTCAAGGCTCGGCGGCGCGAGCCTCCTTCGCCCGCTGCTGGGCGCGGCCTTCTTGCCAGAGCGAGAGTCCGAGCGCGATCGCGCCGATCGTGATCGCCGAGTCGGCGACGTTGAATGTGGGCCAGCGCCAAGCGCCGACGCCGATGTCGACAAAATCGACGACGCCCTGGGCGCTGCGAATGCGGTCGATGAGATTGCCCACCGCCCCGCCGCAGACCAGCGCGAGCGAGACGAGCCGGAACCGGTCGCCGGGGCGCGTGCCGCGGACCAGCGAGCCGAGCACAAACAGCGCGATGATGGCGAGGCCGAGAAAAATCCAGCGCGAGTTGTCGCCGACGTGGAGACCGAAGGCGGCGCCCTCGTTGTAGACGAGCCGCAGCTGCACCACGTCGCCGAGCACCGCGAGCGGCAGCCGGCGCGCGAGCATGGCCTCGGCGATCAGTTTGGCGACGAAATCGGCGACGACGACCGCGATTGCCGTGCCCCAGAACAGCCGGCGGTCAGCGGCGCTTTCCATCTTCCTCTTTCGCCTTGCACTTGATGCAGAGACGGGCGTGGGGGAGCGCGTCGAGGCGGTCGAAGCCGATCTCCTCGCCGCATTGCTCGCAGCGGCCGAACCGCTCGGGCGCGCTGTACAGCCGACGCAGTGCTTCATTCACGTGCCAGAGGTAGCGGCCTTCCTGCGACGCGAACAGAAACGCTTTCTCCCGTTCCATCGCGTCGGTGCCTTGATCGGCCATATGGAAGGAATAACTGGAGAGGTCGCCGTCCGACGCCTGCAGACTCGAGTTGAACGATTCGCCGTAGTGACCCAGCTCTTTGATCACGCGGGCCCGCTCTTCGAGCAGTCGTTTTTCCAGATGGCTCAGCTGCTTCTTGTTGAGGCCCTTGCTCTTCGCTGCCTTGGTTGACTTTGTCGGCATTATCTGGCTCCGCCCTTTCGTCCGTCGTGACGCCGGAGCGCAATCGTGACTCGGCGTCCTTCGATGTCGACTTCACGCTGCAAGTCGGGTTCGTCCAGGCCGGCCTGGTCCTCGCCGAGCACCATGCGCCGCGCCAGCGTCTCCCCTTCGACAAACCCCTGAAACGCGCGCGTCGCGGCCACCACGTCGGCGGCGCCGGTGACGCTCAACTCGATGCGCGTCGTGTATTCGTAGCCGGCCTCCTTGCGGAGGCGCTGCACGCGATTCACCACCTCGCGCGCCAATCCTTCCTGCACGAGGTCGTCGCTCAGCTCGGGGTCGAGCGCGACGACGTAGGGACCGTCGGCCTGCACCAGCCACTCGCTCGCGACTTCGCGCGTGACCGTGACATCTTCCGGCCGGAACTCCCACTCCCCGTTCCGCACCGGCTCTCCCTGCTCCAGCAGCTGCAGCTCGGTCGCATCCAGCTCGGCGACGGCCGCCGCGGCGCGCGGGGTGTCCTTCCCATAGCGCTTGCCGAGGGTCCGAAAATTGGCCTTGCCGCGCAGCCGCACCAGATCGTGATCCGACGCGACCACCTCGACCGCTTTCACATTGACTTCGGCAGCCAAGATATCTAACAGGTCGGACAAGGCCGGGCCCTGGGCGGCCGCCGGGACGGCCAACTGCATCCGGGCCAGGGGTTGCCGGACCTTCAGGTTACGCGATTCCCGCGCCGCCCGGGCGAGCGAGGCCAGGCGCCGGACGGTGTTCATCGCCGTGAGGAGCTCGGGCTCCCGGTGCCCGCGGTCCGCCGGGAACGGCGCCAGATGCACGGAGGTGCCGGTGAGCGCCCGGTGCACCCAGTCGGAAATGAAGGGAGCCGCGGGTGCCAGCATGCGCACCGACGCCACCAACACCTCGTGCAGCGTTTCGAGCGCGATGGGATCGGTGGCGCGATCGGGCGCCCAGAAGCGCGGCCGATTGCGCCGGATGTACCAGCGCGACAGGTCCTCGCCGACGAAGTCCATGATCGCCCGAACGCCGGCGGTGACGTCGTAGGACGCCCACGCCTGGCGCACCAACGCCACCACTTCGTCGAGCCGGGCGAGCAACCAGCGATCGGCCGCCGGACGAGTGGCCGGTGGCGTCGCCTCCGCTTCCGCTGGCGGACTCCAATCCTGCGCGTAGCGGCGGAAGAAATCGTAGGTCGAGCGCAGGGTGTTGAGAAAGCCACCGGAGATCTCGGGGATCTGGCGCTCATCGAATCGCTTCGGCAACCACACCTGGCTCTGACTGAGGAGGTAGAGCCGCACGGCGTCGGCGCCGTGCGCGGCGATCACCTTCCACGGATCGATCACGTTGCCGCGGCTCTTCGACATCTTCTGTCCGTGCACGTCGAGCACGTGCTCGTTCACGATGACGTGCTTATAGACGAGCGCGTCGAACGCGGCCACGCCGATCGCGAGCAGCGAATAGAACCAGCCGCGCGTCTGATCGACGCCTTCGCAGATGTAGTCTGCCGGGAAGTGCGCCTTGAAGTCGGCCTGGTGGTCGAACGGATAGTGCCACTGCGCGTACGGCATCGAGCCCGAGTCGAACCAGGCGTCGATCACCTCCGGCACGCGCCGCATGGTGCCCCCGCCCCCTCCGCCCTCCCCCGCGGGGGGGCATTCGCGGCATGCCCACGTGTAGCTGTCGATGTACGGCTTGTGCGGATCGAAATTCGCGGGCAGCGGCTTGCCCCAGCGCTGTTTCAGCTCATCGTATGACCCGATCAACTCGCGATGCTCGCGATCCGCGTCGCACTCCCACACATTGAGCGGCGTGCCCCAGTAGCGGTCTCGCGACAGCGCCCAGTCGACGTTGTTCTCGAGCCACTCGCCGAACCGGCCCGTGCCGACTTCGGGCGGATGCCAATCGACTTCGCGATTCACCTCGAGCATGCGCGCCTTCACCGCCGTCGTGCGCACGAACCACGATGTCCGCGCGTAGTAGATCAGCGGCGAGTCGCAGCGCCAGCAGTGCGGATAGCTGTGCGTGTACGGCCTGGTCTCGAGCCAGCGTCCCTGCTGCTTCAGCCGCTCGATGATCAGCCGGTTGGTTTCCTTGTCGGTGACGAGCTTGCCCTCGATCTCGGGCCACGTCGTGCCGCGGAAGGTGCCGTCGGGCGCGACGGGATTCACGAACGCGAGTCCGTTCTGCTGCCCGGTCGCGTAGTCGTCGGCGCCGAACGCCGGCGCCATGTGCACGAGTCCCGTGCCTTCGTCGGCGGTGACGAATGTGCCGGGCACGATCACCGCGCGTTGGCCGTCTTTGGGGAACGGCACGACGTCGAACGGCGCCACGTACTTCTTGCCGACGAGATCGCGGCCGACGTGCGTCTTCAGTAGCGTGCCCTGGACGACGGGACGGCCGTGGACGTGCACGTCGCCCGCGCGCGCGACCGCGACGATGTAGCTGATCGTCTTCCCCGTTGCGGGGTCGCTGAGCGCGTATTCCCCGTACTCCAGGTCGGGGTGTACCGCGACCGCGACGTTGGACAGCAGCGTCCAGGGCGTCGTGGTCCAGATCACGAGGTTGCGCGGGTCGTCCCCTTTGCGGGTCTGGAGCGGGAACGTGACGTAGACGGAATTCGTCTGCTCCGTCTCGTAGCCCTGCGCCAGCTCGTGCGACGAGAGCGCCGTGCCGCAGCGGGGACAGTACGGCAGCACCTTGTGCCCGCGATACAGCAGCGCCTTCTCGTGCAGCCGCTTCAGCAGCCACCACACCGTCTCGATGTAGTTGTTGGTGTAGGTGATGTACGGGTGCTCGTAGTCGAGCCAGTACGCGATGCGATCCGACAGCGCTTCCCAGTCGGTCTTGTACTTGAACACGCTCTCGCGGCACAGCTGGTTGAAGCGCTCGATGCCGTACGCTTCGATCTCGCGCTTGCCGCTGATGTTCAGCGCCTTCTCGACCTCGATCTCGACCGGCAGGCCGTGCGTGTCCCACCCCGCGATACGCGTGACCGCCTGGCCCAGCATCGCGTGGTAGCGGCAGACCAGGTCCTTGAGCGTGCGCGAGAAGACGTGATGGATGCCGGGCCGGCCGTTCGCGGTGGGCGGTCCCTCAAAGAAGATGAACGGCGGGCCGTAGCGCGTCGCATCGCTGACGCGCGTGAACAGCCGCTCGCGCTTCCAGGTGGCGAGCAGCTGCTGTTCCAGCTCGTCGATCGGCTGTGCGGGATCGGAAGGCGGATACGTCATCCGTGCACGCGCTCCAGCACGCCCCGCACCACCGCCGCCAGGCGCGGCTCGGCGGCTCGCGCGATGGCGATGATCTGCTCGACCGATGTCGGCTCGAGCGCGTCCGGCAGGCAATTGTCGGTGATGATCGACAGACCCAGCACCCGCATTCCTTGATGGACGGCCGTGATCACTTCCGGTACGGTGCTCATGCCGACGATGTCGGCGCCCAGCGCCCGCAGCATGCGGTACTCCGCGCGCGTCTCGAGGTTGGGACCGGGCACCGCGACATAGACGCCTTCGCGCAGCACGATCCGGTGATCGAGCGCCACGGCGCGCGCCAGGCTCCGCAGCTCCGGATCGTACGCCGCCGACATGTCCGGGAAGCGCGGTCCGTCGGCATCGACGTTCGGCCCGACCAGCGGGTTATCACCGAGCAGGTTGATGTGATCGGAGATCAGCACCAGATCGCCGGTCGACCAGAGTGGATGCATGCCGCCCGAGACATTCGACACGATCAATGTCTTCGCGCCGAGCGCCTTGAGGACGCGCACGGGAAACGCGACCTGCTGCAGGGTGTAGCCTTCGTAGCGGTGAAACCGCCCCTGCATGATGGCCACACGCCGCTTGCCGAGCGTGCCGAACAGGAGCCGGCCGGCGTGCGTCTCGACCGTGGGCGTCGGGAATCCTGGGATCTCCGGATAGGGAATCGTGGACTCGGCCGTGAGCTCCTCGGCGAGCGCACCGAGCCCGGTGCCGAGAATGACCGCGATCTCCGGACTGTGTGCGGTCCGCGCCGTGATGGCGCGAACGGCGTCAGCAACCACCATCAGTCGCGCTTGCTGTCGAGGGCGCGGAGCTCGGCGATCTGGCGCTCGAGCAGCGCGCGGAACCCGCCGACGTACTGCTGGAACTGCCGCTCCGTCTCCGCCATCTTCGTCTGCACCGCGCTCTCCGCATTGCGCGCTGCGTCGAGCAGCCGCTTGGCTTCCGCCTCGGCCTCGCGCACGATCACCTGCCCCTCGCGCTCCGCCGCGGCGCGCGTCTCCTGCCGCAGCTGCTGCGCCGCGACGAGCGCCTCGTTCATCGCCTTCTCGCGCTCGCGGAAGACGCGCAGCTGCTCCGTGAGGGCCGACACGCGCTCTTCGAGCACCTGGCGGTCGCGGATGGCGCGCTCCAGCGCATCCGCGGCGCGCACGCGGAAGTCCTCGACGCCGTCGGTCTCGTACCCGCGCAGAGTCTTGCGGAACTCCTGCTTGCGGAGGTCGAGCGGCGTGATGTTGAAGACGTCGTTCACCCTTTGGTCTCCGTCGGCTCCCGGGGACCGAACAGGGCGGTACCCAGCCGAATCATCGTTGCTCCCTCCGCGACTGCTGTAGCGTAGTCGCCGGACATCCCCATCGAGAGGGTCGGCAGCCATACTCCATCCTCCTTTATCGTCTGCTGCAGAAGGCGCAGGCCGCGGAACGTCCGGCGCTGCACTTCCACATCATCGGTAAACGGGGCCATGGTCATCAGTCCCTCGAGCCGCAGCTTCCCGAGCGCGGCGATCTGTCGCGCCAGGGCGGGTGCTTCCTGCGGCGTGCAGCCGCTTTTCTGCAACTCCCCGGCCACGTTCACCTGCAACAACACGCGCACGGACTCAGCGGCTCGCCGGTCCAACTCCGTCGCCAGCTCCAGTGAATCGAGCGAATGGACCAGCTCGAATCGCCCCGGGACCAGTTTGGCTTTGTTGCGCTGAAGGTGCCCGATCAGATGCCACCGAGCCCCCAGCTCCTGTCTCCCAACTCCCAACTCCTCTTGCTTCTGCACCGCTTCCTGCACGCGATTCTCGCCGATATCGGCGAGTCCCGCCGCGAGCGCCGCGCGGATCGCCTCCGTCCCGAACCCCTTCGTCACGGCGACGATCGTCACCGGGTGCGAGGCGAGCCGTGCAATCTCGGCCCTCACCTGTACCAAACGCTCCGGGAGGGCCTCGAAACTCATAGCCTGTGAATATAGACGCTCAGCGCCTCAGGCGGGGGTTCAGATGGTACGCCCGGCGCCGGTACGCGTCGGCGCGAGCCGAATCGCCACGCAGCTGTGCGGCGTTTGCCAACTCGAGGTACGGTATGGCGAACGATCGGGCCACCAGCTCGGCGGCCGGCTCCAGCTGCAGTGGGTCGACGGAAAACAGCTTCCCGTACTCGAAAACAGAATCAACCAGCAGTCGCGTGCGCGCCGTATCGACCCGCGTCCGTTGCATGCCGCGCATCCAGTGTGACGCCGTATCGGCTCCGGGCACCACCTTGAAAACCAGCCCCTGAAGCACAAGCTGCGAGTCGAGGCCGAGCCACGCGCCCCTGCCCGACATCTGCCCGAAGGTCACCGGTCGATTCGGGAGAGACGACCCGATCGTGAACAGCATCACTTGATCGGAACGACGCAGGTACGTGCCTTTCGGGATGCGCAGCGAGAACGCGCCGGCGCGGAACAGCACGTCGTCGCCCAGGCGCCCCGGCCCCATCGCCGCGATCTGCTCCGGCGTGAGCGGCAACTCGGTGCCGGGAGGCGGCTGAGCCGGCGCGAGGGCCCGGTAGACCGGCGGTGCGGTGGCGGGGTCGAAGCGGCGCAGCGGCCGCGAGGCGAGCTGCGCGACGTACCAGTCGAGATTGGCAAGCGAGAGATTCACCAGGGTGACGTCCTGCCGGATGCCTTCGACCTCCTGCAGGTACCACACCGGGAATGTGTCGTTGTCGCCGAAGCCGAACAGCACGCCGTAGGGCTCGACCGACTCCAGCATATTGTACGCGAGGTCCCGTGCCACGAACGCATCCGGGCCGCGCCGCGTGGCCGCGCGGAAGTTCAATGCGAAGGGGAGCACCGCGATCACCGCCGCACCGGCCAGCTTCCAGCGCGAGCTGACGGCTGCTCCAATGACAGCGACGAGGCCCAGCGCAGCGAATACTCCCCACACCTGAAAGCTCACCACGAAGAAATAGTCGCGCTCGCGCACCTCGTGTTGGCTCATCGACGGGTACGCGTTCAGGTAGAGCGAGTACCCAGGTTTGAAGTTCATGTAGACGACGAGACCCAGGCCGGTCACGAGCCACAGCGCCGTCAGGAGATGGGTGAGGCCAGGATCACGGCGCCGCGCGAAATCAAACCCAACAAACCCGAGCGTCGTGTACAGCAACGACACGGCAGCCATCGCAACGGTCGGAAGCGATCGCGCCCATTGCCAACCGCAATACTGGAAGTAGTTGACGAGCTGCTGGACGAATAGTGTGATGCTGCGGCCGGGGTTGTCCTTGCCGGGGAAGAACATCGGATTGTCGAAGATGCCCCGCCGGCCGAACTGATCGCGCCGGATCATCGCGACGAGGTTTTTCCACGTCTCGGGGTTCGATTCGTCGAGCACCGGTTGCAGGCCGGAGCGGATATACAGGAAGGCGTAGGTGGAGATGCCGACCGCGGCGATTGCGATCGCGAGCAGGGGAAAGGCCCGCGACCCGGCGCGGACGCACAGCACCACCGCGCCGAGCAGGAGGATCCCGCCCACGATGATCACGCTGGTTCGGCCGAGGCCGAGGGCAATCAGCAGGAGCCACAGCGCGCTCAGCGCCGCCCACTCCGCCAGCTCGCAGCGCCGCTCGACGGGATCAGACGATGGCGCGGTCCGCAGCGTATACACGATGAACACGGACACCGCCGGCCCCGCCAGCAGCGCGAGCAGGTGGTTTCCGATCGACAGCGCCGCGATATAGACGATGAGCAGGAGCAGGTGTGACGCACGCGGCGTGCTCCGCACGTCGCGCCAGCGCACGACCAGCCAGCAGATCGCCGCGACGCTGCACGTCGCCACGGTGTACACCTCGGTCTCGTTGCTGTTCTGCCAGCCGGTGAACGCGAACGCGGAGAGCAGCGCGGCGGCGGTCGCGCCGCCCACCCGGAGCGGGCGCGTTGCTCCCGCGAGCACCCGGTCAGTGACGAGGTACAGACACCCTGCGCCGGCCGCCGAGAAGCAGGCGCTCATCAGATTCAATCGCCATGCATACTGACCGGCGGCCACGACCTCCCCCCAGACGTGGCCCATCATCACGAACAGCGGCGTGCCCGGCTGATGCGGCACGCCGAGCACCTTGGCGGCCGTGATGAATTCGCCCGCATCCCACAGCGTGACGGTGGGTGCGAGGGTGATCACATAGCCGATGAGGACCAGGAGCGCGGCAGCCGCGGCCTCCCGGTATGGAGGGTGATGCGTCGAATCAGGTGGCAGGCTGAGTCACACGCTCGCCGCCCTCGAGATGAGAGACGGCACCGGAGAGCAGATCGCGCACCTGCTGCGGCGTGAGATGGCGGTACAGTAATCCGTGACTCGCCACGGAGATCGTGGAGGTCTCTTCCGACACCACCAGAACCGTGGCGTCGGTCTCCTCCGAGAGACCGATCGCGGCGCGGTGGCGCGTGCCGAGTGACTTGTCGGCGACTTTGAACTGTGTGAGCGGCAGCACGCACCCTGCCCCGATGATCTGGTCGCCGCGAATCAGGATCGCGCCGTCGTGCAGGGGCGAGTACGGCGTGAAGATCGTGGTCAGCAGATCGGCCGACACCTTGGCTTCCATCGGCACGCCGGTGGTGATGAACTCTTCGAGCCCGATGTCGCCTTCGACCGCGATGATCGCGCCCGTGCCGGCCCGCGCCAATCGGTCGAGCGCCTCGCCGATCTCTTCGGCGACCGACTGCCGGTCACCGCGCGAGAACGCCCGCATGAGCTGTGACTGGCCGAGCCGCGCCAGCGCGTTGCGCAGCTCGGGCTGGAAGACGACGACCGCCGCGAACGCGCCGTACGTGAACACGACGCCCAGTAATGTGCTGATCATCGTGAACTTCGCGAACACCGCCACGAAGTAGGTGAGCGACAGAATCACGAGCCCGATGACGATTTGCAGCGCGCGTGTACCGACGAGGAACAGCAGGAACCGATAGATGACGAACGAGACCAGCAGGATCTCGAAGAGATCCGGCCAGAGCCGCGGCGACAGAAACTTGAAGGCGTCTACGTTCATGATGGGTTGGTCGTAGCGCTCGCCAGAGCCAGTGCTTCGCGTGTCAGGGCGACGTCGTGGACCCGGAACAGCCGCGCCCCCCGCTCCCAGGCGAGGGCGCATGCAACGGCGGTCGCGCGATCGCGGTCTTCCACCGGGCGGCCCGTTGCCGCGCCCAAAAACCGCTTCCGCGACGGGCCAACGGCTACAGGATAGCCAAGCGCGACGACAGTTGCCAGTTCATCGAGCAGGCGAAAGTTGTGGGTCGCGGTTTTCGCGAAGCCGAAGCCCGGGTCGATGACGATCCGCTCGCGCGCGATTCCCTCCTGTTCCGCCCGTGCCGCCCCTGCCGCCAGTTCTGCAGCGACCTCCTGCGCCACATCGCCGTACTGCGCCAGATCATCCATCGTCGCCGGTGTCCCCCGCATGTGCATCAGGATGACGCCCGCGTCAGCGTCCCGCGCAACAGCCGCCAAGTCCGGATCGAAACGCAGTCCCGAGACATCGTTGATCACGGCCGCCCCGGCATCGAGCGCCGCGCGTGCCACCTCGGCCTTGCGGGTATCGACCGAGACTGGCCCCAGACCGCGCCCGACCAGGCCACGAATCACCGGGACAATACGCGCCATCTCCTCTGTCGCCGCGACCGCCACCGCCCCGGGGCGCGTGGACTCGCCGCCCACATCCAGCAGGCGTGCGCCCTCCGCCATGAGTCGCGCGCCTCGTTCGATCGCCGCGTCTACGGACGCGAGGTGGCCGCCGTCGGAAAAGGAATCGGGGGTGACGTTGAGGATGCCGATGATGGCCGGCTTCTCGAGCGACAGCTCGGCCCCGCGGATGGCCCAGGTGTGCGCCGGCTCCGCGCGGGCCGCG
>DASZCG010000183.1:0-1969 GCA_035943355.1 Gemmatimonadales bacterium
ACCGTGTGCTGGCGGCGACCGCGCCCGCGCAGCGCGGGTCGGAGCTGTTCGACAAGATCGGATGCGCCCTGTGCCACGTGCGCACCCTCACGACCGCACCGGCCGGCACGGCGATCAACGGCGGCGCCGACACGATTCCGCCGGCGCTCGGCGACAAGGTGTTTCATCCGTTCGGGGATTTCTTGCTGCACGACGTGGGGACCGGCGACGGGATCGCGGTGGCGATGGTGGAGCACTACGGGCGGAACATGTATCGCATCCTCTGGCAGAATTTCGCCCCGGACAGTATCCTGCGCGCCCGCAACAAGGTGCGGACCGCTCCCTTATGGGGCGTGCGCCTGCGCCCCCGGTTGATGCACGACGGAGCATCGCTCACGTTCCGGGATGCGATCCTGCGCCATCGCAGAGAAGCGGACGCGGTCACTCACCGGTTTCGGAGGCTGACGCCAAGCGAGCAGCAAGCCATCATCGAGTTCTTGAAGTCGCTGTGAACCGCGGCTAGCCGCCACTGAGGCCTTAGCGATCGGGCGTCTTCGGGACGATATCCGTCTGGAGCGCGGGATTCGCCGCGCGCACGTCCCTAACCGGGAGGCCGAGCTCGCGTCGGACGATGTTCGTTCCCTGGGCGATGGCGGTGGTCTTGAAGAACGCGATGTCACGATTGCCGCCCTGACGCCCGAAGCCGCAATCGCTCGAAACGATCAGCTGCTCGGGAGCGATGTGCTGCAGCGCGTGGCGGATCGTAGCCGCAACGTCCTCGGGCCGTTCGACGTGAAGGGTGCGGTGGCTGACGACGCCGACGCAGATCTTCTTCTGCAACCGGCCCTTGAGGGGCGCGAACAGCTCCAGCTCCCGCATGTTGCGGTCCTTCATCTCCACCGTCCACACATCGCCGCGCATGGTGTCGAGGTAGAGCTCGAACGACTCGCGATAACTGTCGTTCTCGATGACGCGCTGCATGTTCGGATTACCCCAGCAGGTGTGCACCCACAACTCCACGTCCTCCAGCCCCTGCACCTCACGGTTGTAACACTCGACCATGAACTTCACCTCGTCGTGTGCACGGCCGTAGGTGTTGGCCCAGAAATGAACCGTGGGCTCTTCTATCTGAATGCAGCGGCACCCCGCGTCACGCAGCGCCAGCAGCTCCGTGTTCATCGCCACGGCCATGTCCCAGAGCACTTCGTGCCGGTCTTTGTATTTCGGGGTGTGGAGGTCGAGAAACAGCCCCATCACCTGAGAGCAGCAGGTACCGAAGCGCACCGGCTTCGCAGTCTTGCTCTGCGCGATGCGCCAGATCTTGGCGTAATCGAGCGGGCGGTGCTCGATCTTGTCGACCACCCGCGGCCAGCGCCATCCGCTGTAGATCTCGTTCAGGAGCGTACCCGGCGGATAGCGCAGCCACGGTGAGCGGGTTTCCTCGGATTGCAGGTAATCCCCGTCGAACCCGGCCCAGCGTTGGAGGGGGTAATGATGCCACGACCGGCCCGCCATGTCGTCGTCGCAGTGCAGGTCGCCGTGCGTCAGGATATCGATGCCGGCTCGCTCCTGATCGCTCAGCACCGTCGCCATCGCGTCCTGGAACTTCTCGCGGAAGCGCACATCCATCATGCACGTGTCGATCGGTCGCCCCCACATGCTGAGGTCGAACCAGCGCGGCCGCGGCCACGAGCCGGTGATCGTGCAGGGGAGGATTTGATTAGCTGTGAGGGTGTACATGGGTAGAAGGGTCCTCCCGCCCTCCGTGCGGAGCTTGCCCGAAGGATGACGGTCAGGCTGCCGCAAGGGAAGGGGAACCGCACCAAACCGTCAAACGCGACCGTGTGCAATCAGCTCCTCGCCGCGCGCGGGCGCGATGCGCATAGCGGGTCACCCGGTGTCGAGGTAGCGTTGAGCCCTCGAACGAATCCTCGGAGGACTCGTGTACCGATCTCTGCTGCTCTCCATCAACGCGCTCTGCGTCTCCGCC
>DASZCG010000184.1:0-19561 GCA_035943355.1 Gemmatimonadales bacterium
GTTCCGCACACAGTACATCGGTCAAAAAGAAGATCACGCGCTGTTCGATCTGGCCGAGGCCGTCCCCGGACCCACGACCGAGACGCTCGGGAAAGTCGCGCGTGAGGCGGGAGTGGTTGTGATCGCTTCGCTCTTCGAGCGTCGCGCCGCGGGTCTGTATCACAACACGGCGGCGGTGATCGATGCCGATGGCAAGGTCAAGGGGATCTATCGCAAGATGCACATTCCCGATGATCCGGCTTACTACGAGAAGTTCTACTTCACCCCCGGAGACTTGGGCTTCCGCGCCTTCGATACGAAAGTCGGCCCTATCGGCACGCTCGTGTGTTGGGATCAATGGTATCCGGAAGCCGCCCGGCTGACCGCGCTGCAAGGCGCGAACATTCTCCTCTATCCGACCGCGATCGGTTGGCATCCGGCCGAAAAAGCGAAGTACGGCGCGCAGCAGCTCGATGCCTGGAAGACGGTCCAGCGCAGCCACGCGATCGCCAACGGCTGCTGGGTCGCCGCGGTGAACCGCGTCGGTTTCGAGCAGCTCGGCGGCGAAGGGGGGGGCGGGGGGGGGCAGGGATCGAGTTCTGGGGGCACTCGTTCGTCTGCGACCCGTTCGGCATCGTCGTGACGGAGGCCGCCGAACAAGAGGCGCTCCCGGTTGTCGAAATCGATCTCGCGCGCATCGAGGAAGTGCGCCGCAACTGGCCGTTTCTGCGCGACCGCCGTACCGACGCGTACGACGGCATCCAGCACCGCTTCCTCACCGATTGAGCGGCTATCGGATGCCCGCCGAGTGGGAGCCGCACGCGGCGACCTGGCTCGGCTGGCCCCACAACAAGACCGACTGGCCGGGCAAATTCGAGCCGATTCCGTGGGTGTATTGCGAGATCATTCGCCACCTCACACCGGGCGAGCGCATTCGCCTGCTCGTCAATTCCGAAGGCCATAAAGCGCAGGCCAGGCACGTCTTCAAGAAAGTCGGGATCAACCTCGACCGCGTGCACTTTCTCCGGTTCCCCACCAATCGTGGCTGGACCCGTGATTTCGGTCCGATCTTTGTCCGGAGCGCTGACCGCGGGCAGGAGCCCGGGGACCTGGCGATCGCGCGATTCCACTTCAACGCGTGGGCCAAGTACAAGGACTGGAAGAAAGACGACCTGGTCCCCGTGCGCGCAGCGAAGCAATTCACGCTGCCGTTGATCGACGGCAGGATCGTGCTCGAGGGTGGCAGCATTGACGTAAACGGGCGCGGCACATTGATCACGACCGAGGAATGTCTGCTCGATCCCGAAGTGCAGACGCGCAACCCCGGCATGTCTCGCCTCGACATCGAGCATGTGTTTCGTGACACCCTTGGGGTCACCAATACGCTGTGGCTCGGCAAGGGCATCGCGGGGGACGATACCCACGGGCACGTCGATGACCTGTGTCGCTTCGTGAATCCGGGAACCGTCGTGCTGTGCCGCGAGGAGAATCCGAAGGACGCAAACTACAAACCGCTCGCGGAGAATCGCGAGCGGTTGCAGGGGATGCACCTGGAACAGGGGCAGGCCGTGGAGGTGATCGACCTCCCCATGCCCGCCCCACTCTATTTCGACGGCGTACGGCTACCGGCCAGCTACGCGAACTTCTACATCGCCAATGCCGTAGTCCTGGTGCCCACCTTCAACGATCCGAAGGATCGGATCGCGCTGGGGATCCTCGCCGAGCTGTTCAACGATCGTCCGGTCGCAGGGATCCACGCGGTCGATCTCGTATGGGGGCTCGGGACGATCCACTGCCTGACACAGCAGGAGCCGAAAAGCAGTTGACGGTTGTCGCCTACGCCACCAACGCGTTATCGATGTGAACCGTCACGCCCGCGAGGTCGGACAGTAGACGGGCTCGCGCCGACTGGGTCAGGCCGGGCACGGCGTGTACGCGCAGCAGGCACATTTTGAGCTGCTCGAGAGCGGTGCAGAGGTACACGGTCGCCTGATCCGATGTCGCGGCCCACAGCCGCTCCAGGGCGCCGATGGAAAGCCCAGCGAGCTCGACGATGAGCTGCTCGGGACTGCGGCGCTCGACGCCGTTCGGGGGCGGGCAAGGCGGGTCGGAACGAACGAGCCCCACGCACCACCGGTCCGCGTCGATTCGGCACCCGACCCACAAGCTTCCAGGACGCGCGGCGCGACCCCACCGCTTGAGCAGTCGGGCGAGATCGAAATCGAATGTATCGGCCGGCACATCCGGGCGGCTCACTGCTTCAGCCACCGTCTCTCCGTTCTCCTCCAGGCGCCACAGCGCCACCACGTGACCCTGAAGTGCAGCGCTGGCCTGTGTAACCAGCAGGCGGCGGCGTTCTGCAACGGAATACGGCGAGGGATCGCGCATCGCGAAGCTCCTCGTTGAGGTGTGCTTTGAAGACACCACAGCCGCAAGAAGGTCACGCAATTCGTTGCGACGCCACGTCGAACGCGTGACAGGAATCACGATTTGATCAGGCAGACCCGAACATCCTGCGAAGCTCAGCGCAGCTGCCAGATCTCCACGCGATTGCCGGTGAAGATGGGAATCAGGAGGCGGTTGCGCTTCGCGTCGTAGCCGATATCGGCAGGACTCGGCACGCCGGTGATGATCTTCGTGCCCGTCGTACTGTCGAACCGCGTGATCGACGAATCCGTCCAACTCGACGCGACGATCTTCCCGCCGATCATCTCGACGCCGTCGTAACCGCCGACGCCACGGGCGATGACGGTGGGCGCCTTGTCGCCCGGCTTCCACGCCATGATGGCCTTGCCGCCGAACTGCACGACGATGAACCGCCGCCCCACCGGGTCGAGCGTGATCCCATTCGGGCGGCCGAGGGTGTCGCCCCGCACTGCGACGGTCACCTTGCGGTCCGGTCCGATGCGGAAGATGCGGTCGGGACCGGGGTGCAGGATATTGCCCACGTCGTCGAACCGGATCCCGGTGTCGGTGATGTAGATCGCCCCGTTCGGAGCGATCGCTATATCGTTGAGAAAAACCGCACCCAGGCTGTCGAGCTTTACGCTGTCAACGGGAGCACCGGTGCGCGCGTTGAACGCCCGCACGACGTCGATATCGGCTACCCACAACGTATCGCCGAGCACTGCCAGGCCCTTGGGCGCATTGAGTGTCACGCCCGCGCGGCCCCCCTCGATGAACTTGAGGACCTCTATGGCCCCGCCCCCACCGGCGCTCGGCGCCGCGGCGCCGCTCGCGTCCGGGCGCACGCGACTGATAAAGCCGTTGTTGTCTTTGGCGAGGGGACCGCCGTTGACGTTCGAGACGAAGTAGACGTCTTGCGCCGAGTCGTACAGCACCGATTCGGGCGTGAGAAATCCAGTGATCGTCCCGACCTTGGTCGCCCCCGGCGACGCCGGTGCCTGAGGCGGAGTCGCCAGCTGGGCAGGCGGCACCGTGTCCTCGGCCTGCGATGTCTGTTGCGCCGGTCGCCGCCGGTCCACCGGCTGGCAGGCCGCGAGCGCGACAAGCGTGATACAGAGGACCATCGCTCTCATCAGGGCTCTTCCTCCTGGGCAAAAGGTCCCCCAACGGTCGCACGATCGCACCCGCCGAGGAAGGGGGGCGGGGGGGCTCGTGTGATTGGCCGCACACGACTTCGGGTCGCGCTACTTCTCGTCGGCGAGCATTTGGATGTGGTGCAACACGCGCGCGTGAATCAGGCCTTCGCTTCTTCGAGCTCTTTCTTCCGCGCTTCCGTTACTTTAGCCGCGATTTCCGGCGGCGTGTCCTGGTAGACGAAGAACTTCATCTTGTATGTTCCGCGACCGTGCGTGATCGAATGCAGCGTCGTCGCGTAGCGATCGAGCTCGGCCTCCGGGACATGCGCCTTCACTTTCGTGAGCCGGCCATCCTTTTCCGTGCCCATGATCTGGCCGCGCCGTGAGGAGAGATCTCCCATGACCGCCCCCTGGTAGTCGTCCGGCGTCCAGACCTCCACCTCCATGATCGGTTCGAGCAACACCGGTCGCGCGCCAGGACTCACGTTCCTGAACGCGAGTATGCCGGCCATCTTGAACGACATTTCGTTCGAGTCGACGTCGTGATATGAGCCGTCGTAGACCTCGAACTTGAAGTCCACGACCGGATAGCCGGCCACGGGCCCCTTGTGCGCCGCCTCGAGCACGCCGCGCTCGACAGCCGGGATGTATTGACGCGGGATCACACCGCCGACGATCTCATCCACGAACTGTACGCCTGAGCCACGGGGCAGCGGGGCGATGCGGATCCAGCAATCGCCATACTGCCCGCGGCCGCCGGTCTGCTTCTTGTGTTTCCCCTGTCCCTCGGATTTGCCGCGGAACGTTTCGCGATAGGCCACCTTGGGCTTTGCGGTCTGCGCGTGCACGCCGAATTTCCGCGCCAGCCGTCCCACCACGATCTCGAGATGCCGCTCGCCGAGTCCCCGGATCAAGGTCTGGCCGAGCTCGCTGTTGTATTCGTGATGGAACGTGGGATCCTCTTCGTGCAGCTTGTGCAGGCCGGTCGACAGCTTGTCTTCTTCCCCGCGCTGCTTCACTTCGACCGCCACCGTGATCACGGGCTCGGGGAACGGAATCCTGGGCAGCACCAGCCCTTTGTCCCTGGTGGAGAGCGTGTCGTTGGTGTGCGTATCCCGCAGCTTCGCGACGACACCGATGTCGCCGGCGTGCAGCTCGGGGACTTCAATGCGCTCCTTGCCGATGGCGACACAGAGATGGTTCAGCTTCTCCGATAAATCGCGCGGAGCGTTCCACACATCTTGCCCGTTCTTGACCGTTCCAGAGAAGATGCGGAACAGCGTCACGTCGCCGACGTGCGGCTCCGAGACGGTCTTGAAGACCTGCGCCGCGAGCGGTCCGCCGTCCTCGGCCTTCACCGTGACACGCTCGGCGCTGCCCCACTTCTGCGCGTCCACGGGCGGCCGCTCCTGCGGCGCGGGACACAGCTCGACGATCTTGTTGAGCAGCGCGCGCGTCCCGTACGTCAGCTCGGCGGCGCCACAGAAGAGCGGGAACAGCTCACCCTTGGCCATGCCGGCTTTCATCGCGGCGATCGCCTCGTCGCGGCCGATCTCTTCGCCGCCGAGGTAGCGCTCGAGCAGCGTGTCGTCGGTGGCGGCGATGCTCTCGATCAATTCCTGGGAGTACTTCTCGAACCGGTCCTGGTACTCGTCGGGCACGTCTACCTCTTCGTACTCGCCGGCCTTGGTGCCCTTCTTATAGAGGTGCGCCTTCTTCGAGAACAGGTTGATGATCCCGTGGAATTCCAGTCCTTCGCCGACGGGAATCTCCACCGGGATCACCTTGGGCGTCAGCTGGTCTTTGATCTGATTGAACACGCGCTCGAAGTTGGCGTGCTCCTTGTCCATCAACGACACGAAGAACAGCCGCGGCAGCGAGCGGCCCTCGCAATAGTCCCAGACTTTTTCGGTTCCGACTTCGACGCCGGCAGTCGCCGAGAGGACGACGACGGCGGAGTCGGCCGCATACACGCCCGCGAGGGCGTCGCCGGTGAAGTCGAGATATCCGGGGGTGTCGATCAGGTTGAGCTTCGTGTCCATCCACTCGGCGACAGCCAGTGCGAGGTTGATGGAGTATTTGCGTTCGATTTCGTCTGCGGTGTAATCGGTGAGGGCGGTGCCGTCCTTCACAGACCCATGTCGTTTACTCGTTCCGGCCACGAACGCCAGCGCATCGACCAGGGAGGTCTTGCCGCTCGCGCCGTGGCCGACGACGGCCACATTGCGAATCTCCGGCGTCTTGTACACGCGCATACAGCGCAAATCTCCTGCAAGGGGGGAAACAAATATGACCGCCCCGGCGGGGACCCGGCTAGATCATCAAAGCAAAGAGGCCGAGGGACGTCCCCTCGGCCTCTCTGCGTGTCAGCCAATCGTCGTTAGCTGCCCACTTCCTCCATCTCCTGATCTGCCACGTCGTCGTGATCGTGGTGCGCGAACTCAACGTGCTCAACGAGCCGGTGCAGGATCTGCAAGCCTCGCAGGTTGAGCGCGAGCGCCGTGACCTTGTCGCCGGCGGCCAATGCCGAGTCCGCACTGGCGCGCAGCGTGTCCACGTGCGCGAGGATCGCGCGAATACGTGGCGCCGGCCGGTCGCCCAGGAACGTCTCGATGCGCGCGACGGCCGTATCGACGGCCTCACCGGTGCGCTGCGGCGCGTTCGGGAACAGCTCGATCACCGCCGACAGCACGTACCGGAACGCGGTGCGCGCGTACGCGCGCGCCTGGGCCGTATCGCCCGCCTGCCAGGCGTGGAGCGCCGAGTCGCGGTTGGCGCGAGCCGAGTCGAGGTCCGCGATGGCAGCGGGGTTATCGGTGGTGCGGAGTGTGTCGATCAGTCGCCTGAACCAGCCTTCACAGGTGGTCCCACCGGTCCGCGAGGCGGCGACGTTGTCGGCAATCACTTGTGCGTTCTGCGCGAGCACCAGCTCGTTGGTCGTCGAGCCCGTGCTCGTCGGATCCTGATTGCATGCCGCCGCGAACAACAGCGCGGCGACTGCGACGGTCAATCGTTTGTGCATCACTGAACTCCGGAAGAAGTCTGGTCTTGTGACGCTGAATCTTAGATGACGTTAAGATTCAGAGGGAGGGGGCTCAGGTAACGGGGCTGTCGCAATGGGAGAAACAGGAGTCGCGGGACTCAATACCGCATGCGGTCCAACCGGGGCGAGGCGCAGCGCAGCGAGACCAGCGATCACCATCAGCAGGCCCGCGAGCAGAAAAGACGTGACGGGGCTCACGTCGTAGATGGTCCCGATCAGCGGTGGCCCGGCGGTGCGGCCGAGCGCGCCAATCGCCTGCGCAGCGCCAAGCACCGTCCCCTGTTCGTTGGGGTCCGCATAGACGGAGACCAGGCCGGTTGCCGCCGGCGCGAACACGCTGTTTGAGACGGCGAGCACGAAGGTCCAGGCGTACAACAGCGACGAGGTCGAGAGAAACGGGACGATCGCGATCGAGAGCGCCATGCCGAACGTGCCGGCGGTCACCAGGGCGCGCTCCCCCGTGCGGCGCACGATCTTCCCAAAGAGGTATCCCTGCACGGAGGCCGCGGTGATTCCGATGATCGTGAACAAGATGGCAAGCTCGCGTTCCTTCCAGCCAAGCACGGCGGCCGCGCGCAGCGGCAACGCCACCGTGTAACCGGCGAAGCCGAGCGGGACGAGCGCCCAGACGACCATCAACGGGCGCAATCGCGGCCGCGCAACGGCATCTCCGATATGCCCCAGGTCGAACATTGGGCGGCGTACGCGGAGCTCGTGATGTAATGATTCGGGCAGGATGAAATAGGCAGACAGATAATTCGCCACCGACAACCCGACCGCGACGAGGCCAGGAGCAGCGTGCCCGCCCCAGTGCGCCGCAAAGCCGCCGATGGCCGGACCCAGACTGAACCCGATCCCGAACGCCGCGCCGATCATCCCCATGCCCCGCGACCGCTCGGCCGGCGTCGTGATGTCGGCGACGTACGCCTGCGCCGCCGAAATATTGCCACCCGCGAAACCGGAGACCACGCGGGAGAGGAAGAGCACCCAATACGATCCCGCAAAGGCGAACAACGTGTAACCCACGGCGTTCACCACCATCGTCGTCAGCAGCACCGGCCGGCGACCGATACGATCCGACAGCTTACCGAGCAATGCGGTCGCGACAAACTGCATCAGTGAGAAGACGCCCACCACCGCGCCGTAGCCCATTCCCGCCGCACCGAACCGCTGGGCGTAAAACGGCAGGATCGGCAGTACGATCCCGAAGCCGATCAGATCGATGAGGACCGTGAAGAAGATGACGCCGATACGGGAGCGGGATGCGGGCATGCGCGCACGAATATAGCATTGAGCGACTCCCACCCCTCGAGCATCGTATGGCCGAATGGCACCGCCTGGGCTCCAAGGACGATCTGCTCGCCCGAGTTCCCTTCTCGATCAAGATCGAACGCCACCGCATCGCGGTCTTCTTGTTCGACGGCCGGCTCACGGCAATCTCTGACATCTGCAACCACAAGGGCGGACCGCTCTCCGAAGGAATAGTGCGAGGGGAGTTCGTCACCTGCCCGTGGCACGGCTGGGAGTACAGCGTGGTCACAGGCAAGGGCCCTGCCGGTTATGACGAGGAGCAGGTGCCGGTCTATGCTCTCGAACAGCGCAATGACGGGGTATATGTCCAGATCCCGCCGATTGCACCGCGCAAGCTGCTGAAGCACAAGCCAAGTCATTTGCTCGAAGAGCATCCGAAGGCGCCGGGCGCTCCCTGCCGGGTGCTGGGCATTTCAACGACCGCGATGGACGACGGCAATCCGCGCTTCTCTACATCGGATGCGCTACTCGAGCATGCGATGGCACGAGCCGGCGAGCTCAGAGTCGATACCCAGCTCATCACGCTGCGCTCGCTGAAGTTCCAGCACTGCGAGGGCAACTACTCCAAGGCCTCGCACGCCTGCACCTGGCCGTGTGCGATCACGGAGCGCGATCCGGAGGATCAGTTGACCGCGGTGTACGAGGGGTTGGTGCACTGGGCGGATGTGGTCCTCATCTCGACCCCCATCCGCTGGGGGAATGCGTCGTCGCTCTACTACAAGATGGCGGAACGACTTAACTGCGTGCAGAACCAAATCACGATTCACAACCGCGTCCTGATTCGCAACAAGGCCGCCGCGTTCATCATTACCGGCGGTCAGGACAATATCCAGGCGGTGGCCGGCAGCATGATGACCTTCTGGTCCGAGCTGGGATTCGTCTTCCCACCCTTCCCGTTCATCGCGCATTCGCGCGGCTGGGACGCCGAGGACATGCGCAACAACGTGCTGCAGGTGAAGGCGAGCGACGCGCTCCGCCAGGCAGCGCGGGAGCTGGTCGAGCGCGCGGTCGACTTTTGGACGGTGCTGGACAGCAATCGTGCGGTGCTCGAGAAGCCGATGGAGCGGGCGGGGCGGAAGGCGAATCCGTTGGACACGACCGAGGGGGTGCTTGCGGGCTCCTGAACCGCGCGACAGCTTCAAAATCCCAACGCCCGTCCGAATCAATTCATCCGTCTGCGGGGTTCAACCATGCCCAAACCCATCCTGCGGTTGACTCTCATTGTGGGCGCGATCGTCGCGGCTGCTTGCGTGAACGATGCGCCCGTCACACCGACCGGCAGCACGATTACGGCAGCACCGTCGTCCAACAGTCCCTCTCTGCAAGTCGCCGCACCCGCTGGCAGCAAGTCCTACCTGATCAACTTCGTTGGCACGCAACTCCCGGGCGATCTCGCCCGAAAAATCGCCGCAGCGGGCGGAACAGTGACTTCGCGCCTTGATCAGATTGGCGTCGCGCTCGCGAGCTCAGCGGATCCTGCGTTCGCGAGCCGCGCCGCAGCGATCAGCGGCGTGGCGAGCGTGGATGAGGACGTCCCCGTGCAGTGGGTAAAGCCCGAGCGGGTGGTCGACGCTGGAGAAGTTGTGGATGAAGGCGTCGTCGCGCCGGCCGCGACGTTCGGCTCGCAAGAGACGTTCCGCCGCGAGCAGTGGGCACCCGATGCCGTTCACGCACCCGAAGCCTGGGATCTCGGCCAGCGCGGCGCGGGCGCTCGCGTGGCGATCGTGGACGGCGGCATTCGCAGCACCCATCTCGATATCGCGCCAAATCTGGACGTCGCGCATTCGGTGTCGTTCGTCCCCGGTCAGCCGTTCAATTTCGATCAGGCGCGCGACACACTGGGTGTCTGCAATCAAAACGACACTTTCTGGCACGGCACTCATGTCGCGGGCATCGTCGCAGCGCCCGGGCAGAATGTCGGTACAGTCGGCATTTCGCCGAATGCCACAATTATCGGCGTGAAGGTCTTGCACTGCGGCAGTGGCTCGTTCGGGGCAGTGATCGCCGGGATTTACTACGCAGCGACCCCGATTGCTGAGGGCGGCGGCGGCGCGGACATCATCAACATGAGCCTCGGCGCAGAGTTCCCACGGCAAGGCAACTTTGGGACGGCACGCCTGGCGGTCGTGATCGGCAAGGCTACGACGTACGCATATCAGCGGGGCGTAACAGTGTTCGCGGCGCTTGGCAATAACGCGACGGATCTCGACCACACGGCGAACACGATCTTTGTCCCGGCGATGTCGCCCCACGTCATCGCCGTCTCAGCCACCGGTCCGCTCGGTTTCGCCTTCGGCGCGACGAATTTCGACCGCCCGGCCTCGTACACCAACTTTGGCCAGTCCGCCGTTGAGTTCGCGGGTCCCGGCGGCGACTTCGCGCTTCCTGGCGACGCCCTCTGTGCCTTGCCACGTCTACCAGCCGGCACCGTTGCGGCCCCTTGCTGGGTGTTCGACATGGTGATGGCACCGTGCCGTGGTAGTGGCAGCAGCAACGCGGCATTTTGCTGGGCAGCGGGCACGAGCATGGCGACGCCCGCCGCCTCCGGCGTGGCCGCGCTGATCATCGGCAGGTTTGGCCGCGTCGGTCCCGCTGAGGTCGAAAGGCGGTTGCGCCAGTCGGCGGATGACCTCGGCAAGCCGGGAAACGACGACTTCTACGGACGAGGACGAATCAACGCACTGAGAGCTATTCAGTAACTGAGTTTGTTTTTGGAGACGGGCTCGCCAGACGGCGGGCCCGTTTGTCGTTTACGCCGGGAGCGTCTCCCGTGCGACCTGCCGCGCATCGAGGATCGTGCGCCCCGCCGTTGCGCCGAGAATCACCGCACCGCCGAGTAGCGTCGCGGGACCAGGCGTCTCCCCGTGCACAATCCACGCCCATATCGGATTCAAGACCGGCTCGATAAGAAGGAAGAGACCCACCTCGAGCGCCCGCAGCTGCGGCACCGCCCGCGCCAGGAACAGATACGGTATCCCCAGCTGGCACACGCCGAGGAAACCGACCACGGCCCAGTCGACCGGCCGGCCGGCGATCAGCGGCCCCGCCATGATCAACGCGATGATGCTCGCGGTCATGTTGCCCGCCACGGCCGCCGCCGCGACCGACGCACCGCGCGCTGCCAGCCAGCGGTAGCCGATCACCGTGAACGCCCACGTCACCGCGCACACCGACGCGAGCACATTGCCGAGCGCGGGATTGGGCGCGGTTGCGGACGGGCGATCGGTGCCCAGGAAGAACAATCCCAGTCCCACCGCCATCACCGCCATCTGCGCGATGTCGCGCCGGTTCGCGTGCTCGCCGAGCAGTATGGGTGCGAGCAAGAGAATGAACAACGGGCTCGTCGACTGCAGGAAGATCGCGCTCGCCGCCGTCGTGTGCTTGTTTGCCTGGACGTAGAGCAGCGTCGTGGCAGCGTAGGCGAAGCCGACCACGATGGTGCGCCACGTCCAGCCGCGCCGCGCTTCGGGCAGCAGCACGAAGATCGTGACCAGCGCGAGGGCGGCTCGCAACGCGGCCAGCTGCCAGGCGCTGAAGCTGCAGAACTTGATCGCCGCGCCGCCGCTCGAAAACAGCACGGCTGCGCAGATGACTTTGGACCGGGGACTCATGAAACCCTCGCCGGGGAGCGAGGAATATAGACGCGAGCGGGAAACGTGGTACTTTCTGTGGCGATGAGATCGTCGCTGCTGATTACCTCGCTCCTGGTGGCCGCCTGCTCGAGCTCGAACGCGGCGCGCAGCGAATCGCCCACGCCCAGCCGCGACCCCGACCTCATCACGTCGGACGAGCTCGCCAGGACGACCGGCTCCACCGTCTTCGATGCCGTGCGCCAGCTACGGCCCAACTGGGAAATGCGCGCCCGGCCGACCGCCGTGGTGCGGCAAAACCAGGCGCAGCTGATCGTCTACGTCGACGGCACGCGCTACGGCGGCTTCGACAGTCTGCGCCTGCTGAAATGGCGAGGCGTCGCGTCGGTTCGCTATTACTCGCCCGGCAGCGCCGAAGCCCAATTCGGCCCGGGACACCTGCTCGGTGCGATCGAAGTCAAGACGCAGCCCGATTAGCTCACGTGGAAGTGCAAATCTTCGGCGTCAGAAAGAGCGCCGACACGCGTGCCGCGCTCCGCTTCTTTGCCGAGCGGCGTATCACAGTCCACTTCGTCGATTTGAACGAGCGCGCCGCCGCGGTGGGTGAGCTGCGGCGCTTCGCGCAGAAATTCGGCGTGGCCACGCTCATCGACCGCCATTCGCGCCGGTTCAGCGACCTCGGCCTCGGTGCCGCGCGCCTCAGCGACGAGCGCTGGCTGGAGAAGCTCAGTCTCGAGCCGTTGCTGCTGCGCATGCCGCTCGTCCGGTATCAACACCAACTCACCATTGGACCTGCTCCGGAGACGTGGAACGCCTGGTACGCCCCCTCCCAGTCCTGACCGCGGCGCTGTTCGTGGCTGCCTGCGCGACCGGCGGGCGGGTGGAAGCTAGTCGCGTGGCTGCTGACGACCCGCGCGCGATCGATTCGCTGTTCGCGGCGTACACCGGCCCGTCGCGTCCGGGCGCCAGTGTCATCGTGATCCGCGACGGGAAGGTCGTGGCGCGACGCGCGTACGGCATGGCCGACCTCGAGCGCCGCACGCCCGCCGCTCCCGAGACGGACTACCGGTTGGCCTCGGTATCGAAGCAGTTCACCGCGATGTGCATCATGCTGCTCGCGCAGGACGGCAAACTGCAGTTCGATCAGCCGGCCCGCAGCATTCTGCCCGAGCTGCCCCCGGCCGCCGCGCCGGTCACGATTCGCCACCTGCTGAACCACACCTCAGGCCTGGTGGATTACGAGGATCTCATTCCCGAGACGCGCACCGCGCAGCTCGACGACAACGACGTGCTCACGATGCTCGCGTCCAAAGACTCGATCTACTTCCCTGCCGGCACGGCCTATCGCTACAGCAACTCGGGGTACGTGCTGCTAGGGATGATCGTCGCGCGAGTGTCGGGGATGTCTTTCCCTCAGTTTTTGCGCACGCGGATCTTCGCGCCCTTGGGCATGACCGCCAGCGTGGCGCACGTCGCAGGATCTGATACGGTACCGCACCGCGCGTACGGCTATTCCCCGCGTGGCGGCGGTTTCGAGCAGACGGATCAGAGTGTGACGAGCGCGACGCTGGGTGACGGCGGGATCTATACGAACATCGACGACATGGCGCGCTGGGATCGCGCCCTGTCGGACACCACCCTGGTCGACGCGACGATGCTGACACTCGCCACGACGCCGCCCCCGCTGCCCGCGCTGCCGCAGGGCGCCGCGACGGAGTATGGCTTCGGCTGGTTCGTCGACAGCTATCGGGGTGAAAAACGCTGGCGCCACACGGGAGAGACGAGCGGCTTTCGCAACGCGATCCAGCGCTTCCCGGCCCGCCGTTTCACCGTGATCGTGCTGACCAATCGCTCGAGTGGCGAGCCTGGTGCGATCGCCGAGCGGATCGCGGACTACTACCTGTTTCGCTAGCGCTCGATCCGGTAGCCGAACGTCCGCACGGTAACGATGTGCCGCGGATGCGCGGGGTCGTGCTCCAGTTTGCGGCGCAGCATCGCGACGTGGGTATCCACCGTCCGGCTCATGACGTCTTCGGCGTACCCCCACACTTCACGCAGCAGCTCGAGCCGGCTCGCGACCCGCCCGCCGCGCTTGAGCAGCGCGATGAGTAGCGCGTATTCCTTGGGCCGGAGCTCCGCCGTGCGCCCCGCGCGCCGCACCTGATGCGTCGCGAAGTCCACGGTCACGTCGCCAAAGCCGTGCAGCGCCGCGTCGCCCGCTCCGGGCCGCCGGATCCATTCGAGAAACTCCGCCGCGCGCTTGACGGTACCGATCACGCGATCGTCGTCGAACGGCTTCAGCAGATAATCGAACGCCTGAATCTCGAATGCATGCACAGCGTGCTCGTCATAGGCGGTCACGAACACGATCGCCGGCGGCCGTTCCTCGTAAGCCGCCGCGGCGACCGCGAAGCCGTCGAGGTCCGGCATCTGGATGTCGAGAAACACGAGGTCCGGCACGCCGCGCTTCAGCAGCTCGACGGCGTCGCGCCCGCTGGCGCACTCATCGATCCGCGTGACCGCCGGGATCTGCTGCAGCACGCCCCGCAAGCGGCGGCGGGCCGGCGCTTCGTCGTCAACGATGATCGCGCGCATGATCGGTGAACGGGATTTCGATGGTCGCGACCGCGCCCGTGCCGGGAGCCGGCGCATTGACCAGGTCGAAGCGGTGGCTCGGACCGTACAGCTCCGACAACCGCGCCCGTGTGTTTGTCAGTCCGAGCCCCCCCCCGCCGCCATTCGTCAGACCGGCATCGCCGGCGAGACCGGGGCCGTTGTCGCGCACCTCAAGATGGAGCTGATCGCCCGCGCGGGTCGCCGCGATTTCTACCTCCGCCACGCCACCGTGGGGGACGGCGCCGTGCCGGATCGCGTTCTCGACGAGCGGTTGCAGCAGCAGAGTGGGCACGACAGCGGACGCTGCCCGTGGATCGACACGAAATGTGACCCGCAGCCGGTCGCCAAAGCGCGCTTCCTGAATCGCTACGTAGTGGTCCAGCAGCTCGAGCTCCTCCTCCAGTGTGACGAGGGGGCCCCGCTCGCGGTTAAACGACTGGCGCAACAGCTCCGACAGCCGCGTGATCATGCGATTGGCCTGCTTCGGGTCCTCCAGCACAAAGGCGGAGATCGTGTGCAGCGTATTAAAGAGGAAGTGCGGCTGGAGCTGGCCCACCAGCGCGTCGAGCCGAGCCTGGACCAGCTGCGTCTCGAGCCGGGACGCGCGCCAGGCATGATACAGCCCGGCCACCATGGCATAGACCATCAGATTGAACGTCCAGTACATCTGAACCGCGTCGCCGGCGCCGGTGATGACGGTGTGCGGCGTGAGATACAGGCCTAACACGCTCTTTACCGCGCCCTCGAACGCCGCGCACGCTACCCCAATCAGCAAGGCCGCCGGCAGGTGCGCCGCGATGATGGCGACCGGGCGGCGGATCCGCACGGCCCAGGCGGCGAACGCCAGGACGGCAGGAGTAAAGAGCGCCCAGCTCCACCACCCGCTGAGCTGCCACGCGATGATCCAGCGCCACGGGCGCGGGCTGCCCTGCACGATCTGATAGTGCATTTGAATCGCGAACAGCAGTGCGACTGCCGTCCAGGCGCCGAATATCCACAGAGCGCGTTTCATGAGCCTCATTGTAGCATGCTACGAAAGGCTCACTGGCGGCAGCCGTCAGAACTATGTGAATTCCCGGCTGAGAACCCGGCTCGGCGAGCGGTGCAGCCTGTAAGGGCGCACATTCTGCCGACAAATCTCAAGAAGGTCCCCATGCGAAGCCTTGTCCTCGGACTCACGTTGTTCGCCACTGCCGCCACGCTCGATCGCGCGGCCGATCGTCAGGCGCTGCTCGCCGCCGACAGCGCACTCGTGCTGACGGGAGCAGCGTTCGTCGACAGCTCGGCGTATCTGCACCCTGGTGCATCGCTGGTTCGCGGGGCAAGCCACATCGACGCATTTCTCGCGAGCGATACGACCAAGCACATTGTGCAGCGGGCACCGGCGTTTGCCGACGTGTCGTACGACGGCTCACTCGGCTACTCGTGGGGATGGACGCGCTCGGACGGCACACGCGCCAAGTACCTCGCCTGCTGGCGAAAACAGCCCTCCCCCGGCGGCTGGCGGCTCGTCGCGTACGCAACGACGGCTCCTCTGCCTGACTCGGTATCTGTGCAACCGGCCGGCAAGCCTGACCCGGCCGCTCCGGCCGCTCCCCCCCCCATCCGCGGCAAGGCAGACCGGCGCGAACTGCTCCGCACCGACTCCGCGTTCGCCGCGCTGTCCGAAGCGCGTGGCGCCAAGCAGGCGTTTCTCACGTATGCCGCCGAGAACGCGATGGCATTTGGATCGGGCCCGCAGCTGACCGAAGGACGGCAGGCAATCGGCGCGGCGTTCGACGGCTTCCCCGCTGGCGCGGTCCTCGAGTGGTGGCCGCTCGCCGCCGAAATCGCGCGCTCCGGAGACCTCGGCTGCACCGTGGGCGAGGCGCAGATCAAGTCGCTACATCATTACAGCAAGTATCTGACGATCTGGAAGAGACAAGCGGATAAGCAATGGAAGTTCGTGGCGGACGGCGGTAACCAGAGACCGGCGCCGGCGCTGGAGCACTAGAAGCGCACGTTGAACCCACCATACAGTTGAGTGGTGTGCTCCGGGCCACGCTCAACCGACCAACATCAGCGCGAGAGCGGTGGTTTTGACACTCACCGGTGACATGCCTCGCAGGCGCTCGGAACCCCTCGGTAGACGATCAGCGGCTTCCCTCCGGCTCCACGACTCGGCTTATGACAGCGGTCGCACGGCACATTGGCATGGGCGCCTTTCAGCGAGAAAGCGGCGTCGCGCTCGTGATCGAAGCCGCTCGCCGGCCGGAACACCTCGGTGTCGTGGCAGCGCTCGCACGCACCCCCGCCGGGCCGCTTGGCGAACTGCCCTCCGTGAGGATCCTCGTGACACCCGCGACAGCCACCCGCGGGCGCGTCGAACAGCATCGGCGCGCCGGTCCATCCTGCCAGACGAAGCGTAGACGTCGCATGCGGCCGCCGCATCGCGTCGTGGCAGTCCATGCACGGTACCGCGCGATGCGCTCCGTCTAGCGGGAAGCGGAAGCGATCGTGCGCGACCACGTCGATCGTCGCGGGATGAAAGGCGCTTGCGTCGTGACAGTCGGCGCAGCGCGTGAAGTGCCCGGCATGCGGATCGACGTGACAGCTGATGCAGTCGGTCGCGGGCCGCATCATCACGACGCCTATGGTGGACGTGCTCGCGCCGGTCGTCTTCGTGTGGCAGTCGCCGCATTTCGCCTGTACGTGACCGCCCTCGAGGGGATACTTCGTCTGCCGATGCTGCACGACTGTGAAGATCGACGGGCGCCAACCATCGACGGTGTGACAGGATGCGCAGTCAACGACGCGACCCGCCAGCGCCGCGGCGCCTGCGTGCGGGTCCGGCGTGTGACAACCATTACACGTCGCGAACGGTGGGTCATTGGCCACCTGACCAACCCCAAAGTTGTGACACTTTTCACAGGCGACCTCCGCGTGACGCCCGCGCAGGGGATAGCGCGTCCGGTCGTGATCGAACGACGCGCGATTGATCGCCTTGAACGAGGTGGTCTGGTGACACCGGCTGCAGCTCGCGCCGAGCTGGCCATGGTGCACGTCGGCGTGACACGCCGCACACTCGCGATGCTCGACCGGCTTGAATCGCGGAATAGGATGTCCACGGGTGTCGCTGGCGAGCTGCAGGCGCGGCGCCTCATGACAGGCGGCACAACTGACGGTGTCGTGAGCGCCGGTAAGTGGATAGTCTGTCTTGGCGTGGTCGAAACGGGGCGCCGGCTTCCAATGCTGGACGTCGTGGCACTTGACGCAATTCTGAGCGAGCGCGCCGCGATGCGCGTCTTCATGGCACGACGTACAGTTACGCTCGAGGCCGAGCCACCCGGGATCCGCCTTCGGCCGCTGCGACAAACGCATTACAGGTGAGATACGGAATGTCGTCTTATGACAGGCGGAGCATTTCTGCCGCCCATGACTCCCGTCGAGTGGCCACCCCGCGTGACTGTGATCGAAACGCTCTGCGGAGCCGCCCTGCCCCTCCCAACTGATGAGCGCGAAGTCCAGGCCGGCGTGATCGGGATGGCAACTCGCGCAGCGTTGCTGCTTCACCGGCGCCGAGCCGTGCAGGCCACGCCCCCGATCAACCAGCCATGCGATCTCTTTGTGGCAGTTGAGGCAGAGGCCGGTCATCTGCTCCTTGCCCCCACCGCGCCCACCGGCGTGACACTTGGCGCATTGCAGCGTGCCCTCCAGCCGGGCGTGCGAGCGCGACAACGGTCCCGGCGAAATCTGGGCGCGGACCAGGGCGGGAGCACCGAGGCAGACGAGCGACAACAGGATGACGCACCTCACCCAGGCGCTGCACAGTCGGCCGGGTCTAGAAACGCCACGTGGCGCTGGCGTACAGCTGTGTAGTGACGTTGGTGCCAGGATTGATGGGATCTGTTTGTCGCAGGCCGGAGAAAGACACGAACCACGCGCGGGCGACACTTACATCCAACGAGATGCCGTACCACGTCGAGGTCTGGAGGATGGTGGTATTGGGATTGTCCTCGCGACGTATGCCTCCGTTAACGTCGAAGTGCAGCCGGTCAATAGGATCGCAGCCCAGCCACCAGGAGTAAAGTTGGCCAGTGATCCGCTGGGCAACCGGAGTGTTCAACGTCGAGTCGTTCTGGTTCTGGTACCATGTGGCCCGCCCCGCGCCGGCCAGCCTCAGCCGGGTGACGGGGTCGAATCCGAGGATCCCCGTGTAGGAATCGGCGCGGCCGGCCGTCCCCCCGGTGCTGCGCCGCCAGTCGCCGCCGAGGCGAACCCTGCGGTTCAAAATCTGAACGCCGGCGCCGTAGCCCTGGCGGTAAGCGTCATCGAACTCCGTCTCGGGATTCTGCGTGTCTCGATACAGTCTCACGTTGCGCCGATTGTCGTAGGTGGCGTTGAACGCGATCTGGGGCGACACTCGGAACCAGGCGGTCGCATACTGACTGGTCAAGGAGAGCGGCTTTTCGCCCAGCTGCACCTTCCACCAGGGGTAGTAATCGATTTCCTGCAGGCCGAAGAAGGAATACGACCTGTGGTTGACGCTCACCTGGATGAAGCCGAATTCCCGGTTCGCGTGGTTGGCCTGCAGGGACCCGACCGCGCCGGTCGTGATGGCCCACGGCGCGGCGGCAGCCGGAGCACTGTGCAACTGGAGATAGCCGCCGTAGTCCTGGATCTCGTCGGTCAACCCGAGAGTGGCGGGATCCGGCTCCACGCCTCCGAACACACCGAACGACATTCGGGGACCGTTCAACTCCATCAGCCCGCCGTCGAAGAGAGTGACCGACGTGACCGCGGTGAGATACTGGCGCCCGGCAACGGTCCGGAATCCAGCCCCTGGTGATCCCCAAAAAACTGCGGCTTGATAGACACGGGTTTTCCCATCGACCCGATTCGGTTGCCCGGTCAAGGAAGTCACGGTATACCGGGTCCGAAGATCCAGCGTAAGCCCGATCGGTGTGCCTCCAACGCCGAGACCGCTCATCCGCAGGTCGAACGACGGCTGATTGAAGCCCGTCCCAGGGGTGGCGGTGCCGGACGAATCCCCACTGAGCGCCGATGTTGCGCGCAGCGAGCGGAGTCCCACACGACCATGAATCCCCGGCCCGCTCAGGCGCCGTGGCCGGCGCCGGGTTGTCGCGCTCGCGACCATCTCGCTGCTTATCGCCGCAGCCTGTGGCACCGGAACGAAGCGGACGACGTCGCCCACCACGATGTTCGTCACACCGGACACCACCTCACACGAGGCCTGGTGCGAGGCGATGAACTTCACCCGTAGCGTCGCGACGACCGAATCCCGCCGCAGCAGCGACAGCTGCGCTCGCTCGGTCAACCCCTCTCGCAGTCCCGCGCCGACATAGATCGCCGAGCCGCTTATGAACGTCACAGTCGTGCGTCCGGGCGTCGTGTCGGCAGGACCAGCGGCCCTCCGTTGCGCTGTTGGACCGGGCGTCGACGCGGGGGCCGGGCTCGGGGCCGGCGGCGCTGCCGGGGGC
>DASZCG010000185.1:0-2280 GCA_035943355.1 Gemmatimonadales bacterium
GGCGGCGGCGGCGGCGGAGGCGGTGGCGGAGGCGGAGGCGGTGGCGGAGGTGGCGGCGGCGGTGGTGGTGGCGGCGATCCCGTCGTCACAGTCACGCTCGCTGAGCCGAACTTTCCTTCGCTCCCTGCCAGGATCGTCGCCGATCCAGCAACAACACCCGTGACGAGCCCGCCGCTATTCACGCTGGCAACCGCCACGTTGTCGCTCGTCCAAACGACGACGCGTCCCGTCAGCGGGTTCCCGCCGGCGTCGAGCGGTGTCGCCGTGAATTGGAGCGCGCTGCCCACCCGTACGTCAGCCGATGCCGGAATCACTGACACGGCATCGACAGCTTGCGTCGGCCTTGCTATGGGAAGTTCGCAGGAGAAGACGGCGGCGAGTACCGCGAACGCGAGGACTTTCCGCCAACGAACCATTCAGAGCCTCCACTGCTCAGAGAGGTCTCAACGCGCGACCGGGCCGCCAACGTGACCCGTGTCGAGGTCCGCTGGCGGCCCGGCTGGCGTGGCGGCGAACCGCCGTAGCCCCGTAGCTCTGCGTCACCGCTTTTCAGCGGGTTTGCTCTGAGCAGCGTGCTTGGGTGCTTTGTCTCAGGATGCACCCAGCCGGCCCGACTGTAGCTGAGGGTGCGCAAAGCGGTCGGTGACCTACGTCATCTTTTTTTGTGTCGGAGGTTCTCTGAGTTATCGCGGAATGGTTCTTGTCGTTAGCCGCCAGGATCCCGCGGTGGCTCGCCGCCGCCCATGCGCTGCTTCAATCGCTCCCAGAACTCGATGCGCTCGGCAACGGTCTTCTCATAACCGAACTCCGTCGGGCGGTACCACTTCTGTCCTCGCAGACTCTCGGGGAGATACTCCTGCGGCGCATAGGCGTGCTCGTAGTTGTGGGCGTATTTATAGCCTTCGCCGTACCCGAGCTCCTTCATGAGAGGTGTTGGCGCCTGGCGAATGTGCAGCGGCACCGGCTCAGCAGGATGCTGCTCGGCGGCAGCCTGCGCTTCGCCGAAGGCGGTGGTAACGCGGTTCGACTTCGGCGCGGTCGCCAGATAGATCGTCGCCTCCGCCAGCCCCAGCTCTCCTTCCGGACTGCCGAGGAAGTGATAGGCGTCCTTGGCGGCGAGGGCGACGGTGAGCGCCCGCGGATCGGCGAGTCCGATATCCTCGATCGCCATGCGCACCAGGCGGCGCGCGATGTAGAGCGGGTCTTCTCCTCCCGCGAGCATGCGCGCGAGCCAATAGAGCGCGCCATCGACATCGGAGCCGCGCACGGCTTTGTGGAGCGCGGAGATCAGGTTGTAGTGCTGCTCCCCCGCTTTGTCATAGACCGGTAGCGGCTTCTCGAGAACCTGGCGCACCAGGTCGCCCGTGATTGGCGACGGTAGGGGCGAGAGTGCGGCGGCATGCTTGAGAAGTGCCTCGAGTGTGTTCAAGGCGCGGCGGGCGTCGCCTTGCGCGTGGGTCACCAGCAGCTCCAGCGCCGCGGGCTCGAGTTCGCCTTTGTGCTCCGTCTCGATCGCGCGCCCCAGCAGCGTGCGAATGTGTGCGTCCGTCAGCGGCTCCAGCACGAACACGCGACAGCGCGAGAGCAGCGCGCTGTTCAACTCGAAGCTCGGGTTTTCGGTCGTGGCGCCGATGAGCGTGATGATCCCGTTCTCGACCCACGGCAGGAATGCGTCCTGTTGGGCCTTGTTGAACCGGTGGATCTCGTCGCAAAACAGGATGGTCCCCTGCCCCTGATATTTCAGCAGCTCCTCTGCTTCCTTGATAATCTCCCGCACCCGCCCCACGCCCTCCGTCACAGCTGAGAAGGGCTCGAAGCGACGGTCGGTGTAGTTGGCGATGATCTTGGCGAGCGTGGTCTTGCCGGACCCGGGCGGGCCCCAGAAGATGCACGACCCGACGTCGCCGCGCCTGATCAGATCGCCGAGGGCTTTTCCGGGACCGAGCAGATGCTCCTGGCCCAGGAACAGGTCCAGAGTCTTGGGGCGCATGCGCGCCGCAAGCGGCTCGCTTGATCCTTGAAACAGCGTGGGCTCCGTCACGACACTCCATCCATCAACGTCTTGGTCAGGAAGAATATCGCTGCCCCCGCGAAGAACGCCGCGGGAAGCTTCCACCCCTGTTTGCCTTGAAACTCCGGAACGAGATTCGACGCCGCCACGTAGATCGTCACGCCGGCTGACAGTGCCAAACCATGCTGTACGAGAAAACCGAGCTCGTCGGTCAACACCACACCGATCAGCGTCGCCACGCCGAGCAGGCCTGCCGCTCCGACCGCGGG
>DASZCG010000186.1:0-9491 GCA_035943355.1 Gemmatimonadales bacterium
GCCCGACACCACCAATCCCGGCAATCGCTCCCGCGCCCCGCGGCCGCTATCACCTGCATGATGACGCGTGTGACGACGAAGATGACATCCGCATCGCGGCTTTGAATGCCGTGCTGCAAATGGACGCCGACCGCGCGGTCCCGCTTCTCAAAACGGTGCTCGCTCGTCGTGATGCGGGATCCGTCTGTCTGCGGCGGAAGGCCGTATTCCTCGTCTCGCAGAAACACACCGATGAGACTTCGCGCATTCTGCTCGACGTCGTGCGATCCGATCCGGATCAGGAAGTGCGTGAGCAGGGAGTCTTCTGGCTCTCACAAGTACCGGGAGATGAGACTGTCGCGGCGCTCGATTCCATCCTCCAGGATCCGAAGAGCGATCCGCAGATTCAGGAGAAGGCAATCTTCGCGCTCTCGCAACACCGCAGCCCGCGGGCGGCGGCGATCCTCTGCAGCTACGCCGGGCGCCGCGACCGGCCGAGCGACCTGCGAGAAAAGGCGATCTTCTGGCTCGGCCAGCGCAGATCTGACGAGAACACCCAGTGCCTCAGGGATCTCTACAAGAAGCTCGATAACGACGATTTGAAGGAGAAGGTGATCTTCTCACTCTCCCAGATGGGCGGTGCGGACAACTACCGCTGGTTGATGGACATCGCCCTGAACCAGAACGAAGACATCGAGCTTCGAAAAAAGGCGCTGTTCTGGGCCGGCCAGGGACACAGCGTCGACGTCGACGATCTGGTGCGGCTGTACGACAGCATGAAAGACCGCGAGATGCGGGAGCAGTTGATCTTCGTCTACTCGCAGCGCCGCGAAGAGGCGGCAGTCGTCAAGCTGTGTCAAATCGGAAAGACCGATCCAGACCGTGAGCTCCGCAAGAAAGCTGTGTTCTGGCTCGGCCAGTCTCGCAGCGCAACAGCGGGACAGTGCTTACAGGAGCTCATCAACCAATGAACAGCCGTGCGGCGTGCGTCGTGGGTGGTGCGCTCTGGTTGCTCCTGGCCGGTAGCGCGACCGCGCAAACGCTGGAAAAACGCGTCGCCGGTGCACCAGACGGCTCAGTGCGGTTCAGCTTTGCCTCCCGGCCGGGCGTCTATGGCAATGGCCGCAACATGATCAGCTGGGACTGCGACAAGGGTCACTGTCGCAACCAGGTCGATGGCGATTGGGAGCGCGACGAGAATGACTGGGACGCGCCTTGCGACTCGGGACCGGTCCGCGTAGCGCTCCGAAAGAGCAGCGGCCGTGTCAGCGATCTTCGGGTCTACGTGGGCGGCCAGTGGCGCGCCGGCACGCCGGCCACGGACCTCGGCACGGTCGGCACAAAAGACGCGACGACCTATCTGCTCTCGCTGGCTTCACGTGACGAATCGCGCGCCGCCGAGAAGGCGATTTTCCCCGCGGTGCTCGCGGACAGCGTCACAATCTGGCCGGAGCTCTTGAAGATCGCCAAGGCCGAAACCATCTCGCGGAAGGTGCGCCGCTCGGCCGTGTTCTGGCTCGGCGAGGCTGCCGGAGACGCCGCGACACGAGGGCTCACCGACCTGGTCGAGGATGGCGACCAGGACCACGAGGTGCGCGAATCGGCGGTGTTCGCGCTGTCACAGCGGCCTCACGATGAGGGCGTCCCGGCGCTGATCCACATCGCCAAAGAGAACAAGGACCCTGACCTGCGCCGCAAGGCAATCTTTTGGCTGGGCCAGACAGACGACCCCCGGGCGCTGTCCTTGTTCGAGGAGTTGCTGACCAAGCCCTAGTATCTTGTGGCATGCCATTCTGGACGGGTCGGCGTGCCCTCAGCGCGTTTCTTCTCGCAGCCGTCTTGCTCGGCCTCGGGTGGGCGGCCGTGGTCGTCGCCGTGGCGGTCCATGCCACTCGCGACCAGGCTACCGGCGCCGACGCCATTGTGGTGCTCGGTGCCGCGCAGTACAACGGCCGGCCCTCACCTGTCTTTCGCGCCCGACTCGATCACGCCGCGACGCTGTATCAGCGCGGGCTGGCCCCCGTCGTCCTGGTTACGGGCGACGTCGGCCCGCGCGATACCCTCAACGAAGCGAACGTGGGGCGCGATTACCTCGTCCGCCTGGGCCTGCCCGGCGAAGCGGTCTTACCGCTCGCCGGCGGTCATGATACCTACACATCGCTGGAGCAGGTAAGGCGCTGGTTTGATGGCAAAGACAGCCGTCGCGTGCTGCTCGTCAGCGACGGCTTCCACATGCTCCGGTTGCAGATCATTGCCGAACGCCTGGATCTGACGCCGTATACATCCCCCGCCCCGGGCTCGCCGATCCACGCCAGCGTACGCCGCAACACGGGGTATCTCTTCGCCGAAGGTTTCAAGGTTCCCGTCACCTGGTTGTTTCAACGTTAAAAGGGAGAGCGGATGCAGCTCGCCAGTAAACGAATCCACACAGGGCGGGTCATAGACCTGGACGTGGATACGGTCCGTTTTCCGGACGGATCGACCGGGCAGCTCGAAATGATTCGGCACCCTGGCGCCGCGGCCGTGCTCCCGTTCGCCTCGGATCCGCATGGGGCGGATCCCACGATTCTGTTGATCAAGCAGTACCGCTATGCGACGAACGGACCGCTGATCGAGATACCGGCGGGGCGCCTAAATCCGGGTGAGGATCCGAAGGCTTGTGCTCAGCGGGAGCTGCTCGAGGAAGTGGGTGTGAAAGCGGGGCGGATCGAGCGTCTTACTACTATATGGACAACACCTGGGTTTACCGACGAGACGATTCACCTCTTTTGGGCAGCGGACCTCACGGCCGACAAGCACGCTCGTGAGCCGGACGAGTTCATCGAAGTTGCTCCCAGGCCGCTATCGGAAGCACTCACGCTCATCCGGGAGGGGGGTATCAGCGACGCCAAGACCGCCCTCAGCATCCTATTCGTGTCTGGTTTCATTCTGGGGCATTAGTCCTTTCCGCTCTTCGGATCTAGATCGTATGTAGAATTGCGCTGTCCGCTGGCTGGGACAATATTCCGCTCTCGCACGCCACTGCGAGTCGCAAGTTGTTGGTTCATAAGCGGTTAGTCCTTGAGCCAGGGAGGCACGATTCGTGCCGAACGCACCTAAGGCAAGGCACCACAGAGTGTTCCGTGTTCCCGTCCGCAACATGAGGGGACGTATGCAGACGACGCTCAAACCGACGACAGCCGTCGAAGCCCCGGTACAACCGGTTGAATCCCCGCGCGCGCTGCAACGCGAAGCGCTGCACGAGTTGGATGACGGCCAGGTCGTAATGCGGCACTTGGCGGGCGAACCGCAGGCCTTCGGCACCTTGGTAGATCGGTATCAGACGCGGCTCCTCAACTTCGTGAACCGCACGATCGGTGACCGTGAACGGGCGGAGGATCTGGTTCAGGAGGTATTCATCCGGGTCTTCCGGCACCTGCACCGCTTCGATCAGACCAAGAAGTTTTCGACCTGGATTTACACGATCGCATCGAACCTGGCCAAGAACGAGCTGCGCAATCGCAGCCGTAATCCCTTGGTCCTGTTTCAGACGATCAAGAAGAATTGGGAAGCCGATCATCGGCCGCTGCAGTTCGAGGACACGACCGCGCGTCCGGACGATCTATACCGCAAGCGCTTCCTGAAGGATGCGGTGGACCAATGCGTCCAGCGCCTCCCCGGGCACCACCGGGAGGTGTTCGTGCTCCGGGAGCTCGAAGGGAAGAGCTATCAGGAGATCGCCGAAATCACCGGCTGCAACTTGGGCACGGTGAAGAGTCGCCTGAATCGGGCGCGCAACAGCTTCGCCCAGCTCATCGGTCCCATCCTGGTCTAAGCACAAAACGACCCCCCTGACCCCCGGCCACGGAACACGCGGTGGCCGGGGCTGTACATTTCATCACTATGCAGTGCAGCGAGTTCCTGGAACGGCATTCCGACTTCCGCGACGGGCTGATTACCGCCCCGCGGGAGTTGCGGCATTTCGTCCGACATATGGCCCATTGCTCTTCGTGTCGGCGCTATGACGCGACCGTCCGCCAGGCTGTCCAGGTTCTCCACTCCGCTTCTCCCATCTCCCCGTCACCTGATTTCCGGCAGCGCCTCGAGGCGCGACTGGAGTTGGAGCGGCACCATATCCCGGTACCTCCGGCGCACGCTGGAATCTCCGCCGCGCTGCTCGTCCTCGCCGGGGTGGTGCTCTTCGTTTTTGAGGTGGGACGGCGGCCGCGCGTCGAAACCGTACAGCTGCTCCCCCCGGCCGCATTTCCGAAACCAGTAGCTGGCGCGGGATTGCCGTTCGTCTCGTTTCAGGATCCGCGGGCGAGCATCGTGAATGGGAATCCATACCCGTACGGCACCGCGCTCGTGCAGCCGGCCGCGATCGACTTCCAGCCCGCAACTCCAGGCCGCTAACAATCTTTCGACCTTTCTCCCAGCACAGGGGGGCGGTAACTTGCCACCTGTATGGCGGCGCTCACGCTCGACGCGCTCCTGCGCAGCCTCAACAAGGGCGCTCGGAGCGCCCTCGATCCCGTCTATCTCCTTTATGGTGACGAAGACGTCCTCAAGGACGAGGCACTTCGCCTGCTCGTCGACGCCGCCATCGGGGGAGACGCCACCCGCGACTTCAACTTCGACTCCCGCTTCGCCGCGGACCTGACGCCCGAGCAATTCCACGCGTTGGTAAACACTCCACCGATGCTGGCGGAGCGGCGCGCCGTCGTCGTGCGGGGCATGGAACAACTGGGCAAGCGCAAGACGAAGCTGCGCGACGAGGTAGTCCGCTACCTCGCCGCTCCCAATCCGACTACGCTGCTGGCGCTCGTCTTTGCTGCTGATGAGGAGCCGGACGCCGAGCTGGTGCGAGCCTCCACCGCGGTCGAGCTGGGGCCGCTGTCACCCGAACGGGTGCCGCGTTGGCTGCAGCATCGTGCCGGTGCTCTGGGGCTGACGCTCGAGCCGGACGCCGCGACCCTGTTGCTCGAGGCGGTCGGAAACGATCTGTCCACGCTTGCGCGCGAGCTCGAGAAGCTCGCGTCGCTGACGGCCGATACACAGCTACCAGCGACCGTCACAGATGTGACGGGGCTCGTAGGCGTGCGGCGGGGTGAAACGGTATATGATCTCGTGGACGCGGCGCTGGCGCGTAACGTGGCGCGGGCGGCGTCCCTGGTCGAGCGAGTTTTAGACCAGGCCGGCGTGAGCGGTGTCAAAATCGTCTCACTCCTCGGCACACATCTCGTGGGAACGGCGCTGGCGCGAGCGGAGCGGGATCGCGGGGCTCGGAGACTGCCGGACACGCTGCTTCGCCACCTGCTGGCGACCCGCCCGTACGGACTGCGCCGCTGGAAAGAAGAGGCAGCGCGCTGGAGCGAGTGGAGCGCCAACTGGACCAAGCCGGAGTTGTCCCGCGCCCTGAAGGCCGCGCTCGCTGCCGACATCGCGTTGAAGACGGCTACGGTCAGCGATGACCGAGGAATCATCACCCAACTCGTGCTTGGATTTGCGCCCATGAAGCGGGAGGCTGCGTGAGCGGTCGCGCGGGCTTGCGCTCGGGCGGGCGCGTCGCGCTGCTCACCGCGATCGTTCTGACCGCCGGCCCGCATGCCCGCCTGCGCGCCCAGACCGACGCGCGGCTGGTCGAGGCCCTGCGCCTCGCGCAGTCCGGTCAAGCGGATTCCGGGCGCGCGATCGTGCGGCGCTTGCTGGCCAGGTTGCCGCCTTCCGACTCGGTCTACCCCGAGGCGTTACTCACGGGCGCCAAGATCGCACCCGACGCGCAGACCGTCGCGTCGAATCTGAACCGTATCGTCGTGGACTATGGCTCGAGCCCGTGGGCCGATGAAGCGTTGCTGCTGCTGACGCAGTTGTACTATGCGCAGCACGACGCCGCGCAAACGATTCAAGCCGCGGAGCGGCTGAATCGCGATTACCCCGATTCGCCGCTGCGGCCCCGCGCGAGCTTCTCCGCGGCGCGCGCCTACTTCGAGCTCAAGAATGAGACCCGCGGCTGCGAGCTGATCCAGCAGGCGCTTGATGGAGCGGGGGACGACGTCGAATTCAAGAACCAGGTGAGCTTCTACGCGGCGCGCTGCAGCCCTTCGACGACCACCGCGACGACGCCCCCAGCGCCTCCCCCAGGCGGTGGCACGCCGGCGAACACGTCGGGACCTCGCGCCTATGCCGTGCAGGTGCTCGCGGTGAAGAGCGCCGCCCAGGTTGACGACATGCTTACGCGACTCAAGGTGATGGGCTTTGACGCGCGGGTCGTGCGCGATTCGACCGGCTTCTTCAAGGTGCGAGTGGGCCGCTATGCGACGCGTGAAGAGGCCCAACGCACCCAGCAGCGGCTCAAGACCAAGGTCGGTGGGAATCCTTTCGTGGTGGATGAGCCGTGACGGAAAAAGTCGCTAGCACCGACACACCAGTTATGCAGCAGTATCGCGACATCAAGGCCCGGCACCCGCACACCATCCTGTTTTTCCGCATGGGCGATTTTTACGAAATGTTCGAAGACGACGCCAAGCTCGCCGCGCGCGAGCTCGGCCTGACGCTCACGTCGCGCAACAACGGCAGCGCGGCGGAGGTCCCGCTCGCCGGCGTACCGGTCAAGGCAGCCACGGACTACCTGCGCCGCCTGATTGCGAAGGGGCACCGCGTCGCGATCTGCGAGCAGGTCGAAGATCCGAAGCTGGCCAAGGGTGTCGTTCGCCGGGCGGTTGTCGAGACCGTCACGCCCGGCACCGTGCTCTCCGAGGATTGGCTGGACCGCAATCGCAACAATTATCTCGTCGCCGTGGACCCGCGCGGCGGGAGCGCCGGGATCGCCGCCCTCGATCTCACGACCGGTGAGCTGATTCTCGAGGTGGTGCCGGCCCCCGAGCTCGAGCCGGCGCTCGCTCGCTACGAGGCGCGCGAGCTGGTCCTGCCGGCTGAGACAGCCATCACCGCGCCTGCGGACACGATGACGGCCCGCGAAGCCTGGGAGTTCGACCCGGAGCTGGCGCGCGAGGACCTGACGCGCAGTTACGGAGTCGCGTCGCTCGACGGACTGGGCGTCGCCGTCGAAGACCGGCCGGCACTCGGCGCCGCCGGCGCGCTGCTGCGCTACGCGCGCGAGCTCAAGCCGGGCGGGCTGCCGCATCTCGCGCATCCGAGGATCATCCGGCGGGGCGATGTGCTGCCGCTCGACGAGATGACCCGCCGCAATCTGGAACTGGTGGAGCCGCTGCGCGCAGGCGCCGAAGGGGCGACCCTGCTGGAAGTCATCGACCGGACACTGACGCCGATGGGCGGGCGCCTGTTGCGGCGGTGGCTGCTCGCGCCGCTCGTCGATCCCGCCGCGATCAACCCGCGCCTCGACGCCGTGCAGGTCCTGGCGCTGGACGGTCGCGGTCGAGAGCGCCTGCGCGAAGCATTCGACGGCGTGCGCGATCTGGAGCGGCTCGCCGGCCGCGCTGCGCTGGGGCGCGCCAACCCTCGCGAGATGGGCGCGCTGCGCGACTCGATTCTGCGTCTGCCCGACGTCGCCGGCGCGGTTGGAGGGCTCGACGGGCGCGAGCGATCCACGCTGCTCGAGACGACCGCGCACACGCTCGACCTGCTCACCGATATCGGCGAGGAGCTGAGTCGGGCGCTCGTGGAACGCCTGCCAGCCCAACTCGACGATGGCGACACCATTCGGGCAGGGTTCGATCGCGAGCTCGACGAGCTGAAGGATATCCGCGACGGCGGGAAGCAGTACATCGCCACCTTGCAGGCGCGCGAGCGGGAACGCACCGGCATTGGATCACTCAAGGTCGGGTTCAACAAGGTCTTCGGCTACTACATCGAGATCACGCACGCACACCGCGAGCGAGTCCCCACGGATTACGAGCGGCGCCAGACGCTCACGGGCGCCGAGCGGTACGTGACGCCGGATCTCAAGGAATACGAAGCGAAGGTACTCGGCGCCGAGGAGCGCATCGCCAAGCGTGAAGCGGAGCTGCTCGACGGGCTGCGCCGCGGCGTGGCGCAGGCGATCGGCCGGGTGCAGTCCAGTGCCGGACTGCTGGCGCAGCTTGATGTCTGGGCGGCCCTCGCCGACGTGGCCGAGCGCGAACGGTATGTGCGGCCGGAAGTGAACGCCGGTTTCACAGTCCAGCTCGAGGGCAGCCGCCATCCCGTGGTCGAGCGCATGATGGCGCGTGAAGCGTTCATTCCGAATGACATCGTCCTCGACGACGCGGGACGCGTGATCCTGCTGACGGGGCCCAACATGGCGGGAAAATCGACGCTGCTGCGTCAGGTGGGATTGTGCGTCGTGCTGGCGCAGATGGGTTCGTTCGTGCCCTGCCGGCGCGCGAGCATCGGCGTGGTCGACCGGCTGTTCACCCGCGTCGGCGCATCCGACAATCTCGTCCGCGGCCAATCGACGTTCATGGTGGAGATGAGCGAGACGAGCGCCATTCTGCACGGCGCGACGGGGCGCAGCCTCGTGCTGCTCGACGAAATCGGCCGGGGCACGTCCACATACGACGGCGTGGCCATCGCCTGGGCGGTCACGGAGTGCCTCCACAATTCGATCGGCTGCAAGACCATCTTCGCCACGCACTACCACGAGCTGACACAGCTCACGGAAGAGCTGGAGCACGCCAGGAACTACAACGTCGCGGTACGCGAAGTGGGCGATGAAATCGTCTTCGTCCACCGGCTCGAGCCGGGCGGTGCGGATCGCTCATACGGCATCCATGTGGGCCGGCTGGCGGGGCTGCCGGATCCCGTCGTCACGCGGGCCTGGCAGGTGCTGAAGCTGCTCGAGGCCGGACATCACGTCGCGAAGCAACGGCCGCCCTCGCCGCTCGACGCAACGCAGCTCGGCCTGTTCGCGGCAGCTGCGCCTGATCCGCTGCTGCTCGAGCTCGACGGGCTCGATGTGAACACGCTGTCGCCCCTCGACGCACTAAACCGGCTCGCAGCCTGGAAACAGCGACGCAAGGATGGGAATAGCTGATGCGATCGATTGTCGTAGCGGCGGTGCTTGCCGCCGTCGCTGGCTGTCGCGGGGGATCCCCGCAGTCCGAGAATCAGGCGGCTCCTCCGCCCGAGTCCGAACCGCCGGTCGCCCTCAATCCGAATGTGCCCATTGCCTATCCGCCGGCACTGTATGAACAGAAAGTAGAAGGCGACGTCACGCTGCGGCTATTCGTGGACTCGACGGGAAAGCTGGCACCCGAGTCCACGCGTGTCGCGGAGCCCAGCGGCTACCCCGCGCTCGATTCCGCTGCTATGGCCGGGTCGGCGGGGCTGCGGTTCGCGCCGGGCAAACGCCATGGCATCCCGGTTGCAACCGCTTTCCTCCAGCCGGTCGAGTTTCGACAGGTGGGAACGACCCGTACCGGCACGGTGACAATGCCGCCGCCTCCCGCGCCGCTGCCCGTGGCGCCGCCCGCACCAGTACAGCCGAGACCGCGCCCGCCGGCGCCGCCTCCGCCTCCGCAGGCCAAACCTGATACCGTGCGAGCGCCCACTGACACGACGCGGCGTCCCTCGCC
>DASZCG010000187.1:0-6665 GCA_035943355.1 Gemmatimonadales bacterium
AGATGCGGGTGCTCGTGGACATGAATGACGCGACGCAGAACACTGCCACGGGTGAGCCGCTGATGGCGCTGCATCGCCAGGCGGAGCTGAACATGCTCCTCAAGTTTGCCAAGGGACCGGACGCAAATCGCGTTACGCTCACGAACTATGCCGCAGTGATCGCTCGTCAGGGGCGCGCCAGCATGGCGCGTCCACACTAAGAGGAAGATCGCCATGGCTCTCGTCGTGAAGATTGCCCCACAGCAGGAACCGGAAGTCGATCTGTCGCGCACGTACGACGCGGTGGTGGTGGGGTCGGGCGCGGCGGGCGGCATGGCCGCCCATGTCCTGACGTCGCAAGGGATGCAGGTGCTGCTGCTGGAGGCCGGCAAGAAGCTCAACATCGAGCAGGAGCTGCGGTCGATGGAGTGGCCGTACGAGAACGCGCGGCGTGGGCGGTTGCCCCCCGGATCGCATGGGCTCGGCTTCAACGAGTACAATATTCGCCAACCGCCCTATGCGCGTGCGTCCACGTACAAGCACGTCTATTCCTACGTGGGTGGATGGGATGGCGGCGACTACGTCAAGAACATCTTGGTCGACGAGAAAGACCATCCATACACCGGCACCAAATACGCGTGGGTTCGCGCACGGCTGCTCGGCGGCAAGACCAACATCTGGGGCCGTCTCGCGCTGCGGCTTTCCGATTACGACTTCAAGGGCAAGACGCACGACGGCTACGGCGAAGACTGGCCGATTACCTACGCCGACATCGAGCCATACTACGATAAAGTCGATCTGCTGTTGGGAATCTCGGGGCACAAGGAAAACCTGCCGCACCTGCCCGACAGCCTGTTTCAGCGGCCCAACAAGCTGACGTTCGCCGAGGTGCAGTTGCGGAACACGCTCAAGGGAATGAACCGGGTGGTCACGCCGTATCGCGCCGGTGTCACGACCGACGGCGTGAAGAACAAGTACCGCAGCAAATGCTTCGGGCGCGGCGCGTGCGGGCGGCGCCCGGGCGGCTGCGACATTCACGCCGCGTTCGACTCACCGACGGGACTCATTTATCCGGCGATGGACACGGGGAACCTCACGCTGCGCACCAACGCGATCGCGCACGAGGTGCTGGTCGATCCCAACACCGGGAAGGCGCGGGGCGTGTCGTTCGTCGACTCGCAGAACAAGAAGACGTACGAGGCCAAGGCCAAGGTCGTCATTCTGGCGGCGTCCACGCTGGAGAGTGCCCGACTGCTGCTGCTGTCGCAGTCGCGACAGTACCCGAACGGCATCGGGAACTCGAGCGGGCACGTGGGCCACAACTTCTGCGAGCACGTGATGGGCCCCGGCGCGACGGGACTCGTGAAAGAGCTCGTGGGCAAGCCGCACACGCTCGACGACGGCAAACCGGGCAACTTCTACATCCCGCGCTTTCGCAACCTGCAGGACAAACAGAACGGCTTCATTCGCGGGTACGGCTTCGAAGGTGGCTCCGGCCACTCGATCTTCCCGTCGGGGGCAGATGCACCCGGATTCGGCGCCGCCTTCAAGAAGCGCATGCGGGATTACTCCGGCGCGTTCATCGGCTTGGGGGGCTTCGGTGAAGTGCTGGCGCGCTACGAAAACTTCGTCGATCTCGATCCGCAGATGAAAGACGCGTGGGGCATTCCGGTGCTGCGCTTTCACTACCAGTTCAGCGACAACGAAAAGAAGATGTGCGAGGACATGTCCGTGACCGCGAAGGAAATGCTCGAGGCCGCGGGGATCGAGATCATCGGCGTGGACAAGAACATTCTCACCGAGGGGTGGTCGATTCACGAGCTCGGCACCGCGCGCATGGGGACGGATCCCAAGACCTCGGTGCTGAACCAGTTCCAGCAGTCGCACGACGTGAAGAATCTGTTCGTCGTGGACGGCTCGAGTCACGTCAGCGCGTCGTGTCAGAACCCGACCTGGACGATCATGTCACTGGCGTGGCGCTCGTGCGATCACCTGGCGGACCAGTTCAAGAAGGGGGAGCTATGATTTCGCGTCGCGAGATGCTCGGCGCCGCCGGGGTGGCCGCGGCTGCGCTGGCGCTGCCGAACCTGAAGCTGCCGCATCTCTGGGCCCCGCCGAAGTTCTTCACGCCGGCCGAGTTCGCGCTGCTCGACGAGCTGAGCGAGCTGATCATTCCGACCGACGAGGTATCGGCGGGCGCGCGCGCCGCGGGCGTGGCGAGCTACATCGATGGGCGGCTCGCCGAATCGCTCGAGCCCGACGTGCAGGCGCGCTGGCGCTCCGGGCTGCATGCCGTGGACGCGCTGTCGCGCGAGCTGCACGGCAAAGCCTTCCTCGCCGGGACGCCGGAGCAGCGCGTGGCGGTGTTGACCAAGATGAGCGCCGCCGAGGCCGATCCCAAGACGCCAGTCGAGAAGTTCTTCAAGGACCTGAAGTGGTGGACCGTGTTCGGCTACTACACGACGAAGATCGGGATCATCGACGATCAGCAATACAAGGGGAATGTGCTGCAGACCGGGGAGTACGCGGGCTACGACGCGACTTGAACCCCCCCGGCTGACGCTCGTCGCGTGCGCGCCCGACCATCTGATCGCGCTCCGGGAGCAGCCCGACCGGTTTCACAGTCTTGTCGGGTTCCCGATTGCGCCCGGTATACACGCCTTCTATGACAGCAATGCCGTGTCGGCAGCGTGGCTCGAGGCGCTGCGAGCCGCCGCGGGCACGCCGCCCGATCCGTGGCAGTACGGGTTCTTCATAGTCGAAACGAGCACGGGAACGGTGATCGGCAGCGCCGGCTTCAAGGGCCCGCCTGACGCCGAGGGGATGGTCGAGATCGCGTACGGCGTCGACCCGTCACGCCAGGGGCAGGGGTTCGCGACCGAGGCGGCTGGTGCGCTGGTGCGATACGCCGCCGCCGACCCCCGTGTCCGCCTGCTGCGCGCGCACACACTCCCGGAGGCCAATGCGTCGACGCGGGTGCTGCGGAAATGCGGCTTCGTGCACATCGGCGGGGTCGTCGATCCGGACGACGGACCGGTCTGGCGGTGGGAACGAAGCGCACCACATATTGGGGTCACATGACCGGCCAGGGAGTATTCGCGCCGCCCGAGTGGCGATCGTTGTCGGCCTGTCTGGGTCTCTCACCGCGCGAGTGCGGCATCGTGCGCGCCGTGTTCGACGGCGATTCGGAGAAACGAACGGCGGAGCGACTCGGCTTGTCCCCGCACACCGTTCACACCTACCTGTGGCGCATCTACAGAAAATTGCAGGTCCAGAGTCGCGAAGGGCTGCTGGTGCGCGTCTTCGCGGAATTCCGTTCATTGCCGAAACGCACGCCGGGCCGCAGCAAGCGGCACGATGGCCGACACCGGCGGGATGTAGCCTGATCAGGTGACCCTGATCGGGGGTCTTGTCGTGCAACTCAGCAGGGACATGTTTGGCTGCGCAGCATCACGAGACGGTTCGCAAACCGGGGGCCGCCACCTATGGAAGCATTTGCGACCGATGAGGATTGCCGGCTGGATGTGGAACGCCAGCTTGCCCGCGCACGTGTTTGCCCGAATGTCTACTTCCATCATACTGTCGCCCACGTTTCCCCCCGCGGTGTCGCTCACCCGCAGCATCCAGTCCATGTGCCGGCCCGTCGACCGAGGGCTGCGCCGGAGGGTTCAATGCAAAAGGTCTACCGTGCACTAGGGATCACATTCCTCTTCCTCGTGGCGATCAGCGGGACGGCGCTGAGCCAGGGGCAACAGGTCGCCGGTACCGTCACCTCCACGACGACCGGTGAGAAGCTGTGGGGCGTCACGGTGCGCGTGAAGAACACGCAGACGCAAACCGTGACCGACCAGCAGGGACACTACGCGCTCGTCGCCCCGACCGACGCGGTCCTGACCTTTGCGCAGATCGGCTACCGCAACAAAGAGGCGCCGGTCAACGGCCAGAGCACCATCGACATGACGCTCGAGCAGGCGCCCACGATGCTGCAAGAGGTCGTCGTGACGGGATACACGACGCAGCGGCGCGGCGACATCACGGGTGCCGTGTCCAGCGTGAATCTCGAGCCCGTCGTCGCCAAGACGTCGGTGAGCGTGTTGCAGAAGCTCGACGGCGCAGTCCCGGGCGTCACCGTGAACATGGGCGGGTCGCCGGGGTCGCGGAGCACGGTGCGCGTGCGCGGCGTCAGCTCGTTCCACGACAACGATCCGCTCTACGTCATCGACGGGACGCCGGTCGAGGATTCGTACCTGAACTTCCTGAATCCCAACGACATCGGGCAGATTCAGGTCCTCAAGGACGCGTCGTCCGCGTCGATCTACGGCTCGCGCGCCTCGAACGGCGTCGTGATCATCGAGACGAAGAAGGGACGGCCGGGCGGCCGGTCCATGACGCTGGACGTCCGCACGGGTGTGGCAAACCCGACGCGGGGGTACAACGATTTCATCATGACGAATCCGCTGCAGTACTTCGAGGTGATCAAGCGGTCGTATCACAACAATGGTCAGAAGATTCCCAGTGACACCAAGTCGCTGTACGGTGACACCCTGAACCCGTCGATTCCCGCCTATACCTATATCGCCCCGGGTGTGACAATCGACTCCGTCGATGCGTTTGGCCGGCCGGTCAGGATCGATGAAGCCGCGTATTCCTATCCGAATACGTTGATCATGCCCGGCAGCGCCGGCACGGATTGGTGGAAGGCGGTCTTCGGTTCCGCGAACTACAGCGACATGAACCTGTCCGTCTCCGGCGGCGGCTCGGACAACTCTTATAACGTCGCGTTCAACTATCTCAAGCAGAACGGCACCGCGGCCTACAACCAGTTCCAACGTGGGGGATTGCGGGTCAATACGGCGTTCACGATCAACAAGCTGACGGTGGGCGAGAACATCGCGGTGTCGCGCGAGCAGGGCTATGGCGGACTCGACGACGATCAGCTGGGTGAGGACGGGATCGTCGGCAAGAACATCCTCATGCAACCCGTGGTCCCCATCCGCGACATCGGCGGCAATTTCGCGTCCGGCAAGGCGGCCGGCCTGGGCAACAACACCAACCCGCTCAAGTATGCCTGGGCGCGGAAGGACGACCGCAACACGAACGATCGCGCGATCGGCAACGCGTACGGCACGTTCGCCCTGCGCCCGGACCTGGCGTTCAAGAGCCAGTTCTCGTTCAACCTGCTGCAGGGTCTGCAGACGACGTTTACGCCGACGACGTTCGAGAACGCCGAAGCCAACGCGACCAACGGGACCAATCAGAACGACAACCGCCAGACGACGTGGACCTGGACCAACACGCTCACCTTCGCGCGCAATATGTCCGGCGGGCACAGCCTGAACCTATTGCTCGGCCAGGAAGCGAACTCGAGTCAGGGTCGGTTCCTGTCCGGCGGCATTTCGGCGCTGCTCAACGACGCGCCGGAGAACCGCTACATCGATGAAAGCCTCGGCGACGCGTCGACGAAAACGGTCAGCAGCTCGGGATTCTTCGACCGCCTGCTCTCGGTCTTCGGCAAGGCAGACTACAACTACAACCAGCGGTTTTACGCCAGCGCGACGCTGCGGCGCGATGGCTCGTCCAAGTTCGCGCCAGGGAAACAATGGGGAACGTTCCCGGCGTTCAACGTCGGCTGGCGGCTCTCCCGCGAGTCGTTCTTCCCCCAGGGGGGCTTCTTCAGCAACGTCATGCTGCGTGCCGGCTACGGCGTGACGGGGAACCAGAACATTCCCGGTGGCCGCATCGTCGCGAAGTTCGGGGGCGGCACGGGCGATACGTTCTATGATATCGGCGGGACCCAGAACAGCATTCTGCCGGGCTTCCGGCAGGTCGCGTTGGGGAACGCGAATCTCACGTGGGAAGAGCAAAAATCCGGCAACGTCGGTCTCGACCTCGAGTTCTCGGGCGGCCGCGGGAACTTCACCGTGGACGTCTATAACCGCAGGACCAACAACCTGCTGTTCGATCCGCGGCCGCCCGCGACGGCGGGACAGGCGAGTGCGGCCATCCAGAACGTCGGCGAGATGAGCAACAAGGGCGTCGATTTTTCGATCGCCTACAGCGGCACGGCCGGCGCGTCCAAGGTCTGGAGCCTCACGTTCAACGGCAGCCACTACGCGAACAAGATTCTGCGGATCGATGGACAGATCAGCCAGTTCCCGGGTCCCGGTGGCCCGCAGGTCACGCGCATCGGCAATCCCGTCATGAACCAGGTCGGCCAGCCGATCGGTGCATTCTTTGGCAAGGTGGCCAACGGGTACTACGCCACCGCCGCGGATGCGGCCGCGCATCTGCCCGATTCGCTGGGCAACTGTACGACTCCGCCCTGCCAGCCCAACGCCGTGGTCGGCGGGCTCCGCTATGAGGACGTGAACAAGGACGGCGTGATCAACGCGGACGACCGGACCATCATCGGCAGCCCGCATCCCGATTTCACGGCCGGCCTCAATCTGGGATTCCGGATGGGTCGGTGGGACTTGAGCGCGACGCTGTTCGGGTCGTTCGGCGGCCAGATTTACGACGCACAGAAGGACTTCTACGTGTTCCGGGACTTCTCGACCAACGTCGTCGCCGACCGGCTCACGAACTCATTCTGCATCGCCGGGGACGCGGGATGCACCCATCCGGGCGACCAGAGCGCGAAGTATCCGCGCCTCAATCAGAACGACAACGGCAGCGACGATATCAGC
>DASZCG010000188.1:0-5214 GCA_035943355.1 Gemmatimonadales bacterium
CACCGCGGCGCAGGAATCCGTCGATTCAGCCGTGGTCCGCTTCTATGCGGCGCGCTGGTACCAGCCCGCATGGGTGCACGCCAACGGCATCTCCCCACAGGCCGATGAGCTCCTGGGTGTGGTGGCCCAGTCGGCCCGCGACGGTTTGGATCCGGCGGACTACCTGACCGCCGCGCTCGATTCACTCCTGCACCGCCATCTGTCGCCCGAAGACGCACGGCAGCTCGACTCGCTGCTGACGCGCACCTTATTTATCTACGCCCAGGACGTGTCACGTGGCCGCGTCGACCCGGCAGCGGTCGACAGCCAGTGGACGGCGGCGCGCCCGGGACCGGATTGGGTCGCGATCCTCGACAGTGCCCTCGATGCAAGCAGCATCGGGGCGGTGTTGCAGGACCTGGCGCCGCCGCAGCCCGGCTACCGCGCGCTGCGCGCCGCCTTGGCGCGTTATCGGGACATCACGCGGCGCGGCGATTGGCCGAGCGATCTCGGCCGGCGCCTTGCCGCCGAGGGATTCTCGAGCCTGCGCGATTTCCAGCGCAGCCATGGGCTCGTGGCGGATGGCATTGCGGGACCGGAGACGCGCGCGGCGCTCGATGTTCCGGCAGCCGAGCGCGTTCGCCAGATCGAGCTCAATCTCGAGCGCTGGCGCTGGCTCCCCCGCAGCCTCGGCGAACGGTATTTGCTGGTCAACAGCGCTGCGTTCATGCTCGAGGCCATCGACCACGACACGGTCGCTCTGAGCATGCGTGCGGTCGTCGGCCGGCTGGACTGGCGAACGCCGATCGTCAGCTCGCAGGTCACCCATCTGCTGTTTCGGCCGGTCTGGAACATCCCGCCAGCCATCGCGGCGACGGAGCTGCTGCCCAATCTCAAGCGGGACTCCACTTACGCGCGGCGTCTGGGAATCCGCGTGTTCGGAGATTCCTCGCTCGGGAACCGCGAGCTCGATCCCCGCTCGGTCGACTGGACCACGGTGAGCGAGAGCAGCTTCCCGTATCGCTTATCGCAGGAACCCGGGCCCGATAATCCCCTCGGCGGAGTGAAGCTCGTCTTCTGGACGCCGTTCAGCGTCTTCATCCACGACACGCCGATCCGGCCCGTATTTAGTGAGCGTTGGCGCGTGTTCAGCCACGGCTGCGTGCGCGTCGAAAACGCGGCGCGGCTCGCCGCGTACCTGCTTCCCGACTGGCCGACTGATTCCATCCGGGCCGCGATGCGCAACGGAGCCCCGCGGGAGCGCTGGGTGAGACTTGTCGCGCCGATGCCCGTGCATCTCGTCTACCGGACCGCGTGGGCGGATGACGCGGGATTCGTGCAGTTCCGCGCTGACATCTACGGGTGGGACACGCAGCTGGATGCCGCATTGACTCGGAGGCGCTATGGTCATGAAGCGAGCGCTGCAGATCATTCTCGTGCTGGCGGGACTCGGGACGCTGTTTTCCGGCACATTGACGTACAATGAGTTGTTCGGGGCCGCCGCGCTGAAGTGTCCGGCGCCCGGAGCGCCGGGCACCATCTTGGGCTATCCCGCGTGCGTCTACGGCTTCTTCATGTTTCTGGCCATCACCGGTGTGGCGGGGGCCGGACTTTTTGTCCGCGAGTCCCCCGCCCCCGTGGGGGCCAACACGACGCGCGCCATCGACCGCACCCACGCCGTCAGGGGTGGCTCCTCGTGATGGGCGTGAACGAACAACGATGGATGGGGCAACCCAGCGGCGCTCCTACCTCGATCGATAGCCGCTGGCGAGATCGCGAATCGACGCCGCGGCCGCAAGACGCTCAGTCCATCGCGGCGTCATCATCCAGTCGTCGAAAAATACCAACAGGTCGGGCGACGCGACCCGCTTGGCGAACGCGACGAAGTCCCGTGTCGTCCCGCTATCGGCGAATTGCTGGTAATAGCCGCCGAGGACCCGGTTGAATTGCTCCTCGCCCAGAAGGTCGTACATGGTCGCGAACATCAGGTCGCCGACACGATACGAAGCTCCCGTCAAGTCGTGCTTCCCGTAGTCGATGAACGGTACGCGGCGGAGCAGCGAGTCCTCGGCAATCCTGGTTTTCATATTCGCGATGGCTTGTGCGTACCCCTCCTCGCGGCCGGTCCAGCCATCGAGCCGCTCGCGCATTAGCTTCTCGAGAAACGTCGCGAGGCCCTCGTTCCAGCGTGGCGAGGGGTGTTCCGTATCGCGCGCATTCCAGATGTGCGAGAGCTCGTGATACAGCTCGCCGAGATGCGTGGGATCGCGGAACGCGGAGGCCGTTTGGATGATGCCGCCCACGAGGCTGGCCTGTGAGCCGAAGCCGTCAGGGATTTCCGTGATCGTGAGGGTAAGCGCCCTATGCGGCGGCCCAAACCACTGCGTGAAAGTCTTGAGGGCTGTCTGCGCACTCGCCATCAGCCGGAGCGCCCCGAGGCTGTCGGCCCGGAAGTAGAAGACGCGCAGCACGCTGTCCCCGATGGTGTCGAATGGCGCAATCGCGATGTTCAAGAATGGGCTGGGCGCCGAGGAGGTGTAGCGCCAAGTCGCCGTCCCGTCCTCGTGAGGCGTGCGCGTACTGGTACCTCCCGTCGCCACGACGTACTGCGACGGTACGCGCACAGCAGCATCATATGTGAAGTCCGGCCTCGGCCGTTTGCGGTTCGCGGCATTCACGTTCCCACCGATCACCGGAAATGCGAGCGCGTCCTCACGAATGATCGTGAATGCCGTATCGATGTGGTCTTTGACGTACAACCAGCCAACCTCCGTGTACCCGACCAGGTAGCCTGCATAGTCGAGGCGCAGCGTCGTCCGGCCGCCCGGCGGGACGCGGCCCGGCAGCCGCACGCGCACCTGCGTGACCTGCCGGATCGAATCGTCACTGAAGCGCACGACGTCCTGTGTGTACGCCAGCTCGCGACCGGCGGCGTTGTGCACGCTGGATACGCTCATCAGGCGATTAACGATGAACGACACCTCGCCGGCTGGGCGCGTGGTCCAATTCTCGAGCTCGTAGGTGATCGACCCTGAAAGCTTCGGCGTGGTGTAATCGACGGTCACATCGAGGGTAACATGACGCTGCACGAAGGCTTCCGGCAGAGGTTCCTGGTGAAGCAAGAGCCCCATAGCGGACCAAACGACGATCGACAGTTTCATCGGATTCGTGGCCTCCCAAAACTTGGATACATCGAGGCCGCAGGACGTTGCTGCTTTCAAGGCGGGTTCGGATTCTCCATCAGTCGCCAGAGCGAACGATGACTCGCGCGTCGACCGCCTGCACACCCGTCGGGAAGGCAAGTAAGGGATTGATGTCCAGCTCCGTGATTTCAGGATGGTCCACGGCGAGCTGCGAAAGGCGCAGCAGCACATCGGTGAGCGCGCCGAACGCGACGGCGGGCGCACCGCGAATGCCGTCGAGCAGCGCGACGCCACGAATCGACCGCACCATGTCGTGCGCATCGAGCGGCTGAATCGGCGCGACGCGGAACACCACGTCCTTCAACGCCTCGACGTAGATCCCGCCCAGACCGAACATGAGCAACGGGCCGAACGCCGAGTCTCGGCTCATCCCGACGATCGTCTCACGCCCGCCGGTGACCATCCGCTGCACGAGCAGTCCGGTGAGGCGCGCCTGCGGCATCGCCCGCGCAAGCGCATTCGCCATCTCCGCTCCGGCCGCCGCGACCTCGACCGGGGTCGTCAGGCCGACTCGCACTCCGCCCACATCTGTCTTGTGTATTAGCTGCGGGGATACCGCTTTCAGGACGACCGGGAAACCCAGCTCGGCGGCGGCTCGCGCCGCTGCATCGGGATCGGCGGCCAGTCGAGTTTCGGCAACGGGAATACCGTACGCGGCGAGCAGCTCGAGCGCCTCGAGCTCACCAAGCTTGTGCGTTCCCTCGGCACAGGCTCCCGCGAGCGCCCGCGCCGCGCGCGCACGATCCACGTTAATCCCCGGCGGCGGCACAACCGGTCGGGCGATCCACTCGCGCTGCCGGCGCAGCGCCGCAAGCCCTCGGGCCGCCGACTCCGGAAAGACATACGCCGGGATCCCGGCCTTGTGCAGCTCCGCTCTCCCCTGCGGCAGGCCCTCGCGGCCCATCAACACGGCGAGCACCGGCTTCTGCACGTGCGCCTGCGCCACCGCGACGATCGATTCGGCGACGTCTTCCTGGCGTACGCCCAGCGGCGGCACGAAAACCGCCAACGCGGAGTCCACGTTGGGGTCCCGCAGCACCGCATCGAGCGCCGTACGGTAATGCGCGGGGGTCGCAGACGCGATCATGTCGAGCGGGTTGCGGATTGACGCTTCTTCCGGAAAGAGCGGCTTGAGCTGCGCGATCGTGGACGGTTGCAGCTCGACCAGCTCGAGTCCACGCGTTGCCATCGCGTCGGCAGCGAGAATCCCCGGTCCGCCCGAGTTGGTCACAATTGCCGTGCGGCGTGAGCGCGGCAACGCCCGCCCGGTGAACGCCATCGCCATGTCGAACAACTCTTCGATCGACTCCGCACGCATCACGCCGGCCTGCGCGAGCAATGCGTCGACGGCGACATCGCTGGCCGCGAGCGCGCCGGTGTGTGACGACGCGGCGCGCGCGCCCACCTTGGAGCGTCCCGACTTCACGGCGATAATCGGCTTGCTGCGCGTGATCCGGGAGGTGAGGTCGAGAAAGCGGCGTGGGTTCCCGAAGCTCTCGACGTACATGAGGATCACCCCCACCGCGGGGTCGTGCTCCCACTGCTCGAGCAGGTCATTGCCGCTCACGTCGGGCTTGTTGCCCACCGAGACGAATTGCGAGATACCGATGCCGTACTCTGCCGCGTGGTCGAGCACGCTGACGCCCAGCGCGCCGGATTGCGAAACGAAGGCGGCTCGGCCGTGCGGCGGCATCGCGGGGGCGAACGTCGCGTTCATCGACACCGCGGGGTCGGTATTGAGCACACCCATGCAGTTCGGACCCACCATGCGCATCTTGTACTGCCGCACGATGTCCATCAGTTGACGCTCGCGATCGATCCCCACGCCGCCGATTTCGCGGAACCCCGCCGAAATGACGACGAGTCCCCGCACTCCTGCCTGCCCGCAGGTGCGCGCCACGTCGAGGACCAGCTCTTTTGGCACGACAATGACGGCGAGATCGATGGACTCGGGCAGCGCGCCCACGTCGGGGTAGGCCCGCACCGATTGGATCGAGGTGGCGTGCGGGTTGACCGGGTAAACGGCTCCCGT
>DASZCG010000189.1:0-22794 GCA_035943355.1 Gemmatimonadales bacterium
GACGTAATCGGCGTATGCCTTGGCGACACCCGCCGCGACGGTGCCGACGCCGGCTTCGGCGACCAGCTTGACGCCCACGCGCGCGGCCGGATTCACCTGCTTGAGATCGTGAATCAGCTGCGCCAGATCCTCGATCGAGTAGATGTCGTGATGCGGCGGCGGCGAGATCAGCGGGACGCCGACGACGGCATGTCGCAGCCGCGCGATCAGGTCGGTCACCTTGTGGCCGGGGAGCTGGCCGCCTTCGCCGGGCTTCGAGCCCTGCGCGATCTTGATCTCCAACTCGTCCGCCCGAACGAGGTACGCGGCGGTCACGCCGAAGCGGCCGGATGCGACCTGCTTGATGCGGTTGTCGGCGCGGTCGCCGTCCGCGCGCGTTACGTAGGTGGCCGGATCCTCACCGCCTTCCCCCGAATTCGAGCGGGCGTGCATCCGGTTCATCGCGATGGCGAGCGTCGCATGCGCTTCGGGCGACAGGGCGCCGAGCGACATCGCGCTGGAGATGAAGCGGCGCCGGATCTCCTCGGCGGGCTCGACTTCGTCGACGGGCACCGGCGTTTGGGCGCGGAAGTCGAGCAGATCACGGGGGCCGGCGGCCGCGCGCGCCCGCGCGCGATCCGCGAAGGCGGTGTACTCGCCGTCCTGCAGCGAGCGCACGAGCGGCGGTGACCAGCCGTGATCCTCGCCGTCGCGGCGGTAGCGAACCCGCCCATGATCGGGGAGCACTCCCGACACCTGATGGCGTGTCAGCACGTCTTCCGCGATCTCCCTGAACCCGATCCCGCCGATCACCGACGCGGTGCCGGTGAAGCAGCGGTCCATCACCTCGGGGCCGAGGCCGATTGCCTCGAAAATCTGCGCGCCGGCATAGGACTGCAGCGTCGAGATTCCCATCTTGGAGAGAATCTTGAGCAGCCCTTTCTCGGAGGCGCTGCGGTACTTCTCCGCGGACGACTCCTCGTCGCGCAGGCACTGCAGCGCGAGCCAGGGATGCACCGCTTCGGCGCCATAGCCGAACAGCGTCGCCAGGTGATGCACATCCCACGCATCGCCGGCCTCGGCCACGAGGCCAACGCGGATCCGCTGGCGCGCCTGGACCAGCCGTTGGTGTACGGCGCCGATCGCGAGCAGCACGGGAATCGGCGCGCGAGCCCTATCCGCGTCGCGGTCGCTGATGACCAGGATCGTGGCGCCGCGGCGCACGGCGGTTACCGCGTCGCGAGCCAGTGCGTCGAGCGCGCGCGACAGCTCCTCCGGTCCCGCGGCTGCTTCCCAGACCGCGCTGAGGGTCGTCAGCTCGGACCCGCCCACCCGGCGCAAAGCCGCGATCTCTTCGGCTAACAGCACCGGATGCTCGACCCGGAGCAGGGTGCGGCCCCCCCCCCGGGCCGCTGCGCGAGCAGCGAGCCGCGCCTGCCGAGGTACATGACGAGGGACATCACCAACTCATCCCGCAGCGGATCGATCGCCGGGTTCGTGACCTGCGCGAAACGTTGGCGGATGTAGGCGTACACGTTTTGCGGCAGACGAGACAGCGGCGCGATCGGCGTGTCGTCACCCATGCTCCAGATCGCGTCGTGGCCGGCCGTGGCCATCGGATTGATGACGTAGCGCAGGTCTTCGTGGCTGTACCCGAATGCATGCTGCCGCGCGGTCAGTTCCTCGGCCGGCAGTGCGGGTCCGCGGGCCGAGACGTCGGTCGGCAGTTGCTTCACCACGCGGGTCGTCCAGCGGCGGTAGGGGCAGCGCTGCGCGACCTCCATTTTCGCGTCGGCGCTGCGCAGCACGACGTTGCGCAGCGTATCCACGACGAGCAGCTCACCAGGACCGAGGCGGCCGGACTCGACGACGTCAGCGGGGTCGAGATCGACGATGCCGACTTCGGATCCCGCGACAACGACATTGTCGCGCGTCACTTTGTAGCGGCAGGGCCGCAGCCCATTGCGGTCGAGCGCGGAGCCGGCGACCACGCCGTCGCTAAAGGCCAGGGCAGCAGGTCCATCCCACGGCTCCATCAGTCCCGCGTGATACTCGTAGAAGCTCCGCAGGGCCGGGTGCAGATCGGGAATCCGTTCCCACGCTTCCGGCAGCAGCATCATGAGCGCGTGCACCGGGTCACGCCCCGAGCGCACGAGCAGCTCGAACACGTTGTCGAGGCTCGTCGAATCGCTGCCGTCTTCCCAGATCACCGGTTTGAGCAGCTCGACGTTCTTTTCCCACACGGGTGCGGCGAGGGCCGGCTCCCGCGCGCGCATCGCATTGCGGTTGCCCCACAGCGTGTTGATCTCGCCGTTGTGCGCGAGCAGCCGGAACGGCTGCGCCAGCGGCCAGCTCGGCAGCGTGTTGGTCGAGTACCGCTGGTGGAACACCGCGATGCCGGTTTCGAACAGCGGTGACTGCAGATCAGCAAAGAAGTGCCGCAGCTCCGTGCCGACGAGCAGCGCCTTGTAGACGACGGTGCGGCACGACAGGGAGCAGACAAAGAGCTGCAAGCCGGATCGCGCCGCCTTGCGCTCGATCATGCGACGCGCCAGGTAGAGCCGCCGCTCCCATGCCTGCGAATCGACCGGACCTCTCGGGGGGCCAATAAACAGCTGCCGAATCGCCGGCTGGCTCTCGGCCGCCAGCGGGCCGAGGACGCTGCCGTCGACGGGGACGACCCGCCACCCGAGGACCGACATCCCGAGGCTCACCAGGACGCCTTCGACCAGATCGACGGCCATATCGAGTGCCGGTCCTGGGGGCAGGAAGAACATCCCCAGCGCGACACGCTCGGCTGGACCGACGCCGAGCAGTCGATGGGGGATCTGTGTCAGGACTCCGGCACCGTCGCCCGAGCGGTCGTTGGAGGCGGCACCGCGGTGCGCGAGGCGTGCGACGGCGGTGAGCGCCATCGCGAGGATATCGGGGGAACGGATGCCGTCGGCGCGTGCGACAAAACCGACGCCGCAGGCGTCGCGCTCGCGCCAAGGATCCAGCAAACGAAAAGCCCGCTCCGGTGAGGGAGCGGGCTGGCTTGGGTCAGGTCTTGGTGGCACTATCGCGGCCCGCCGCTCCCTATTGAGGTTGTGCGCGGATTATTAATCGGCAGCAGGGACGTCGTATGTTTATGCATGGGCTGACATAAATATGCGAAGAGGGGCGGAACTCTGCAAGGGGCTCCGTCAGCCCACGAGAATCGGTTCGATCGGCTGAGTATACCGGTAGGTTTTGCCCGCATAGTTGCGCAGCACCACTTCCGTATCCGTGATTTTCACGACGTATTCGGGCAGCAGCGGGATTTTTCCGCCCCCTCCCGGCGCATCGATCACGAAATGCGGCACGGCAAGGCCGGACGTCCACCCCCGCAACGCCTGGATGATCTCCAGTCCCTTCTCCACGGTGGTGCGGAAGTGCTCGGCGCCGGCGACCTGGTCACACATATAGATGTAGTACGGGCGTACGCGAGCCGCGAGCAGCCGCTGCATCAGCAGCTTCATGACTTCCGGGTCGTCGTTCACGCCCTTCAGCAGCACCGTCTGGCAACCGAGCGGAATGCCGGCGTCGGCGAGCATACCCAACGCTTTCACCGCGGCCGGCGTCAGCTCGGCCGGATGATTGAAGTGGGTGTTGATGTACAGCGGGTGGTACTGCTTCAGGATCCCGCACAATTCCGGCGTGATCCGCTCCGGCAGATGGCAGGGCACCCGGCTGCCGATGCGCAGCACCTCGAGATGCGGGATCGCCCGCAACCGCTTGCAGATGTCGTCGATCCGCCGGTCGGAGAGCAGCAGCGGATCGCCCCCCGACATGATCACGTCGCGGATCTCCGGGTGCTCCTCGAGATAGCGGAACGCCGACTCGAGTTGCGACAGCGGGATCTTCTCGGGGTCGCCGACTTTGCGGCGCCGCGTGCAAAACCGGCAATAGGCCGCGCACACCGGCGAGACGAGAAAGAGCGCCCGGTCGGGATAGCGATGCGTGATGTTCGGAACGGGGGAGTTGGCGTCTTCCTCGAGGGAATCCACCAACCCATCGTGCACGTCGAGCTCCTGGACGGTCGGCACGTATTGGCGCCAGATCGGGTCCCCGGGCGCCCGGATCAGATCCAGCATCGCCGGCGCAATGCGGAATTCGAAATTCTCGGCGGCTTGCCGGAGCCGGTCGATTTCCCCGACGTGCTCCGGACCGAAGCGCTCGGCCAGCGCTTCGAGCGATGTGATGCTCCGCTTACGGAGCAGCTCCTGCCAGGTCTCCATCCGTCAGATCCTTGGTATAGATGACCAGATCGTCACCCGGCGCGTAATAGCCGGGGATGGTCGCGGTTCTGGCGTAGCCGCGTGTTTCATAAAAGGCCCGCGTTGGTCCATAATCGGCGCGCGACGAGGTCTCCACGACCACGAGACGTGCGCCGTGCGCCGTGAGCCGTGACTCGACATCGCGCAACAACTGCGTCCCGACTCCGGCACCCTGCCGCTCCCGGTCTACGACGATCCAGTAGAGATCGTGCGTTCCTGCCGTGTCTGGAGTCGGTCCCCAGCACGCGTAACCGACTAATTGATCGTCGTCGAACGCGCCGAGGAACTGGTAGTCCTCGTCGCCGTCCAGGGACTCGTCCAGCAGCTCGACCGCGGTCGCGACCTCCTCCTCGCGGAAGAGGCCGGTCGCCCGGGTCAGCTGATCAAGCCGTGCGCGGTGCGCGCGCCCGACGGGGCGCAGCGAGCAGCTCACGCGCGGCTTTCGTCCCCTGCGCCTCGCGCAGGGCGCCTTCGGCAATACGGCGAATCAGCTCGGGGTAGTCCCACCCGGCGGCCTTCGCCATGCGCGATAATCCGGCTTCGTCGGTGAGATCGGGATTCGGGTTGACCTCCAGAATCCACGGCTTGCCCGCGTCGTCCACGCGGATGTCGACCCGACCGTAGCTCTTTCCCTGCATCGTTCGCCACGCGGCCTCGGCCAGGCGGGACAGGCGGTCGGCGAAGCGCTGCGAAATCTGCGCGGGGCACACCGGCCGGCTGCCGAGATCCTCGGCGGAGCCGACGTGCCACTTGGCCGCATAGGTGAGAATGGGCCAGGTCCCCGCGGGCATGTCGCTGAAGTCGATCTCGGCCAGGGGCAGTGTGCGGTCGCCGACGATGCCCACGTTGAACTCGCGTCCGGCGATGTACTGCTGCACGAGGACCTCATCGAACTGCTCCGTCATGGCCGCGATGCGCGCCCTGAGGCTCTTGCGATCGGCGACGACCGACTGGCGGTCGACTCCCGCGCTGGCGTCCTCCGCCGCCGGTTTGACGATGGCGGGGAGCGGGAAATCCTCGTCGATCTTGCCCTGCGCGAGCGTCCAGCGCGGCACGGGCAGTCCGGCGCGCTCGAGCAGTGTATTCGCGACGGCCTTGCGGCGGCAGGTCGCCGTTGTCCACGGCCCGGCGCCGGTGTAGGGGATGCCGGCGAGCTCGAGCGTGCCGACGACGTGGTCTTCCCACTGCGCCACGCCGCGCACGCCTTCACAGAGATTGAAAACGAGATCGGCGCGGCGGCAGGATTGGAACCAGCGCATGTCGTGGCGAACGGGGACGCGGTGAACCTGGTGACCGAGAGTGCCGAAGATGCCGGCAATGTCGTTGACGGCCTCCATCACCCCGGCGACGTCTTCGGCGGTCCAGTCCTCGGCTCCAGGGTCAAAGAGAACGACGACCCTCACGCGCTCGCCGCCGCTGTGGCCGGGAGAACCGCCCGGCCGGTGAGCCTTCTCCAGGCGGTCCGCAGGACTTCCTGGATCAGCTCGTCATACGAGTAACCGGCGACGCGCGCCGCTTTCGGGAAGCAGGAGTTCATCGCGGGATCGGGAATGATACCCGGGAGCGGATTCAGCTCGACCACGTTCGGCACGCCGAAGCGATCGACGCGCACGTCGATGCGGCACCAGTCGCGGCAGCCGAGCGCGCGATAGGCATCGAGCGCGACCCGCTCCGTCTCCCGGCAGAGCGAACCGGAGGCGCCGATCGGCGGGCACTGGAAGATCTCAAGCGGATGCTCGCGCGTGTCCCAGATCCACTTCGCTTCGTAGCCGTAGACCGGCGGCGCGCCGGCGGGCAGCGTGGCGAAATCGAACCCGACAATGGGCAGGCAACGGATATCACCGTTGTTGCCGAGGATTGCGACCGTGAATTCGGGGCCCGGAAGATACGTCTCGACGAGTACCGGCTGGTCGTAGCGCTCTAAGAGGAAGGGGACGCGCTCCGCGAGCTCCGCGGGCGTCTCACATAAGTTGTTGACGAATATACCTTTACCAGACCCCTCCGCGACCGGCTTCACAAACAGCGGATAGGGCAACGGCATCCGTTCGAGATCCGCCACGCGATCGATGACGCGGAACGGCGCGGTCGGGACGCCGCGATACGCGAGAATCTCCTTGGTCCGTCCCTTGTGCAGCGTCAGCGCGAGAGTGAGCGGGTCCGATCCCGTGTACGGGATGTTCAGGTACTCACACAGCGCGGGGACATGCGACTCGCGACATGGCCCGTGCAATCCCTCGGCCATGTTGAACACGATGTCGGGATGCGCGAGCATCAGCTTCTGCGGGAAGAATTCATCGGCTTCGAGTCGCACGACGGTGCCGAAGAGACCGAGAGCCTGCTCGACCGCATCGATGGTGGATGGATCATCCCATTCGGCGTAAGCATCAGACGCGGAATCTGCGTCAGGCTTCTCATTGTATGCGAGGCCTATTCGCATTCTGAAATCAACATGTGGAATGATGAGAGGATGCGCAAGACTCTTTGCGCATCGCGCCAAAAAGTTTTTGCGTCAGACCTTGTGATAGGAAACGCGCGCAGCTTCCTGTTTGTCGTCGGCCGTGTAGATCGCGAAGTCGGAGAAGAGCGCGCCCGCCTCTTGCTGCAAGACACGCAACACCGCGATCGCCATCCGGCGGATTTCCAACTCGGCACCCTCGCCGCAGCGCAGCTCGAGCATGGTGCGCCAAGCTCGCGCATTTCCGGAGGCGACAATCTTCACTTCGGTGGCATTGGGGAGCACGCTCCGAGCCGCTTCGCGCGCCATTTTGCGGCGGTGCACCTTGTCGGTCACCCACTCGTGGCGGCGCATCAATCCTTCGACTGCCTGGACATACGCCGCCTGCGCCGCGGTGACCTGGCGCTCCCATTCCGCTTCGAGTGCCGCGTCGCCCGCCACCGCCGGCGGCATCACGAAGGCGGCGTGTGATTCGTCGACGTAGCGCTGCGAAATCTGCGAATAGCCGAATCCCGCGCGGTGCCGCACCAGCTCGTGGGAGCAGGAGCGCGAGATGCCCTCGATGAGCAGCACGTAGACGGCATGCTCCAGCACGGAGCCATGGCCCTGCTTCTTGATGTTCTCGAGATACTCGGCGGTGGTACGGTTCACCGGATTGTGCTGGCTCATGTAGCAGAGCCGGCCGGCGTACTCAGCCAGTCGCTCGCCGTCGCTCGCCTCGCCCCGCCATTTCACGGCCAAATGCTCGGGTTCGAGGAACTGGGGGCGGGCGACGAGGGAAATGCGGGGGGCGCGGAAAATCTCCACGTCGCGATGCTCGAGGACAGGTGTCAGGTGTCCGGCGTCCGGCGCGTCAGTTCGAGTTTCGGTATGGCCCATGTGGCGCTGCGCTCCACTTCTCGTAGTCGCGTCGCGATATCGTCGGGGATCGCCACTGCGCCGTCGCCCACCTTCAGCGCGCCCAGCGGCGACCAATCGGTCGCGGGAATGATAACACCAGGGTTGAAGATGGTCAGCGGGTCATAGGCACGCTTCACGTTGCGAAACAGCTCCATCACCTCGCGCCCATAGAACCGCTCGAGCACTCCCGCGCGCAACCGTCCCACGCCATGCTCACCCGACGGTACGCCGCCGAGGCGAACGAGCAGATCGGTGACGTCATCGAACAGCCGGCGCAGCGCATCCCGCCACCCGAGTCCCGTGATGTCGGGAAGTGCATTCACGTGCGCGTGGCCGTCTCCCGCATGTCCAAAAATCGCCACCGGGATGCCGTGCCGTGTCGCGGCGTCGCGCAATCCGGTGACGTACTCGCCCAGCCGCTCCACCGGGACGCAGCCGTCCTCGATCACCTGGAGCGAGCGTTGCGAGAGCGGCAGGCGCGCAAGGGCAGGTGAGGCGAGTCGTCGCACCTGCCACAGCCTGTCGAGGCCGCCGCGATCCACGGCCGTCTCCACCTGCGCCAGCGAGTGCTTCAGACCGCGGACGGCGTCGCCCACGACCCCTCGCGCCGCTGCGGCAGTCTCGCGCTCGAATTCGACGATGAGGAGGCAGGCTACTTTGGGAGCGTCAGGGATGAACTGGAGCAGCGTATCATCCAGCAACTCCAACGCGGACGGCTGCAGCGACACGAGAAAGGGGACGGCCTCGGCCATCGTTGCCAGGTCCGCGAAGCCGAGTACGGCGCCGGCGGTATGCGGCGGGATCGGATCGAGACGCCACAGCACCTCCGTGATGACTCCCAGTGTGCCTTCGGAGCCGACGAGCAGGTCCACTTCATCACCGGTTTCCGTGAAGCGATCGAGCGCGTAGCCAGAGGAATTCTTGCGCGTCCTGGGGAAGCGTGCAGCGACCAGTTGTCGGTCTCCAGCACTCAGACTGTACTTCTGGCATTGCTCGCCTCGTTTGACGGTTCTCACGGTGCCATCGGCATCGACCACTTCCAAACCATCCACCCACGTCCTGACGCTGCCGTACCGCACCGTCCGCGGTCCTGCAGCGTTGGTCGCCACCATTCCGCCGCATGTCGCAAAGAGTCCCGATGATGGATCCGGCGGAAGGCGGAGACCGTAGGGTTTGGCGGCTTCGTTCACTGCCGCCCACGTCACTGAGGCGCCGGCACGCGCGATGCGGCTATGGGAGTCCACCGTGAGGGCAGAGAAACCGGCGCTCATATCGACTATGACACCACGCCCGATATTCCCTCCCGGCATGCCGCTCCCGGCTCCGCGTGGAACGAGTGCCGTGCGGGAAGCGGCTGCCTGTTGCACGAGCGCCACGACTTCCGCGGTGTTCCGTGGAATCGCGACCGCATCGGGTACGATGCGATACACCCCGGCGCCCTCCGCGTAGGCGGCGCGAATGCGTGGATCGGTGACTAACACACTCCAAACTTGACACCCGTGAACCGCGACGTGAAGCTTCGTTCCTCCCATGGCTCGCGCTCAGCTCATCCACATCGAAGTCGATAGACGACTCGGGCACGAATGGGACGAGTGGGATGGCCGTCCCCTTCCCCGGGGCGGTGATTTCTCGGCCGCGCCGGGACTCTTCTTCCGATTCGCGGCGTTGACCGTGGCCGCCGGCGCGGGTGCTGTGGCGCTTCTTCTTTATCTGATTGGCCCGAGGCTCGGAGGGCTGTGGGCCCCGCTGCCGCGGATCCTCTGGATCACACTGGGCACGCTCGCCGGCCTCCTGGCGCTGCATCTCAGCGTGCTGGCGGCGTCCTTCTACAGCGGTAGGAACTTCCTGCCCGAGCGTTTGATGGAGCGCGGGCCGTACCTCCAGCTCATGAACTACACATCGCTCGTCGCGCGCGGCTTCGGGAAGCGCGACTGGGTGGAGCATGCGGCGATCGATCTTTACAACACCCTCGCGGAGCGGCGTGGCAGGACGGTTGGGAAGGGCGAGCTGCTGGTGCTGATCCCCCGCTGTCTGTCGAAGCAGGCGCTCGACGGCGTGCTGGAGATTGCGGGGCGCTACGAGGTTCCCGTCTTCGTCGCGACGCGCGGCCAGCTGGCGCGCCGGGTGATCCGCGAACGCCGTCCCAGGGCAGTCGTCGCGGTGGCGTGCGAGCGCGACATGATGACAGGGTTGCGCGACGTCGCCGGCAAACTCCCTGTACTTGGCCTCACGATGCAGCTACCGAACGGGCCGTGTCGCGATGCGGCTATCGACTTGGGGCAGATGGAGCAGTGGGTGCAAGGACTCGTTGGCGAAGCGCCAGGCCGAGGACGCACCACGTAATAAACGCGAGCCATTCCACAGCGGTAAAGCTGCCCGGTACCCCAGGCACGACTTTTATCACCATAATCGCAATACTCACGCACGCACCCGCGCCCGCGGCAGTGACCCCAACGCGCGTGCCCGCGCGACGCGCCATCGCCATGAATGCGAGACACGCTGCGCACCAACCGATTGGTGCGGCGGCGGCACCTACTTCGCTGATCGGCACCAGGACGGCGTCACCGAGAAACGCCGCCGCTCCCGTGAGCAACGTGACGAGCGCAATTGCCGTGGCTGGAGTTCCGAACCTCGAATTGACGGTCCCGAGGGCGGGGAGGACGAGTCGCCGTCTACCGAGGGCGTACACCAGCCGTGTGGCGGCGACAAAGTTTCCGTTGAACACCTTGAACAGCGACAGCACCGCTGCGGCGAGAATCAATCGCGCGATCCAGGGCGTCCCGAAAGTGCGCGCAAACGCCGCGTCAGTACCAAGATGCTGACCAACGAATCCGGTCCAGGGGTAGACCCAGGATACGATGCCGACGACCACGACATAGAACAGCCCGCCGGCCACCAACGCCGCCGTGATGAGCCGTGACAGCGTAGCGGGTTGGAGTCCCGGCAGCGCCTCTTCTGACGCTTTGGGAATGGATTCGAAGCCCGCCATGAAGTAGGGCACGATCTGCAGCACGAGCAGAACGGACACGAAGGGTCCCACGGGCGCGAACAATGGTTGCAGGTTTGTCGCCGTCCCGTGACCAATCCCGAGCAGTACGAATAGCGCGAAGCACGCGAGCAAGCCGATCGTCATGACGTCTTGAAAGCGCCCGCTGAGCTTGATGCCGCGGTAGTTCACGATGCCGATGGCGGCCGTCAGCACGAGCCCGGCAACCAGCCTTGGTAGGGTGATGACCTTTCCCGCGACGGTGTAGAGCGCGACGGCGTTCATCGCGGGAAACAGGCGAGCCAGCAAGTTCCCGATCGCCACCGCCTCCCACGGGCAGACGATGGCGTACGCCAGCACCATCATCCAGCCGGCGATGAAGCTCGCGGTTGTGGGAAACACGCGTTCGGTATACGCGATTTCGGCGCCGGCATCGGGAATCATCCGGACCAGGCGGCCATACGTGAGGGCTACGGGCATGAGGAGCAGCGCGCCGCCGAGAAAGCCGAGCATCGCGCCGCCTGGACCGCCGCGCCCCAGCCAGTCGTCCATGACGACCAGCCAACCGGCCCCCACCATACTGCCGAAGCCGAATGTGAAATACTCCAGTGCGCCGAGGCTGTGGCGGAGGCTAGTAGTTCGTGACTCCAAGCTTTTCCTTGAGTGCCGCGAGGAGTTTCGCGGCGTGCAGCTGACCCGGGGAGCCGGGCAGCGAGGCGCGCTCGAGGTCGCGCGGCGTGCGTGACGGATCGTCGAACGGTCGATACACCGCCTCGATCGTGACGCGCGCTTTGCCGGGCACATCGGGATCGGCCCAGAGACGCAGGCGGTGGGTGCCGGCGAAGTCCTTGGTCTCGAGCCACGCGTCGCGGGCGTTCACGAAACGCACCGGGATGGTGTCCGCCGCGAGGAGCTGTGCGGCGGCCTGTGCTACCGTGGCAGGAGGGGCGTTGATGACGGCGTGAAGCGCCTCAGGAATTGGGGCGAAGGAAGGCCGCGTCGAGACCGGCGTACACGCGACGGCGAGTAGCGCGCATCCCGCGAGTGCCCGCATCAATGGGAGTGCGGCGGCGTTCCAGGCGGATGCGCATGCGTCGGCTTGGTCGTATCCGCGGCTTTAGCGGTATCGGCAAGCGCGCCGTGCTCGTGCTCCTCACCCGCTTCGTGATGGTGTCCCGCTTCGCGATTTTCGATTTCCGCCTGGAGCGCCTGCGTCGGAATACCGGCCGCATGCTCGAACACCAGCCTGCCGCCGAGAATGCCGGTCCAGACGAGACCAGCGAGGCCGATCACGCTCAGGAATCGAGTGATCGCGAGCTCCTGCGGGGGCATCTGGAAGCGGCGCAGCATTCTCCAGACCAACACCACGCTGAAGACACCCATCGTCACCAGCGCCATCGTCTCGTGCTTCTCCATGATCTCGTGAATCGCCTCGCCGTGCTGAATCGTGTCGCTCGCGATTTCTCCGGCAACCACCGCGACCCAGCCGCCGATCACGCCGGCCCAGAGCGTCCAGATGGCGGCCCACATGAGAGACTCGCGCTTGAGTGCACCGGCTGCGAGATCGAACAGCACCGCGACGAACAGGAGCGCGGCGGGCATGTCGTTGAGCACGGCGTGCCAGCGGGCGGCATCGTAACCGAGCATTAGAGTCCCAGGTTGTTGACGATCGGTGGATTGGCGGAGTAGTCGTAAAAGCCTTTGCCGCTCTTCTTGCCGTGCATCCCGGCGAGGACCATCCGCTTGAGCAACGGCGGCGGTGCGTAGCGCGCCTCCCGGTATTCCTTGAACATGATCTCGGCGATGTGGTGCGTGGTGTCGAGCCCCACGAAATCGAGCAGCGTCAGCGGGCCCATGGGGTAGCCGCAGCCGAGCTGCATCGCTTTGTCGATGTCGGGAACGCTGCCCACGCCGCGCTCCACCGCGCGAATCGCGTCGAGCAGGTAGGGGACGAGCAGCAGGTTCACGATGAAGCCCGAGTTGTCTTTCGCGGCGACGGGCTCTTTGCCGAGCGATGCCGCGAACGCGAACACCCGCTTGAAGGTCTGCTCCGACGTCGTCACGGTGCGGACGACTTCGACGAGCGCCATCAGCGGCACCGGATTGAAGAAATGCAGCCCGACGAAGCGGTCCGCCCGCTTCGTGGCCGCGGCCATCTCCGCGATCGTGAGGCTCGACGTGTTCGAAGCGAAGATGGTCCCCGCGCCGCACAGCGTGTCGAGCTCCTTGAAGAGCGCGTTCTTGAGCGTCACGTCCTCGGTGATCGCCTCGATCACGATGTCGACCGGTTTGAGATCGGCGACTGACGTCGTGAATGTCAGACGCTGGAGCGTCGCGTCGCGATCCGCAGCGGGGAGCTTGCCTTTCTCGACGAATTTCGCGAGCGATTTCTCGATCCCCGCCCGGCCGCGGTCGAGGAGCTCTTTCGCGACATCGCGCACGATCGTGTCGTAGCCCGCGGTGGCAGCGACCTGCGCAATCCCGCTCCCCATCAAGCCACACCCCAGCACCCCGACGCGCCTGATCTCGGCCATGACGGTGTTCAGCTCCTCGGCTTCGGCTTGGGATTCTCGAAGACCTTGCGAACTTCTTCGGCGATTCGCACGAAGGGCAGCGCCGTCTGGCTCGGTGACCCGCGCGTCTCCCCGCGCTCCAGGCGGTCCAGCACCTGCTCGAGCCCGACTTGCATGCGCTCGTTGGCGTTGCGGTGCGTGCGCGCGACCAGCGCACCGCCCAGCGTCAGGCCGACACCGGGGACCATCGCGAGGATCTGGGCGAGCGCAAGCGGTGGGGCGATGAGCGCGGTCGCGCCCGTCAGTCCCCAGCCGAACATCGCCATGACCATTCCCCCGGTGATGCGGTTCCTCCGCTGTTGGCCGATATCGGCTTCCAGGCGCACGAGGCAGAATCCCGGCTCCAGCTGGACGACCTGGGACGTGACTTCGCGCGCGCTGGCGAGTGAGTAGCGGCGTCTTCCCGAGATCGCGCGCTGAATCGAAGCGAACGCCCCGGCTTTGGCTTCCCACGACGTCCGGTCGGCGTATTGGCGCTTGGGCTGGAGCAGCTCGTCGTCCGTCATCCAGCGGCTGAGCGCGCGCTCGACCGTCGCGCGGTCGCCGGGAACGACGCGATGCGCGACGAGCGAGCGGGGTCCGGTCAGCCACGCCCAGGTGCCGGCGGCCGATTCGGGCGCCCCCCCCCCCGTGCGCGTCTGCTCTTCGAGCATTGCCTGGCGCAGGTACCCCTCGGGGATCCCGACATCTTTGCCGAGCGCCAACACCTCCTGGCTCGTCAGGCCCTCGCCGATCTCCTGCGCTCCGGCCTGCAGCTCGGCGGCGCGGCGTACGATCCGCTCCAATGCCTTGCGGTCGATCAGGTCGCTCACACTTTGGCTTTCGACTTGCGCGGAGCGTCGGGAACGCGCTCGCCGGTCTCCGCGGGCAGGGCGCGGCTTCCCACGTTGCTGGCGGCCCTCCCCGCGTTCTCGAGTAATCCGCGGAACAGATCGATCGGGATGGGAAAGATCGTCGTCGAGTTATTTTCGGACGCGATTTCATTCACCGTCTGCAGATAGCGCAGTTGAATGGCGGCAGGCTCGGCGCCGATGATGTGCGCCGCTGCTGCCAGTTTTTCGGACGCCTGCAGCTCGCCTTCGGCGTTGATGATCTTCGCCCGCCGCTCGCGCTCGGCCTCGGCCTGTCGCGCCATGGCGCGCTTCATCTCGGGCGGCAGATCGACGTCCTTCACTTCCACCGCCGACACCTCGATTCCCCAGTCTTCCGTGCGCGTGTCGATGATCTGCCGCAGGATGGCGTTGATCTTGTCGCGATTGGCGAGCAGCTCGTCCATCTCCGTCTCGCCGAGCACGGAGCGGAGCGTCGTCTGCGCGAGCTGGCTCGTCGCGTAGAGGTAGTTCTCGACCGCGACGACCGCCTTGTCGGGCGTCTTCACCCGCATGTACAGCACGGCGTTCACCTTGATCGAGATGTTGTCTCGGGTGATCACGTCCTGCGGTGGGATGTCGATCGCCATGACGCGCAACGACACCTTCTGCATCTTGGCCAGCAGCGGCGGCAGGAAGATCAGGCCGGGCCCCTTGGTGGGGCGGAGATGCCCGAGCAGGAAGTAGACGCCACGTTCGTACTCGCGCAGGACGCGGAGCCCCGAAAAGAGATAGAGGGCGATGACGCCGAGGGCCGTGACGAGTATGTCGCTCATAACGCTTCGACGATGACCGCCGCTCCCTGCCCACCGCCGATGCACGCCGAGCCGAGTCCCCAGCGCTTCTTGTCACGGCGCAGCGTGTGCAGGAGGTGGATCGTGATCCTCGTGCCGCTCGCCGCCAGCGGGTGACCGATCGCAATCGCGCCGCCGCAGGTGTTGGTGCGAGACCGGTCGAGACCAAGCTCGCGCTCGACGGCGAGGTATTGCGGCGCGAACGCTTCGTTCACTTCGACGAGATCCATTTGCTCGAGTTTCATTCCCGCTTTGGCGAGCGCCTTGCGCGCGGCCGGCGCGGGTCCGATCCCCATGTGCCTGGGCTCGACGCCGGCCACGGCCCACGCGACCAGCCTGCCGAGCGGCTTCAGCCCGCGCGTCTTCGCGTACTCCTCGCTCGCGATCACGGTTGCCGCGCCGCCGTCGGAAATGCCTGACGCGTTCCCGGCGGTCACCAGCCCGTCCTTCTTGAAGTACGGCTTGAGCGTGCTGAGAATTGCGAGTGTCGTTTCAGGCCGCATATGCTCGTCGGCGCGGAACTCGACGTCCTTGCCTTTCACCTTGATCGTCACCGGGATGACTTCATCCTGAAAGGCGCAGGCGTCCCAGGCCTGCTTCGCCCGCTGTTGCGACAGGGCCGCGACCTCGTCCACCTCTTTGCGCGTCAGCTTGTACTGCTCGGCGAGACTCTCGGCCGTTTCAGCCATCGACAAGCCGCATTGCGGATCCTTCAGCGCTTCCCACAGCAGGTCCTCGAGCGGCGCCGGTCCCAGCCGCAGGCCCCAGCGTGCGCCGCGCACGACGTGGGGTGCCTGGCTCATCGATTCCGCGCCGCCCGCGAGCACCGCCTCGGCCTCGCCGAGCAGAATGAGCTGTGCACCCTGTGTGATCGCTTCGAAACCCGACCCGCAGAGGCGGTTCACCGTGACCGCCGGCGTTTCGATCGGCAGACCAGCCTTGAGCCCCACGTGCCGGGCCAGGTAGATGGCATCGGCCGATGTCTGGAGCGCGTTGCCGAAGACGACGTGTCCAACGTCGCTCGCGGGAACGCCCGAGCGCTGGATCGCGTGGCGTGACGCTACTGCGCCTAAATCGATGGCCGACAAGTCCTTCAACGAGCCGCCGAACGCGCCGAATCCCGTCCGTACACCGGACAGAAAGACGACGTCCTTGTTGGCGCCCTGGGTTTTCATGGGGATGACTCCGCTACGAGACTCGGGGGAATATAGTCGCTACAAACCGGCGGCGATGGCGGCGGCGACGTCGCGCGTCGTGGACTTGCCGCCGAGATCGGGCGTCCGCGGGCCGTCTGCAAGCGCTTGTGCGACGGCGCGTTCGAGCAGGCGGGCGGCGCGGGGGTGTCCCAGCTGCTCCACCATGAGCGCGCCGGTCAGTACCGCGGCGACGGGATTCGCGACCCCCTTGCCGGCGAGCGGCGGCGCCGATCCGTGGACAGGCTCGAACAATCCACCGCGACGACCGGGGTGCAGGTTGGCGCTCGCCGCGACGCCGAGCCCCCCCACGAGTCCCGCTCCCAGATCGGAGAGGATGTCGCCGTACAGGTTGTTGGTCACGATCACCTGAAAGCGCGCCGGCTCGCGGACGAGTTCCAGCGCCAGCGCGTCGACGTAGCGATGCTCGCTGTGAACCCCCGGGTATTCCCCCGCGATTGCCTTGAACTTCTCTTGCCAGATTCTGTGCGTGGGAATGGCGTTCGACTTGTCACTCATCGTAACGCAGGTCTTCTGGTGACTCTGTGCCCAATCGAACGCAGCGCGGATAATCCGCTCGACGCCCGTGCCAGTGTTCACTTCTTCCGCGACATGCTCGTCGCCCTCACTACGCCCGCGGCCTGTGTACTGGCCTTCGGTGTTTTCGCGGAAGATGACGAAATCAATGGCGGGCTGGCGGGCGGACGGGCTGGCGGGCGCCAATCGCAGAGGCGTGAGGTCCGGGTGAAGTAGTACGACTGGGCGAAAGTTGACGTAGAGGTCGAGTCGAAAGCGAAGGCCCAATAGGATGTCGCGAGCATGTTCGTTGCCTGGGACTCGCGGGTCACCGATCGCCCCGAGGAAAATCGCATCCACATCATCACGCAGATGTTGGAACGCGGCGTCCGGGAGTGTTTCTTTGGTCCTGAGGTAATGATCAGCGGAGTAGGGGAGCCGCTCCCACTGCAATGCGAAATCGTGTGTGGCCGCGGCGCGGTCGATGATGGGGATGGCCGCCTCGATGACTTCCGGCCCGATGCCGTCGCCGGCGATCACGGCGACTCGATGTGTCTTCAACGGCCCGTCTCGCCCGTCCCGCCCGTCTCACCCGTCATTCGAAGCCCGTCGCTCTCCCGCAAGCCAGGCAATACGCCCACCCGACGTCCAGCTCATTTCCACAGCCCTGACACTTCAACTCGCCCTCCCCTTGTGGCTGGCCGCAATGGGGGCAAAAACGAATCTCCCGATTCGAGGGAAGCACACCGCCGCAGTACTCGCACTGATTGGGGGTCGGCGTGTCGTTGCCGCGTGGTACGCGAAACGCGGCCGGTGGTACGTACGGCAACGGAACGGGATTCTCGCCCGTCGCGTCGCTCAGCTCCTCGTCCTCTTCTTCGGCACTCGTCGGCGCGTACGCCCGATCGGCGTGCAGCACCCGCTCGGCCGCGCGACCGTTGACCATGACCAGCGCGTCGGGAAAGCTGCGGAAGTAGGCGGGATCGGGGTTGATCGTGGCGATCTCGCGCTGCATCGCCTCCCGCACGTTTTCCGGCTCGAGCTGCACGTAGCCGCGCTCGCCCGAGAGCAGGCGCAGCACCGCCATCTCGTAGTCCTGGTGCGTGGCGACGTTGAGGTGCGAGCGATTCGAGCGGTACGGCACGAGGCGCTCGTACACATCGGCGGCGGGGAAAGGCACGGCGATGCGTGTTTCCCGCGCGAGCGCGGTGACCAGCAATCCGAATAGACGGTCGAGTTCGTCCATTGTCAGCGCGCCCTCTCAGGGCGCGTCACCAGCACGATTGCGTTACGCACCGTTTCTCCACGCATTCGTCCATCGGTCGTACAACACGGGCACGACGCCACCCTGCTGCAACACCTCGACGCCGGACGGATCGCGATACGCCTTCCGGTAGAAAACGTGTGTGACACCCGAGTTGATGATCAGCTTGGCGCACATTACACAGGGCGACGCGCTGACGAACACGACCTTGTCGCGCATGCTGCCCGGTGCCTTCACGAGCGCGTTCATTTCGGAATGAATGCAGCCGCAGTTGCCCGGGACCGCAGAGTCACACTTGTTCGGCAGCCCACGCGCGTTGCCGTTATAGCCGATCGCCAGGACGTTCTCGAGCCGCTGATCGGTGACGACCGTCCCCACCCGGAGTCGCGCACAGGTCGAGCGCTTCGCCAGCTCTTCGGCCATCCGCATGTAGACCTCGTACAGCGGAATCCGGTCGACCGGCACGGACGGATCGGCGGCGAGCAGATGGTCCTTACTTGTGCTCATGTAATTCCTCATCGGGGTCGAATGCGACGTATTTACCACGGGCCCGCTGTTGCGCCAGCCACGTGTCGAAGCCGGAGGGGGTCAGTCCGTTGGAGCGTTCTTGCCGCTCCGCCGAGCGCACCGCGAGGAAGTTGGCGTATTCATTCTTGACGTGCTCGTTGTGGCCCCGCACCCACCGCCAATCGATGGTATGATGAGCGGCCACCTGCGCCAGTGCCTGCCACAGCTCGAGGTTCTCGAGCGAGCCGGTCTTGCGACGCCAGCCGCGCGCCTGCCAGGCGGGCATCCACTCGCTCATCCCTTTCACCAGATACTCGGAATCGGAAACGAAGCGCACGTGGGCGTTGCGCCATTGGCGGCGGACCCACTCCAGCGTCGCGATCGCACCGGACAGCGCCATCCGGTTGTTCGTGGTTTGCGGGGAGCAGTCGTAGAAATCCCAGCGCGCCACGCTGTCGCCCGCGCGCGCCTCGATCAGCGAGGCATTGCCGCCGCGGCTCGCCTTGCTCGAGTCGTTGCCGAGACAGCTCTCGTCGCCGTGCACCAGTATGAACGGCTGCTCTGCCGTCATGGCTCGATCACCACGGGAATATCGGTTTGCTGCAGGATCTCCTCGGCGTGCGACACGGTCACCTGCTCGCGGTCGCCGACGTGGGCCCCGGCAAACAGCGCGTCGCACCCGATGCGCTGCACCACCCGGGCCACCGCCTCACCGGGTGTCCCACGCTCGATATGTGTCACGAACGCCACGCCTTGCATCGACAAGACCGCCTCCGCTTCTCCCACGACCATCATGCCGATCGCCGGATCGATGGTGGCGTGGATGATGTGCACGGTGCTCTTCGTGACGCTGGCAAATCGAGCGACCGAAGCCAGCGCTCGCTGTGCCGTTTCCCGGCCGTCGTAGGCGATGGCGCAGGAGCGCATCGGCGACGGCTTGCTCGCGCACACGATCACGCTGCGCTCCGCGACGCGCAGCAATGCCGACACCGTTTTGCCCAGGCCGTCGCCGGTTGAGGTTCGCCCGCGCTTGCCGACGAGCACGGTGTCGACATCACGCGCCAGCGTCGCGAGCTCTGTGCTGGGGTCACCGAACCGCTGCACCGTTTGTACCGGCAGCCCGGCATCTCGCACGCGCTCTTCGGCGCGGCTCAACAGCGCGCCCGAATCGGATGCGCGGCGTCCAACGCTGAGCAGGTGTGTCTCCTTGACGTGCACCACGAGGAGCCGGGACTTGAATCGTTTACCGACGACGACCGCCTGTTCCAGCGCTTCGTCGGCGTTGGGGCTGCCGTCCAGGCCGATCAGCAGTCGGGTAAACACGCTACGGAGCGGTGCTCAGGGCAGCACCGCGAAGCTCTCCAGGTCACGCAAGCGAAACGCGAGCAGCTCGCCCGTCATGGGTAACCGTCCCGCGAGCACGTCATCGCGCCCGCTCGTTTCGAGGCGCTCGGCCACAACGACATATTCGGTCCCGCGCCGCCGCAGCGCTACCCGCAGATGCTGGCGGACTGCCAGTTCCAGCGCGTCGAGCGCATCCGGCGTCAGCGAGCGGAATTCCGGAATGGTCGCCATGAGCCTGTCAGGAGACCGCGATGGTTCCGTGCAGTCCACCAACGATCCGCCCGATGCGCGCCGCGGCAGGAGTCTTTTCCTGCTTCAGTGCTGCCACCAGAGCATCAGCCCGGTCTGGCGGCGCGGCAATCAGCAATCCTCCCGATGTCTGCGCATCGAACAGCAACACGCGGACCGGCTCCGGTACCGCGGCAGCGAACCGGACCTTGTCGGCCAGGGCCTCGCGGTTGCGCTTCGTGCCGCCGGGGATCGCGCCGCGCTCCGCGAGAGCTGCCGCCTTGGGAAGCAGCGGCACGGCCGGCGCGTCGAGCTCTGCAGATACCCCGCTCGCCGCCAGCATGTTGTGCAGATGGCCAAGCAGGCCAAACCCGGTGACATCTGTGGCCGCATGCGCGCCATGGGCGAGCATGGCGCGCGCCGCGCCTGCGTTGAGCGTGGCCATCGACGTCACTGCGTCTGACAGATCTGCTGCCGAGGCGAGATCGCGTTTGAGCGCGGTCGTCAGGACGCCGGTGCCGATCGGCTTCGTGAGTACGAGGGCGTCGCCCGCTTGTGCGCCGGTGACTGCAGTGATGCGATCGGGGTGCACCTCGCCGATGACGACCATTCCGTACTTGGGCTCGGGATCATCGACTGAGTGGCCGCCGAGCACGAACGCGCCGGCGTCGCGCGCGATATCGGCGCCGCCGCGCAGCACGTCGCCCAACAGCTCATAGGGCAATGTGTCCCGCGGCCACCCAACGAGGTTCAGCGCGAGCAGAGGCGTTGCGCCCATCGCATAGATGTCGGAGAACGCGTTGGCAGCGGCGATGCGGCCGAAGTCGTAGGCGTCATCGACGATGGGCGTGAAGAAGTCCACGGTCGCCACGATCGCGCGGTCCGGTGTCAGTTGATACACGGCGGCGTCGTCCCGCGTCGAAGCATCGACCAGGATGCGTGGATCCGTGAGGGTCGGCACGTGGCGCAAGACCTGCGCCAACTCGGCAGGGCCGAGCTTGCAGGCTCAGCCGGCGCCGTGCGAAAGCGCAGTCAGGCGAATGGGCGTCATTGTCCAGCGAAGATAGCTACGAAAGACGCCAGGCGAGCAGGGCTCCCGCACCGACGTATCGCGCGACGTCACACACTATGTCGGCAAAGATTGCGCGCTGCGCCTTAACGTCCGCCGCAGGCGTAAACCATCGCAGCGAAGAAACCAGCAGTCCGAATAGGACAAACAGTATCCACCACGCGCCGCTCCCCAGCGAATCGAACCACAACGAAGCGATCAATGTGAGCAGGGCAGCTTCCACGAGTCGACGCTTGAGAACGTACGTGGGGACACCGACGTAGACGGTGGCGTCAGGCGGAAGCGCCAGCCGATTGACGACATAAGTCGCGAGAAATGTCGCGACCTCGAACCATGCCCCCACGAGAATCCAGGCTACGACCAGCCGGCCGAGTGTCACACTAGCGCGACCCGCTGTACCCGGGGCCTCGCAACCCGCGACCCGGACGCTCGTTAGTGAGCTGACCCTTCCGTACCACGACCTTTCCATTGACCAGCACGTACTCGATGCCGACGGACGTCTGATGCGGCTTTTCGAACGTCGCGCGGTCGATGACGGTCGCCGGATTGAAGACGGTGATATCGGCGTACATGCCCGGCTTCACGAGCCCGCGGTCCGCGAGCCCGACGCGCTGCGCGGCCAGCGAGGTCATCTTCCGCACCGCGAACTCGAGCGGGAAGAGCTTCAGGTCGCGCGAGTAATGGCCGAGAATCCGCGGAAACGTGCCGTAGGCGCGGGGATGCGCCGACTGCGTGCCCAACGGCCCGTCCGGCGCGATGCCGCCGAAGTCCGTGTTCACCGAGACCCACCACTGCTTCATCGCCGCTTGGACGTCGGGCTCGTCCATGATCGCGTACACCGCGTCCGTGCGATGTCCCTTTTCGGCCAGGACGATATCGAAGACCATCTCGATCGGATCCTGCTGCCGCGCCGCCGCGATCTCGGCCACCGTCTTGCCCTGCATGTAGCGCAGCGAATCCTGGAACGTGCCGGTAATGAGAATCCCGGCTGCGCCGCCTGCCGCCGAATAGAACACCTCGCCGCCACTCGGATTCTGCATTTCGCGATGCAGCCGGGCACGCGTCGCGGGTTCCCGCAACCGGATCAGCAGCGAGTCCATGCCGCCGCTCTCGGCCCACGTGGGGATCGACGCGTCGAGCGACGTAGCGGCGCGAATGTAGGGATATTGATCGGCCGTGACGTCCAGGCCGGTGGCCCGGACCGAATCGATGCGCGCCAGGATGCGCGGCATCTGCCCCCACGTCTTGCGTCCCGACAACTTGAGATGCGAAACCTCGGCCGGGATATCGGCTTCCTTGGCGATCCGAAACAGCTCGTTCAGCGCCTCGTCGATGTGCTCGCCTTCATTGCGCATGTGCGAGGCGTAGATGCCGCCGTGGCGCCTGGCCGCGCGAGCCAGCGCGATCAGCTCCTCGGTCTTCGAATAGCTCGCCGGTGCGTACTCGAGCGCGGTCCAGACGCCGAGCGCGCCCTGTTCCATGAGCGTGTCGACGATCGCCGTCATCTGCGACAGCTCGGCGGGGGTCGGCTGCCGGTTCTCGTTCCCGACCACGGCGAGCCGCACCTGGGTCGCGCCAATGAACGTCGCCAGGTTCAGGGTCGAGCCCTGCTTTTCGAGCTGCGCGAAGTAGCCGTTCAGATCGCGCCAGTCTTCGCGATAGTGCCACTTCTTCATTGCATCGGAGTCGGCGAGCACCAGCTGGTCTGTCAGCGGCGCCACCGAGCCGCCTTCGCCGGTCACCTCGGTGGTGATGCCCTGCGTGATCTTGGACAGCACGCGGTTGTCGATCAGCACGTTGGTCTCGGACTGGCCCATCA
>DASZCG010000190.1:0-7955 GCA_035943355.1 Gemmatimonadales bacterium
GACCGCCGCGAACACGCGCGGGCCCGGATTAAACTGCGAGTAGGCCGCGATCGGATTGTTCGGGTCGTTCGCAATGAAGTTGCCTGTCCACGAGCCAGACGCGATCGAACCGGCGTCGACCGTGTTCTTGCTGACGCCGTAACTGTACCCGACCATGGCATACAGGCCGTTCTGGAATGCGCGCTCGAGCGTCGCCGCGGCGTTCCAGGAGGAGCCCTTCGCCTGGTTCGTCAGCACCGTCGCGTCGCTGACGTTTGCGTAAATGCGGTTCGACGTCCACCGCGGCCGCCCGTCCGGTCCAAAGAACGCCGATTGCGGCGCCGGCAGGTTCGCGTTGATGTACGCAATACCGTTGACGTCCTTCGAATACAGGTACTCGGCCGTCCCCGTCAGACCCCACGGCAAGCGCTGGTCGACGGCGATGTTGCTCCGCCACAGCTGCGGGAACTTGAAGTTCGGATCGGTCAGTGCGAGCTGGAAGCTGGCTGCCGGCGCCCCCGTGGGCGCTGGCTTGTAGTGATCGGGATCGGGGTTGAACGGGTACGCCGTCGTAGTGTCGTGTTGAATGAACCCGGTGAGCACGCCTGTGTTGCCGATCTGGTTCGAAATCCAGACGTATGCCGGGCGGCCGGTGAAGATGCCCGTGCCGCCGCGAATCTGCGTCTTCGACTCGCCACGCACATTGTAGTTGAACCCGACGCGCGGAGAGTACAGCAGGTTCACGCCGGGCAGCGCGCCGCTGTTGTAATGCACCGGGTTCCCATGCTGGTCTCGGAACGTCATCGTGTCGGCGACCGCGTTGTCGTACGCCGTGTTCGTGAAATTCGGGGCGTCGACCCGGACTCCCGCGGTCAGTGTCAGGTTCGTGCTCGGCCGCCACTCGTCCTGCAGATAGACGCCAGAGTACAGCACGTCGAGCGGCTGCACGGGCTGGGACTGTCCGGGGATGTTGGCGTACCGAAGCTGGAACCGCCGCAATGTCACCGGCGAGACGGTCCGGTTAGGATTGGCGAGGTAATCGTTGGCGTCGGTGTACCAGTCCGCCAGCGAGTTGTAGACGTACACACTCTGCGCGCCCGGATAGAACACGTTGGTCGAGTGATACTTCTCAACGCTCAGCCCGAGCGTGACGGCGTGCTTCGGCAGGTACATCGTCAAGTTGTCCTGGAGCTGAGTACTGTGGTAGAACAACTGGTTCTGCGGCGTGAAGGGCTCGTAGCCGAACGTGGTGTAGTTGCTCGTGCCCTGGAAGATCTCGACCTCCGGGAACCACGGGCCCTGGACGTTCTTGCGGCTTTCGTCGCTCTTGTTGTAGCCGAGGATCAGGTTGTTCGACTTGTTCCCGAAGGTCGAGTTCCATTCCCCCACGATCGAGCGGATGTTCTCGAGAATCGCGTAATTGGAGTTCGCGAAATTGAGCGAGAAAAGGCTGCTGCGGCGGGAGCCGAACCCCAGCGAGTTGGAGTTGGAGATCAGCTGATCGGAGCTCGAGTTCAACAGGTTGTAGCGAATGTTGAACTTGTTGTGCTCGTTCAGGTTGAAGTCCACGCGCGCGAGGAACCGTGTCGACGGAATCTTGAAGTCGTAATTCTGATATGGTCCGGTCGCGTAGTTGAAATTGGTCTGCAGGTAGCTGCTCAAGGCGTCGAGGTCGGAGGCGAGGACCCGCGTATGCGTGCCCGTCACCGAGTCGGTTCCCGAGTTGGCGACAAACGTCGTCCCCGGCTGCGTTTGCTTGTCGTCTTCGTAGCTGGCGAAGAAGAACAGCTTGTTCTTGATGATCGGACCGCCGAGTGAGACACCGATGTTCTTGTACTCGAAGGTCCCGGGGTTGAACTTGTTCGGCCCGGCCTGCGTCCCCACGTTATCGTTGTTCCGCGTGTTGTAGAACAGCGAGCCGCTGAACTGATTGGTGCCGCTCTTGGTGACCATGTTGATGCCGGCACCCACGAAGTTGCCCTGGCGGACGTCGTACGGCGCGATCGCGACCTGCACCTGCTGCAGCGCGTCGAGCGAGATCGGGGTCACGCCGGTGCGGTCGCCCGGTTGGCCGGCGAGCCCGAATGAGTTGTTGAAGTAGGATCCGTCGATCGTCATGTTGTTCAGGCGGTTATCCTGTCCGGCAAACGAAAACCCGAACGACATGGGGCTGTACTGCGGCGTCAGCCGAAGCAGGTCCTCGACTCGCCGGCTGATCGTCGGCAGGTGCTGGAGCTGCTCGGTGGTCACCGTCGTCGCCGCGCCGGTTCGCCCGGAGCTGAAGACCGTGCCGCTCGTTGCTTCCACCGTGACAGGCGCCAGTTCGACGCTGGCCGCAGCGAGCCGAAATTGCAAGTCCGCCGTCGTGCCCAGCGTGACGCTGATGCCGTTTTGGATCTCCGGCCGGTAGCCGACACGCGACACCGTGACCTGGTAGGGACCGCCGACGCGCATCCCTGGCAGCGTGAAGCGGCCGTCGACGCGGGTCGCTGTCGAATAGGTGGTTCCCGAAGGCGTGTGCACGGCAACGACGCGGGCGGCGTCCAGTGGAGCGCCCGTCGAGTCGGTCGCCCTCCCGGCGATCGCGCCGGTGGTCACGCCCTGGGCGCCCAGAACGCCCGAACAGAGCATCGAAAAGACCGCCGCTGCCACGACGGCGCGGCTGCCAACGATCCAGCGCATGGATGGACCTCTCCTTCGAAGGGAACGGATGCGGGTTGCGGTGCCCATCGACGGGAGAAAGTCGCCCGCCAGTGGAACTGCGTCAAGGACGCTAGGTGGGTGCTTTACGCAGCAGATACACGGCTGCGATACCAACGAGAAGATTCGGAAACCATGCCGCGAGTGTCGGCGGCAAGACACCGCCGGACCCGACCGCCTTGGCGAGCTGGAACATCAGCAGCACGATGAATGTCGTGGCGAGGCTCGCGGCCACGCCCCACGCCGCGCCGCTCTTGGGCGTGGAGATCGCCAGCGGCGCCCCGAAGAGCGCGATCAACAGGCAGATGAACGGAATGGCAATCTTGAGCGAGAGCTCCACCTGCAGCTTCTTGGCGTTCGAGCCGCTGCGCGCCAGCGCGTCGATGTAGCGGCGCAGCTCGTTGTAGCGCATCTCGTCGGGCGCCTTGGGCTGGGCCAGCAAATCGACGGGGCTCTCGCGCAAAGTGCGCGACACGAGGGAATCGAACTCGAACGCAGCCTCGCCGACCGGGTCGTTGCCCTCGAGGTAGCGCAGCGCGCCCTGATACAACGTCCAGTGCGCCCGGGAAGGCCGCGCGCTCCTTCTCTTGCTGGTATCGCTGTACACCGCGCGCTGCGCGGCCAGCACGATGGTGGGATAGTCGACCCCTGACCCCTCGCGTTCCAGCATCAAATCGAGCATCTGGTGCGAACGGAGGTCGAGGCTGCGGACCGCGTACACCCACCCGCCGTCCGCCCGGTACACGAAGTTGTCCCGCATCGGCAGCGACTGCACCGCTTTCTCGCCCAGCAGCTCGAGCCGTTTCGCCGTGCTCACCGGCGCGATCTCGCCCAGCAGCAGGCCCATGACAAAAGAAACGGCGGCGGCGAGAAACAGCGGCCGCACCAGGCGATGAAACGAGATTCCCGATGCCTTCGCGGCCGTCAGCTCGGAATGGCGGCCCAGCGAGCCGACCGTGAAGACCGTCGCGAACAGCACGGCGACGGGCAACACCAGGAACATCTTCTCGGGCAGATCGAACACATACGACAGCGCGACCGTGAGCGGCTTCAAGCCTCGGCCCAGATACTGATCCATCTTGTCCGTCAAATCGATGACGATGACCAGAATGGGAAAGCCGAACAGCGTGATCAGGAAGACGCGCAGCCACTCGCGCAGCAGGTATCGATCCAAGGTGCGCAGGGCGAAATACGGCACGCGGAACACGGAGCGGAGCTGGATGGTCATCTCTTCGCCACCCATGCAAGGAGCGCGCGCTTCATGTCCTGCCAGTCGCCGCCGTGGGTGCTGCTGCCCGCACGCCCCACGGTCCAGAGCAGCGGGATCGAGACGATCAGGAAAATGAGATTCGGCGTCCACATCGAAAAGAACGGCGGCACGATCAACCGGTCGCCGAACTCTTCACCGCCGATGAGGCCGACGTAATAGATCGAGAACACGGCGAGGCTCGTGCCGATCACGAGGCCGACGCCACCGCGCGGGAAGCGAATCGCGATCGGCACGCCGAGCAGCGCGAAGATGATGCACGCCGCCGAGATCGCGAGCTTTTTCTGGATCTCGACCTGGTACGTCGCGGCGCGCATGCGCGCGCCGCGGAGCTGCTGCTCGTAGGCGGTGAGCGACATCTGCTGCACGCTGTACGGCACGGCGGTCGCAGTCGGCCGTTCCGTCAGGGACGGGGGACGCGGCGTAGCCCCCCCCCCTCCCCGCTGGGGCGGGGAGGGCCCGTGTCGGGGAGTCGGAGGAGGCGTTGCCTGGCGGACGCCCTGCGCCTGTGCCGCCGTGGGGCCGATGAGGCGCTGCAGGCCGCCCAGCGCGCGACAGTAGAGCGACGGGGGTGGCAGTGTGGTATCGAACGGTGCCGCCGGCGGCGTTGCCAGCTTGATCAGGCGCCGCAGCTCGCCGGTCACGCCGATCAACGCGTCGCGCTGTGTGCGGTCCATGTCCCGGCGCGCGTGCGCCACCACCTCCTCCATCGCGCAGATTGTCATCTCGCGGTCGCCGCGGTAGGTATCGTTCTCCGTCTGTGTGAACGTATTGCTGACGCCGGCGACTTTGATGCGGTTGACGCTGTAGAATGTGCGGTTGAAGTGTTCCGGATCGCTGCGCTTGAATTCGTGCACCTCGCCATCGTGCAGCGTGAGGTACAAGTCGGTGCCGCCTGGGGTATAAGCCATGCGACCCGAGTCGGCCATGATGATCCGGCGCCGGTCGGGGTCCTCCAGGTCGTAAATCGTCACGTCACTGAGTGTGTTCGCGGCTGGATCAATGCGGGCGGCGCGCAGGAAGAACTGCTTCGTCACCACCTCATTGATCACCTGTTCTTTCAACTGAAATGTCGGCTTCTTCCGCTGGATGTCGACGAGGAGCGTCCGCAGGGCGTGGTTGGACCGCGGCAGGATCTGGTCGTTCCAGAGGAAGGCGACGAGCGCGACCAGCGTCGCGCCGCCCACGACCGGCTGGAGCAGCCGGCCGACGCTGATGCCGCTCGCCTTCAGCGCGGTGATCTCGTTGTCGGCGGCGAGATGGCTGAACGTGTACAGCACGGCGACGAGCACCGCCATCGGCAGCGTCATCGCGACGATGAAGGGAATCGAGAGCGCGAACACCTCGAACACGATGCTCCACGGCAGACCCTTGCCCACGAAATTGCCGAATTGTTTCGCGACCTGATTGACGAGCATCGCGAACGTGAGTGCCGCGAGCGCGTACCCGAGCGGAGGAATGTGCTGCCGCAGGATGTAACGGCTGAGGATGCGCACGATTGGTCGCGCCATTATATTCGGAACCCCAAGTCTCTACAAGGGATGCGTCGTCTCGCCTCGCTAGCGCTGCTCGCCGCCACGCTCGTCGTACCCCAGGTCCATGCGCAGGCTCCTGTGTACACGTTCGGCGTGCCGCCGCTCAGTCCGCCACGCAATGCGGCGCTCGCGCCCGGTGGGCGGCTCGGCTCGCGCGTGCCGCCCGCGCTGCTCGCCGCCAGCTGGACCGATTCGCTGCTGGCGCATCGCCGTCCCTGGTTCACGGTGCCGGCGGCGCTGGCCGCAGCGGAGACGCCGCCGCCCGCCGCCCCGCCGCCGCCCATTCCCGCCGGGTTGCTCGGCCCCTACGCCGACATCGGGATGCAGCTCAACGTGCGCTTCGAGATGAAGGCGGATCAGTTCCGCAACCTGCGCTGCACCGCTGCCGACAAGCAGGTGGCGCTCTCCGGCTGCACCGCCGGATTTCCGACGATCACGCCGAATCCATTGTATGCGATTCGGACGAGCGGCGTCGTCGCGCAGCGCCTGCACGTGGACGTCGACTTCGACAGCCAGCGCGAGTTCGATGCCAACAACAACCTGCGCGTGTGGTACGAGGGACTGGAAGACGAAATCCTGCGGCGCGTGGAAGCGGGCAATGTGACGTTCCAGATGCCGTCGTCGCGCTTCATCAGTGCCGCGATCCCCGCCAACAACTTCGGCGTGCAGGCGATCGCGCAGGTCGGTCCGCTGGAGCTGCGCAGCATCTACGCCCAGCAGAAGGGCAACGTGGTGAAGGATCGCATCTATCACGTCGGCCAGACGACCAGCCAGCCGATCGACCGCGACGCGCGCGATCTGGATTACGAACCCGGCCGCTTCTTCTTCGCGATCGATCCCGCGGCGCTGCCCGGCTATCCCGCCGTGGACATTCTCTCGCTCGATCAAACGCTGCGGCCCGAGTCGCTCACGGTCGCCGCGCTGCGGGTGTACCGCCGCCGCGCCGTGGCGCCGGGGCAAACGGGCAATCAGAACGCCGGTGGCGTGCGCGCGGTGGCCTGCGGTCCCGGGCCGCAAGGCCAGGCCATCGACTGCGCCGACCAGCGCGCCGGACCGTTCGAGTGGGAGATTCTCGAAGAGCGGAAAGACTATTACGTCGATCCGACCGGTACCTGGTTCGCGCTCGCCAATCGGCTCGATCAGAACGATCACCTCGCGGTCTCCTACATCAGCGCTAACCGCGCCGATACGATCGGGACCTTTCCGATCGAGGTGAATCGCGATACGGCGGTGACCGACACGCTGCGGCTGGTCTACGATCCCAAGCCCGGACTGACGGCGGCGGCGCCGTCGTTTCGCTTCGAGATCCGCAATGCCTATCGCGTGGGAGGCCGCGAGGTCACCCGCGAGTCGATGGCGCTCGCCCTGATGGTCAACCAGCGCGAGCGCTCGCCCGCCGGCCAGCCGTATCTCAGCGTGCTCGGCGTCGCGCTCGACAACGACCCGAACCAGTTCGACCAATACAACCGGCTGTTTCCCCGCGCGCGCGATCCCAATCAGGGCGACCCGGTGCGCGACCTGTTCATCATCTTCCCGCACCTGACGCCGTTTGCCGACTCCACCAAGCTCCTGCCCACCGAGCGCAACGATTCGCTGTACCGCACGCCCCGCGCCTATCTCGCGACGCAGGCGCCGCCCTCGGTGTTCACGCTGCGGCTGCACATCGAGGCCTCGGCGTCCGACGACCGGTCCATCCTGGCGCTCAACAGCTTCCAGATTCGGGAAGGGAGCGAGCGCATCTACGTGGGCAACAGCCTGCTGGTGCGCGACGTCGACTACTCGATCGACTACACGACCGGGCAGGTGCAGTTCACGCATCCCGATTCGCTGTTTGGCGCCGGCACGTCCGACGTGCGCGCCCAGTTCGAGGAGCGCGCCGCGTTCAGCGTCGCGCCCCGGTCGATTTATGGTCTCGCCGCGCGCTACGATCTCGGCACGGTGGGGCAGGTCAACGTCACCGGCCTGTTCCAGAATGAGCAAAGCTCATTCAACCGCCCGCCGCTGGGTTTCGAGCCGTCGTCCAGCTTCATCGGCGGGGTGTCGACGCAGCTGCACTTCCAGCCGGCGTGGCTCACGCGTTTGGCCGATTTCCTGCCCGGCGTGCACACCGATGCGCTGTCGTCGCTCGCCATCTCCGGCGAAGTCGCGATCTCCAAGCCGAGCCCCAACAAGTTCGGCCAGGCGTACCTCGAGGAATTCGAAGGAGGGGCGGCGCGGTTCATCACGCTGACCGACAATGCCTGGCACTGGGGCAGCATTCCCACGTCGACGCGCGGCGCCGAAGCGTACGGGATTTCGGCCAGCTTCGACCCGGTGGACGCCGCGTTTCTGACCTGGCAGAGCCTGCCGTACAACTACCGCAACGGCCAGCTGCAGCCGATCCAGTTCTTTCCGCAGCAGATCGATCCGACGATCAAGCTCGCCGGCCAGACGCAGGCCGCCGAGCCGGTCCTGTGGATGATGCTGAAACCTGA
>DASZCG010000191.1:0-12671 GCA_035943355.1 Gemmatimonadales bacterium
GCAGGCGGCGCAGTCGGTCACGGCGTTTCCCCTGGCGAAGCGCTTCAAGGATTTTCGCCAGATGCTCGACAAGGAAGGCAAGAGCATCGACGCCGTCACCGTCTCGACGCCCGACCACACGCACACGGTCGCCGGCATGACCGCGATGAAGCTCGGCAAGCACACGCGCATCCAGAAACCGCTGGCCCGCACGCTGTGGGAGGTGAAGCAGCTCGAGGACCAGGCGCGGAAGTCGAAAGTCGCGACCCAGATGGGCAATCAGGGGCACGCCGAGGAAGGCACGCGCTTGATCCGCGAGTGGGTGGAGGCGGGGCTGATCGGCACGGTGCGGGAAATCCAGCTCTGGACCAACCGGCCGATCTGGCCGCAGGCGATCGACCGCCCGCTCGACGATTTCTACACGCCCCCGACGCTCGATTGGGATCTGTGGCTCGGGCCGGCGCCCGCCAGGCCCTACCATCCCGCGTATGCGCCGTTCAAATGGCGCGGCTGGTGGGACTTCGGCACCGGTGCGCTCGGCGACATCGCGTGCCACTCGATGGACGCGTCGTTCTGGACGCTCGGCCTCGGCTATCCGACGCGCATCGAAGCGGAATCGACCAAGCTGTACCCCGAGACCGCGCCCGCCTGCTCCCGCATCACCTACAGTTTTGCGGCCAAGGCCAACCGCCCGGCGGTGACCGTGGTGTGGCGCGACGGCAGTCTCTATCCGCCGCGGCCGCCGGAGATCACCGACCCCAACGCGTGGCCGTTCGACACGAGCGGGCAGCTGTGGATCGGCGACGGCGGGCGCCTGATCGCCGGCATCTACGGCGAGAGCCCGAAGCTGCTCGATGCGGCCAAGCAGGCCGAGGTCACGGCGCACCCGGTGGCGCAGAAGTACCCCAGAACCGAAGGGGTGTACGCCGAGTGGATCGCGGCGTGCAAAGGGGGGACGCCGGCGGGGTCGAACATCCCCGACCATTCGGGGCCGCTCACGGAGATGGTGCTACTCGGCAATCTGGCGGTGCGCACGGCGCAGCCGATCGATGTGAATCCGCAAACGGGGGCAGTGCTCACGCAGGGGATTCCGGAGGAGTACCTCAAGCCGCAATACCGCACCGGATGGGGGTGGTAAAGACAAAAGCAGGTCCTTCGCTTCGCGCGCGTTCGCGCGCTTCGCTCAGGACGACAACCCTTCACTTCCTTTTGAAGAGGAGAGAGGAAGGTTGTCATCCTGAGCGCCGCAGGCGCGAAGGACCTGCTTTTGTTAGGACTTGCGTGCCGTCCCTCCCTGCATGTATTTTTATTCACCCATATGCATAAACAAACGAACGGTCGCCCCGGCACCGGTCCTGTCGTCGTGCTCGCCTACTCCGGCGGGCTCGATACGTCCGCCATTGTCCCCTGGCTGCGCGAAACGTATGGCGCGCGGGTCGTCTGCTTCGCCGCCGACGTGGGGCAGGGGTCCGGTGAGCTGACGGGCCTCGTCGAAAAAGCGAAACGGTCCGGCGCCGAAGACTGCGTCGTCGAAGATCTGCGCGAGGAATTCGTCCGCGACTTCGTCTTTCCGACGCTGCGTGCCGGCGCGATCTACGCCCGCACCTATCTGCTCGGCACGTCGATGGCTCGGCCGCTCACCGCCGCGCATCAGGTCGCCGTCGCCCAGCGCCTCGGCGCCGACGCGGTCGCGCACGGCTGCACCGGCAAAGGCAACGACCAGGTCCGCTTCGAACTGACCTATGCGGCCCTCGCCCCCGAGCTGCAAATCATCGCGCCGTGGCGCGAATGGAAATTCGCGGGCCGTGAGGATCTGATCAGCTACGTCCACGCGAAGGGCGTTCCCGTTCAAGCGACGGCCGAGAAACCGTATTCGACCGACCGCAACCTCTGGCACTGCTCGCACGAGGGCGGCATTCTCGAAGACCCGTCGCAGGAAGCTCCCGAGCACATTTTCGTCATGACCAAGAATCCGATCACGGCGCCGGATGAGCCGGTCGTCGTCACGATCGGCTTTGAAGCAGGCAACCCTGTCAGTGTCGACGCTGTCCCGCTTGGTCCCGTTGAGCTCCTCGAACAACTGAACGAAATCGCCGGCGAGCACGGCGTCGGCCGCGCCGATGTCGTGGAGGATCGCCTCGTCGGAATGAAGTCGCGCGGGGTGTACGAAACGCCGGGCGGCACGGCGCTGTATGCCGCGCATCGCGAGTTGGAGCAGATGGTGCTCGACCGTCGCACGCTCCGGCTCAAGGACGAGCTGGCGTTGCGCTACGCGGACCTCGTGTACGACGGTCGCTGGTGGACGCCGGAGCGCGAAGCGCTCGATGCGCTCGTGACCGCCACGCAGCAGAACGTGACGGGCACCGTTCGGCTGAAGCTCTTCAAGGGCAGCGTCATCGTCGCCGGACGGGAGAGCCCGTACGCGCTGTATCAGCCGTCGTACGCGACGTTCGGCAAGGACAACGTCTACAATCAGAAGGACGCCGAGGGCTTCATCCGCCTCTACGGTCTCGCGTCGCGGATCGCAGCGGGTCTCGCAGCCGATCGAACGGATGTCCCAGCGAGCTGATACGCATCAGATGTGGGGTGGGCGCTTCGCTCTTGGTCCGAGCGAAGCGCTCGATGCTTTAAACCGCTCCCTTCCCGTCGACCACCGCCTCTGGCCGCAGGATGTGTTCGCGAGCAAAGCGTGGGTGCACGCGCTCTGCCGCGCGGGCGTTCTGAGCGCCAGCGAAGAGTCCCAGCTTCTCGAAGGTCTCGACCGCGTTGCCGATAAACTCGCCGATGGTGCGGCCGTGGGCGCGCCGGATGAAGACGTCCACACGCTCGTCGAGCGCCTGCTCTATGCCGAGGTGGGTGCCGTTGCCGGCAAGCTGCACACCGGCCGCTCGCGCAACGACCAGGTCGCCACCGATCTGCGACTCTGGACGCTGACCGCCATCGATGAGCTGGATGGCGCCGTCGCCGCACTGGGCCGCACCCTCGTCGCCAAGGCGAAGGATGGACTGGACGCGATTCTCCCCGGCTACACGCATGGCCAGCGCGCCCAGCCGGTGCGCTGGGCCTACGTTCTGCTCGCGCACGCCTGGCCGCTCGTTCGCGATCGCCAGCGCCTGGCGGATGCCGGGCGTCGCACGGCGGAGCTGCCGCTCGGCTCGGGCGCGCTCGCCGGCTCCGGGTTCCCGGTGGATCGCGTGCTCCTCAAGGAAGCGCTCGGTTTTCGCGCCGTCTCACCCAACGCCCTCGACGCCACCGGCGATCGCGACTTCGTCGCCGAGGTGCTGTTTGCCATCGCGCTCATCGGCACGCACCTCTCGCGCCTCGGCGCCGAGCTGATCACGTATGCGAGCGGCGAATTTGGCTTCGTGACGCTGGCCGACAGCTTCAGCACGGGCTCGAGCCTGATGCCGCAAAAGCGCAATCCGGATGTGTTCGAGCTCGCCCGCGGCAAGGCCGGCCGCATGCTGGGCGACTTGGTCGCGTTGCTGACGACTCTGAAGGGAATTCCCGCCGGCTATCAAAAGGACCTGCAAGAGGACAAGGCACTACTGTTCGACGCGTGCGACACGCTGGCTACTGTGCTGCCGGCCGTCACCGGCGCGATCGACACACTGACCGTGAATGTGGAGCGGATGGCCGCTGCACTCGACCCCGCCATGCGGGCCACCGATCTTGCCGATTTGCTGGTCGAAGCGGGTGTGCCGTTCCGTGAAAGTCACGGACTCATCGGTCAGCTGGTTCGCGCCGCCGAGCAGGCCGGAGTCACGCTCGACAAGGTGCCCGCCAATGTCGCGACGGCGATCCATCCGGCCCTCGCGCCGGCGTTGGCGCAACTTGGGACGTGGGAGAAAAGCGTCGAAAGCCGTGCTACGCCTGGAGGTGCGTCCCGTGCCTCGGTGGAGGCGCAACTTGACGAGTTACGCCGCGGTTTCCAGCCTGGCGTGACCAGCTAAACGTCTCACTTGCTGTAAGTTGCCGCTCGGTATTAGCATGTCCCATGCGCTGTCTAGCCCTCAATGCCTCGTTCGAGCCACTGACCATGGTGCCCGTGCGCCGGGCGCTGCGGCTGGTTATCGACGGCAAGGCCGAAGTCGTGGAGGCGGAGGGCACGCCAGTCCACTCGGAACGAATGGCGGTGCCGCGCCCCGCCGTTATCCGTCTGGTTCGCTTCGTCCACGTTCCACGCCGCTTTCGTCGCCAAGTCACCAACACGTTCCTGTTTGCTCGCGACAATTACCGCTGCCAGTTCTGCGGCCGGTCGCAACAGGAGCTGCGGCAGCGCGAGTGCCTCACCCGCGACCATCTGGTGCCGCTGTCGCGCGGTGGTACGAACGCCTGGACGAACGTCCTCACCGCCTGCTCGAGCTGCAACACCCGCAAGGGTAACCTGCTGCCCGAGGAGGTCGGGATGCATCCGCTGCACGTGCCCCACGAGCCGCATTTCGTGCACCTCTCGTGGGCGGTGCGGCGTCTCACGCGGACGCAGGCGAAGTACATCCGGCTCTTCTACGGAGCCGATGTGCTGGCAACGCTCGAGGCACTATGAGCAAGACGCCCTGGGTAGTGGCGGGTGCGGCTGCGGTCGCACTCGCCGGGGTGGTCTTCCTCACTCGGCCGCAGACGGGGGGGGCCTCGATTCACCCCGACCCGCGACCTGGCATTACCAACGAAAAGATTCTGCCGCAATCATTCATTCCGCATAATCCCGGTGCGGTTGAGGCGTACGCCGCGGCGCGCCAGGCGGCGGGCACATTGGATGGCGTCTACTGCCACTGCGATTGCTCCAAGCACGCCGGCCATCGCTCGCTGCTGACGTGCTTCGAGTCTACGCACGGCGCGTATTGTGACATCTGCATGGGTGAGGCGATGCTGGCGAGTCAGATGTCAGAGCAGGGCCGGTCACTCGAGCAGATCCGCGCGGCTATCGATCGCCAATTCGGATCGTAGTACTGCGCGCTTCCAGCCGCTGACGCGGCAATCCCGCCAGCCGCACCAAAACCCGTTGCGCTCCGCGCGCGAGCGCGTCGCCGAAGTTCTCTCCACCGGAAACCGCCGGCCCCACATCTCCTGACAGCCAGCGCGACAATTCCTGCAGGTCCGTGTCGTTGAGCGTCGTCACCTCGAGCCGCGCGACGAAGTAGAATCGGTCGCCGGGGGAGCCGGTCGGGCGCATGGTGACGGTGTAGGGAATGTCCAGCGCGGCCGCCAGCTCTTCCGAAGTGGAATAGCGCGTAATCCTGCCGCCCTGCCGGATCAGCATGAAGTCGTCGGCGAGCGGGTCGTTGCGCGCGACCGCGTCCCACGACACTTCGCGTATGAATTGATCGAACCAGCTGCCGCGCACGTGCCACAGCTCGAGGCGGTAGTGCAGCCGCAGCGGAAATCCCGAGCGCATCAATCCGAGGAACTTGCCGTCGGAGAGCAGACCCGTGCTGCGCACGCGTGGCAGGTTACTCTGCAGCGTGACGGTGAGCGTGGGAGACTGCGCGGCGGCCGCGCTGGCGAGCGCCAGGCCGACCACCGCACCCCAGACGAGGCGCACTCTAGAACCGGTGCTCGAGCCTGGCCGTGAAACGCAGTCGTTCGCCGGTGGTGACCGCCTTGGCTATGTAGACGCCGAATCCGCTCCAATCCGCGCCCAGACCGACGTCCACGAGCCAGCTGCCGAGGCCGGGGAGCCGGCCGGCGGGCGTTTGCCCGGGGCCGTCGCCGACGAGCCACGCCTGCCCGGTGTTGGCGAAGACAACGAGGTCGAGGCCTTCCAGCCAGAACGGCGGTGCCTCTTCCTTGGGCGCACTCGAGGGGTTGTAGCTCCAGTTGAGCTTCACATGGCCGCGGTACTCGGCCTGGAATGCCACTACGCGGTCGCAGGCGGCGAGCTTCGAGCCCGCGAACGCCGGGTCGACGAAGTCTCTATTGCACGCCGATTCACGGAACGGCTCGCCGGGCATCGGCTCGGGACCGCCCAGTGAAAGCCGGCGCTGCAGCGGTAACGGGTCGCCGCCCATCCAGCCGCCACCCACCAGCCGCACATTGATCCGACCGGACGGACTGATGCGGGCATAGTGGCGCACATCGACGAACATGCGATTGAACTGGTAGGAGCCGTCCGTCGGGATCGAATCACGCACCGTCGGCGGCACGCCCGCGTGCGGCACAACATCGGAGCTGCGCGAATTCTCGAATGAGAGGCGGGCCAGCCATCCGGCCGTAGGTTCGTCGGGATCGTTGCGCGTGTCGAGCGCGATATTCGCCGTAACCGTCGTGAAATGCCCCTCGTCGATCGGTGGATTGAGGCGCCACTGCTCGGAGTTGCGAAATATCGTCCACGGGTCCTGCGCGGCCACGCTCGTGTGCCATTCGCGTCGCGCTTCGAGTGACAGTGACAGCGGCCGCTCCGGCTGCGCGAAGACGCGGGCCGCCCACCCTTTGTTGAGGTAGTAGTCGCGGTAGTCGCGCGCGAACAGGAACGAGCTCCACCCGACCTCGTTGCTATGGAGTCCCCAGTCCTCCACGGGCGACACCACGTCGAAGGCGCGCACCGCAATCCCCACAGGCCGCACCTCGCCCGAGCGGAGCTCGCTGCGGAGCATGTACCCGAGGTCGCTGCGACTGTCGGAGAGATCACCCGCCGACCGGAACACGCCGAGCGCATCGATGCGCAGCCGGAAGCTCTGCTGCAGCTTCCAGTCGAAGACGGGTCCGAACACGATCGGCAATCCCTCGACGCGGTTGAACGTCCCGCCCGTGGCGATCGTCAGCGAGGAGCGCGACTCCGCCGAGCCCCACGACACCTGCGCGCCGAGATTCGGCAGCCGGCGGCGTAGATTGGGCGCGTACTCGATCTGATCGCCCTCGTTGCGCAGGCGATACAGCAGCGGCTCGCGGTACTGCCGGAGCTCACCGGCGATTTTCGGGGCGGATGTCGTGTCGACCGTTCCGCCGACGACGATCACGTCCCCGCTCACCTCGGCGCCCGTCTCGAAGAACAGATCACCGTTGATGACGACGAGCGTGCCCTGCACTCGGCCCGCGAGGAACACGGGGCCACTGCGCACGGCGACGTTGCCGCGCCACTCGTTGCCGTGCGGCAGGCGGGTACGTCCAACCAGGCGCGTCGTCGCCGGGTCGTTGTAGAACCGAATGACTTCATCCGACACGAGGCGCGGCAACGCGCGGGCCTCCAGCGTGGCGCTCGAGCTCTCGGGGTGGATGACGATGGTCGTATCCTGCACGGTTGCCAGGGCCAACAGAAACGCGAGCATAGTCAGCTTTCGGTGGAGTCGAAGGAATTGCGCGGCGGCTCGATGCGCAGACGCCGCATCCGGCGGTACAGATTGGCACGGTCGGTGAGCAGGCGGCGCGCGGCTTCGGCAACGTTGCCGCGTGAGACCGAGAGCGCGCGGGCGATCAGCTCGCGCTCGTACTGGTCCAGGGTGTCGGACAGCGCGATATCACGCCACGGCGCGTCGCCCTCGGCTGCGGCGGCGGGGCGCGGAGCCAAACCGTCCTGCGGCAGCACACGCGCGACATCGTCTGCGGTTACGAGCTCCGCGGAAGACAGAATCGCGAGCCGCTCGACAATATTTGCCAGCTCGCGGACGTTGCCCGGCCAGGAGTAGGCGGCGAGCAGGGGAATGGTGCCCGCGTCGAACTTCACGGGCCGGCCGAGCCGGGCGGCGCAGCGCGCGGCGAAATGGCGCACCAGCGGTGCCACGTCCTCAGGCCGCGCGCGCAGCGGCGGGATGTGGATCGGCAGCACGTTGAGCCGGAACCAGAGGTCCTCGCGGAACTGACCCTGGTGCACGGCGTCTCTCAGATCCTTGTTCGTGGCCGCGAGGACGCGGACGTTCACGGCAAAGGGTTTCTCTCCGCCCAGCCGCTCGACGACGCCGCTCTCGAGCACGCGCAGGAGCTTGGCCTGCGCTTCTGGGCCGAGATCACCGACTTCGTCGAGGAACAGCGTGCCGCCGTCGGCCAGCTCGAAGCGGCCCTGGCGCCGTTCCGTCGCGCCGGTGAAGGCGCCGCGCTCGTGCCCAAACATCTCCGATTCGACGAGGTCGCGCGGCAGGGCGGCGCTGTTCACGGTCACGAACGGCTTGCTGCCGCGGGCGCTCTGCCGGTGAATCGCGGACGCGACGAGCTCCTTCCCGGTCCCCGATTCGCCGGTGATCAGGACGCGGGAATCCGTGGGTGCGACGCGCGCGATGAGCGCGCGCAGGTCCTCCATCGCGGTACTCGAGCCCACGAGCGGGTCGGCATGGCCCAGCTGCTCATGCAGCCGTTTGTTCTCGGCGAGGGTGCGGCTCAGCTCGAGCGCGCTGCGCAGCGTGACGACGACGCCTTCTGGTGTGAGCGGCTTCTCGAGGAACTGGAAGGCGCCGAGCTTCATGGCGCGCACGGCATCGGCGAGATTCGCTTTGCCGCTCATCATGATCACGGGGACGTGCGGCGCGCGTTTGCGGATCTGCTCGAGCGTCGCGAGTCCGTCGGGGCCCGGCGGCATCATGAGGTCGAGCAGCACCACGTCCGGCGAATCCTCGACGACGCGTGTGAGCGCCGCGTTGCCGTCCGCGGCCTCGATGGTCTCGAAACCATCCGATTGCAGTAACGCGCCCACCATGCGGCGGATGTTGGCTTCGTCGTCGACCAGCAGAACGCGGGGGCTCACGAGGAGGCTCCCCACGGTGGAGGAAAGACAATCAGAAACGTCGCTCCTCCGCCCGCGGTCTCGCTCGCGCTGATCGTGCCCCGATGGGCTTCCAGCGTTACGCGTACGAGCGCGAGGCCCAGGCCAGTTCCATCTGCCTTCGTGGTGAAATACGGTTCGAAGACTCGCTGGCGCAGATCGGCGGGGATGCCGGGTCCATGGTCGGCAATCGAGACGGCCAGACCGTCACCGTCGTCCGTCACAGTCACGTCGATCACGCCATGCCCCTGCATCGCTTCGCCCGCGTTGCGATAGAGATTGGCGAACGCGCGGCGGAGCGGCTCGTAATGGCCGAGAATCGTGCGCGGACCGCCGTTAGCCGTGAGCCGGACCTCCACCCCGTCGGGTACTCCGGTCCGCCCCAACTCTCCCAGGAGCTCGACGAGATCCACCTCGCTCCGGGGGCCTTCCGGCAGACGCCCGAATTCCGAGAACTCTTTGGCGAGTCTCTCGAGACGATCGGTCTCCGCGCCCAGCACCTGAACGGCCGTCTCCGCGCGCTCGCCGGGTAGCCCGCCTGCCCGCTCTAGCTGGTCCACGGCGATCCGCATCGACGTCAGCGGGTTCTTGATTTCGTGCGCGACACGCCGCGCGACCTCCCGGAATGCGCGCAAGCGCTCGGCTTCCAGCTCGCGCTCGCGCGCGGCGGCGAGTGCGGCGGCCAGCTCACGCAACGCCTGCCGCAGGGATTCGAACTCCGGGGCGCCGCGCGTCACCGGTCCAGGCGGCAGCTCGGCGTTACGGCGGATCAGCGATGTCCAACCGACCAGCTCGTCGATGGGTCGCGAAAGCTGGCGGGAGAGGTGGCCGGCGAGGTTCACAGCCGCGTACAGCACCGCGGTGCCGAGCAGCAGGATGACCAGCGCAAAGCCGGCCGTGTAATAGCGCAGGAATGTTTCGGCTCGGCGCGCTAGACTGACGGATTCGGACACCTCGTTGAGATGCTGGTGCAAGAGGGTGCGTTCTGGCGTCGTGAGATGCAGCGTATCGACGCCTTCCAGCAGAGCCCGCGCGCTGGCAGCGACGCGCTCAGTCGAAGCCCGCGCGCCGGCCGCCGGCAGGAGCCGGCGAACCGACAGGACCCACCCCGCGACCGCCAGCACGGTCGGCACAGCGGTCATGACGACGAGGATGAGGAAGATTCGCCGCCTGAATGGCAGGGCCATATGCCGGGCCAATTTAGGGAAACGGTCTGCCTGTGACAAATAGACACGGTAAGCCAATGCGGAATGGTTGTGAGGGCTCGATCCCATCTGGAGATTCCGCAATCCCCATTCCGCATTCCGCATTGGGAGCGAGCATGAAATCTCACACTCACTATCTCTGGTTCAACACGAAGCGGCGTCAGGAGATCATCGACATCACGGAAGAGGTCGCGCAGGCAGTCGAGGCGAGCGGGGTGGGCGAGGGGTTGGTGCTCGTCAGCGCGATGCACATCTCGGCGTCAGTCTTTGTGAACGATCATGAATCGGGATTGTGGGAGGACATTCTGAAATGGCTGGAGGGGAGCATCGCGCCCTGGGACCCCAAACGGTATCGTCACAACGAAACCGGCGAAGACAATGCCGCGGCGCATCTACGCAGCCTCACGATCGGACACGAGGTCATCGTGCCGGTTACAGCGGGGAAGCTTGATTTTGGGCCATGGCAGCGCGTGTTCTATGGCGAATGGGACGGGCAACGCAGGAAGCGTGTGATCATCAAAGTGCTGGGGGAATGACATGACCGCTCTACTACTCGTCCTCGCGATCGTCGCACAAAACCCCGACTCGAGCGCGTTGGTCAAACTCGAAGATGATTGGGCGAGCGCGCTGGTGCGGCGCGACACGGCCGTCTTTCAGCGGCTGCTCGCTCCGGGGTTCGTGTATTCCGAGAACGATCAGACGATGACGCGCGACGAGGTCCTGAGCGGCATCGTCTCCGGATCGGACACCGTCGCGGCGGCGGCGAACGAGGACATGAACGTCCATCGCTTTGGGACGACGGCGCTCGTGACCGGGTGGCTCGTGGTGCGGGGGCGCGGGCCGAGCGGGGCGTTCGAGCGCCGGTATCGATTCACCGATACCTGGATGAAACGAGGGACGCGCTGGCAGATCGTGGGGGCGCACGACTACCTCGCGCCCAAACCGTGAGCAGGCGTCAGGCTTCGATCTTGTAGATCTCGCGCCGGCCGTACTCGACGAGGTCGTGGTAGCCTTTCATGATCGCCTCGAATTCCTTCTGGTCTTCTTTGCTCTGGCCCGCGCCTGACATGGCGCGCTCGAATTCGTCCACGCTCGCGACTTCCATCTCGGCGACCAGCGTCCAGTAGCGCTCCGCGCAGAAATCGGTCATCACGCGCATCTTCGGCATGCCCGCCTTCGGGCCGAGCTTGTTCATGGCCAGGAACTTCTCGACCATCGGACGCACTTTGCCGGGCTTGCAGTACATGACCTCTCGAATCAGCAGCATCTCATCTCCTCGTTGGAGGTTGCCGCAATCAGCTGATCGATGAACGCTACGGCGGCTCGCCGGTTGCGGATGTAATCCCTTAGCTTAATCCCATGGCGCAGCGATTCACGCTCGAGCGCTCGATCGAGATTTTGAGCCGCACCCCCACGACGCTGAATGCGCTGTTACGGGGAGTCAGCGACGCATGGGCGAGGGGAACGGAAGGGCCCGACACCTTCAGCCCGTTCGACGTCGTGGGTCATCTGATCGATGGCGAGGAGACGGACTGGATCCCGCGGGCGCGCATCATCCTGGCGCGCGGCAAGAACCTCCGCTTTGAGCCGTACGACCGTTTTCGCCATCGCGCGCGCAACGCAGCGCGCACGCTCGAGTCGTTGCTGGCCGAGTTTGCGACGTTGCGGGACGCCAATCTGCAGCTGCTCAGATCATGGAAGGTGCAGCCGGCGGACTTAGACCTGCCGGGCGAGCATCCGAGCCTCGGCCCCGTAACGCTGCGGCAACTGCTCGCGGCCTGGGTGGTGCACGATCTGGGGCATATCGCGCAGGTCGCGCGTGTGATGGCGAAGCAGTACCGGCCGGAGGTTGGGCCGTGGGTGCCGTATCTGCCGGTGTTGACCGATCACGAGATTCCCCGCTCGTAGCTACGCTCCTCGCGCTGTCCCTGCGTGCTCCACCACCTCCTCGAGGTTGACCAACTCCGCGCTCACACCTACTGTATTACTACAGTGATACAGACACCTGGCTGTGTTTGAACGGATCGATTCCCGCAGCGCCACGCCGCTGTACGCCCAAATTGCCGCGAGCGTGCGAGTGGCCATTGCATCGGGCGACCTATCGCCGGCCGCGGCGCTTCCCTCGGTGCGCGAGCTCGCGACGGAACTACGTGTGAATCCAGCGACCGTCCTGCAGGCGTACCGCGACCTCGAGTCGGACGGTTTTGTCGAGATCCGTCAGGGTGCGGGGACGTTTGTCCGCGAACTGGCACCGGCGCGCAGGACTCGGGAACGGGCGCGACAGGCGCGATCCCTCGTGCGTGACCTGCTGACCCAGGCGCGCCGGCTCGGCGTGCCGTTACCCGACTTGCGCGACGCGATTGATGCCGAGATCGGGGTGGAGGCGTCATGAGTTACGCGATTGAAACCACCGATCTCGAGTATCGGGCAGGGAAGCGCTTCGCGTTGCATCATCTCAATCTCCACGTCCCGCGCGGATCGATCTACGGTTTTCTGGGCGCCAATGGGTCGGGGAAAACGACGACGATTCGGCTACTGCTCGCGTTACTGCGGCCGCTCAGTGGCCGTATTCGAATCCTTGATGGTGAAATGCCCGGCGATGCGCCACGACTGCTGGCTCGGATCGGCTTTGTTCCTGAGCAGCCGCACCTGGACACCACCTTTACGGTCCGGGAGATGCTGACCTTTCAGGAGGCCTTCTATTCAACCTGGGACCGGCAACGCGCCGAGGATCTGCTGCAGCAATTTCAGCTCGACGGCCAGCACGTCATCGGCCGCTTATCCAAGGGCCAGAAGGC
>DASZCG010000192.1:0-13259 GCA_035943355.1 Gemmatimonadales bacterium
CCGGTTTTTCCCCGGCGTCATCAAACCGCACCGCTCCGTCGTCACGGCGGGCAATAGCCGGCGGAAGTTGCTGGTGACGCGCGTGGCCGATAGCGCCGAGTGCCGGCGCGTGCTGAGCACATTGCCCGCGGAAGCGTTCCCCGTGCTGGTGCAGCGCTGGGTATCCGGCGTAGGGGAGGGTCTGTTCGCCCTGCGCTGGGGCGGCCGCACCGTCGCGCTCTTTGCCCACCGCCGCTTGCGAGAGAAACCTCCTGCCGGGGGCGTCAGCGTCTACCGCGAGAGCATTGCGCTGGACCCCCGTCTCGCCGGTGCGGGCATGCGGCTGCTCGATGCGCTCGAGTGGCAGGGCGTCGCGATGATCGAGTGCCGGCACGATCTCGACACGGGCGACTACGTCGTGATGGAAGTCAACGGACGATTCTGGGGCTCACTCCAGCTGGCGATCGATGCGGGAGTCGATTTTCCCGAGCTGCTGGTCCGGTGCGCCGCCGGCGAGCGCGTACCCGACGTGCGTGACTATCGCGTCGGCGTCCGCAGCCGCTGGTTCTGGGGCGACGTGGACCACTTCTACCTGCGCTTCCGCGATGAGTCGCGCTGGCGTGCCGCGCGTGACTTTGTCGCGAGCTCCCTGCGCCGCCATCGCAATGAAGTGTGGCGCTGGAGCGATCCGCTGCCGTTTGCCGTGGAGACGCTACAGTGGGTCGGCGCCCTTATTCCAGATACAGGCGGTGCCAGGTCGAGAAACAGAGCAACGCCCACAGGATCCGTTCCTGGTTCTGCCGTCCCGTGAGATGCTCCTGTAGCACCGTCTGCACGGCCGCGGGATCGAAGTAACCGAGGCGGCGTTGCCGCGCCGGCGAGAGCTCGTCGGTCAACAAGGGCCGGAGCTCCGTCCGCAGCCAGGCGGCGGTCGGTCCCACAAAGCCGCGCTTGGGCGCGCTCAGATGTTGTGGCGGCAGTCGTGGCCGGAGCGCGCGCCGCAGCAACCGCTTGTTCTCCCACAAGGGGGTGGGCCCGATCTTCAGGCGCTGCGGCAGCGGGAAGACCGACTCGACCAGCTCGTGATCGACAAACGGTACGCGGACTTCGAGCGAATGGGCCATCGACAGGCGATCGCTGAGCGCGAGAATGTCGTCCGGGAGGAATGTGGAGTAATCGAGGTACAAGCCGGCGGCGAGACCCGAGACCTGGCCCTGCGACGAGAACACTTCCCGGAAGCGGGCACGCGCGGCTGTTCCGGAGATGTGCGTGCGGAGCTCCGGTGCATACAGCGCCAGCCGGTCGTCGGTCGATAGCCGGCTCATCATCCCCAGGAAGCGATCGGGAACCGAGCCGTTGCCCGTGTGCAGGAAGCGCTTCAGCCGGTCGACGCCGAGGCCGCCGTTGCGCGGCTCGGGGATCCAGCGGCTCGCCGCACCGACCAGGCGCCGGAACGGCTGGGGCAGCCGGGCGTACTGCTCGGTCGCCAGCAGGCCGATATGGCGCCGGTATCCCGCGAACAACTCGTCGCCACCGGTTCCGGTGAGCGCCACCTTGTAGCGGCTGCCGACTGCCTGTGACAACAACCACGTGGGGATCGCCGAGTCGTCGGCGTGCGGCTCATCGAGCGCCCGGACGATCGGCTCGAAAATCTTCTCCAGGTCGGGCTGGATGTCGATCACGGTGAGCTCGGCGCGGTGGCGCTCCGCCAGGGCGCGCGCCAGGTCCGTCTCGTCGGCCGTGGCTGCCCCCGATCCGGTGTAGCGCGCCGTGAAGGCATGTGGCGCGTCTCCGGCGAGTGCCATGCTCGCCACCACTCCCGACGAGTCGAGCCCGCCGCTGAGGAATGCCGCCACGGGCACGTCGCTCACGAGGTGTGCGGCAACCGAGCCGTCCAGCCATTCCCGCACCCGGGCCTCGGCGTCGGGTGGACCGGGGCGCTCCTGCAACGGGAACTGCCAGTAGCGGCGCGAAACAACCGCTCCGCCGCGACGCCACTCGAGTGTGTGACCAGGCTCGAGCTTGCGAATGTCGCAGAACGGCGAGGCGGGGGCAGGGATGTATCCCACCTGGAAAAACGCGTCCAGCGCTTCCCAGTCGAGCGCTCGCGTGGTCAGCTCGGCGGCGTGCAGAGCCTTGAGCTCGGATGCGAACGCGATTCCCCAGGGAGCGGTGAGGACATACAGCGGCTTGATGCCGAAGCGGTCACGCGCCAGCAGCAGCGTCTCGGCGGACTCATCCCAGATGGCGAAGGCGAACATGCCGCGCAGCGCCGTGGCGCAGCCCGGGCCGCGCTCTTCGTAGAGGTGCAGGATCGTTTCGGTATCGCCGGCCGAGCCGAAGGCATGACCGCGCTGGATGAGGCCGGCGCGCAGCTCCCGGTAGTTGTAGATCTCGCCGTTGAAGACGATCACCTTGGATGCGTCTTCGTTGAAGATCGGCTGGCGGCCGCCGCTGAGGTCGATGATGCTGAGGCGCCGCATGCCGAGCCCGACGCCCGGCTGCACGTACACGCCCTCGTCGTCGGGTCCGCGATGCTGGAGCGCGGTACACATCCGGCGCACCAGCGACGCGACGACGTCGGGGCGTTCCCGCTCGCGATAGATGATTCCTGCGATGCCACACATCGACTCCCGTGCAACAGCAAGAGTGACGCCACGCTGGGAGTGTGGCCTGCATGCAACAGCGCGCAGGCCATTGCGGCGCTCCGGCAGACGCGCACTCTGGCACAGCACGTGCCCTGCAGTGCGGCCGTGTTCAAGAACATCGGCAGCAACTGGGTCGTGTCCGTGGCGACGATGGTCGCGATCTACTTCATCACGCCGTTTACCATCCACAAACTCGGCGACGCCGGTTACGGCACCTGGAATCTCATCAACGCGATAACCGGCTACCTGGGCCTGTTGGCGTTGGGAGTGCCCATGGCGTCGGTGCGCTACTTCGCCGAGCATGTCGCTACCGGGGATCAAGAGAAGCTGAACCAGGCGATCGGCAGCTGTACGGCACTCTATCTGGGTTTGGGCGCCATCGCGCTGGTCGTGGGCGCCGGCCTGTATTTCTTCTTCAGCGCCTACAACATCCCGACGCCCTACTCCGCGGATGCACGCGTCGCCTTTGTCATCATCGTCGTGTTCGTCTCGCTCGGCTTCATCGGTCTGCTGCCGAACGGGATCCTGGCGGCGCACGATGATTTCGTGCCGCGCAACGTCGTGCGCCTGTGGGGAGTCCTGTTGCGCCTCGTGCTCACGTTTGGGCTGCTCGCGCTCCAGGCATCGCTCACCATGCTGGCGCTGGTGCAGCTCGCCTGCCTGGTGTTCGACTTTGGGCTGTGCTGGCTGCTGATCCGCAAGCGCTATCCCGCTACGCGTCTGCGGCTGGCCGACATCAACTGGGCGATGACGCGGTCGATCTTTGCCTTCAGCCTGTACGTCCTGGTGCTCACGGCCGGCATCCGGCTCTCATTCGAAACCGACTCGATCGTCATCGGCGCGTTCCAGAACGTGAGCTCGATTCCGTACTTCACTGTGGCCAACAGCTTTGTGGTCTACCTGATGGAGTTCATCGTCGCCATTGCCGCGGTCGTGATGCCGGCTGCGACCCGGCTGAAGATGCACGGGAAAAGCGGCGAGTTGCGCGAAGTCTTTCTCAAGTGGTCCAAGATCGCGTTCTCCGTAACCCTGGTCGTCGGCCTCTTTCTCTTCGTCCTCGGGCCACGCTTCATCGCGTGGTGGATCGATCCCTCGTTCGAGCAGCCGGCAGGCCAGGTGCTGCAAATCCTCATGATCTCGAACCTGGTGTTCCTGCCGATGCGCGGCGTGGCGCTCCCCATTCTGATGGGGCTCGGCAAACCCGGACTACCAACCATCGGATTCCTCGGCGCCGGTCTCGTGAACCTGGGTCTCAGCATTCTGCTGGTGGGTCCCCTCGGCCTGGCCGGTGTGGCGATCGGCACCGCCATTCCCAACGTGATCTTTGCGATCCTGGTGCACTGGCAGGCGTGTCGCGAGCTGGACACGCCGTTCCTGGGATCGCTGCGCTACATCTTCGGCCGGGCGCTGCTCGGCGGCATTCCCGTTCTGGCGCTGCTGTGGTGGTTCAAGGTTGGCCTCGACGTGCGCGGCGTCAGCGGGTTGGCGGCGGCAGGGGTCGCGATGATGACGGTCGTGGCGGTCATATGGGCAGCGTACGTGTACCGGCATGATCCCTACGTCGATCTGGCCACGCGGCTCCCGCGGCGCAAGGCATTGAGCCAGGCGTGATGCTCGCGCTCGCCGTTGGTGCCCTGGTCGTCGCGGCGCTCATCGCCGCTGCCGAGCTGAGCAGTCGCTGGTGGCTGCGGCATCGGTCTCGCTACTACGTCTGGCCGCCGCACGCGCGGATCGAAATCCAGATGGATCCCGACACATTCCCCGAGCTCGAGCGCCGCTCCCGCTTTTACATCAACGCGGACGGCGAGCGCGGCGGCGACGTCCGCGCCGATGAACCCGGTTTGTACCGCGTCCTCGTAGTCGGTGGCAGCGCGGTCGAGTGTTTCGGGCTCGACCAGCCGAGCAGCTGGCCCGGCAATCTGGAGGGGCTCCTCAATGCGCCCGACCATCTCGCGCGGCTCGGCGCTCGCCGAGTCCATGTGGGCAATATCGGCCATTCGGGAGTCGGGTCCGCCGAACTGGAGCTCATTCTCACACGCATGCTGCCGCAGTACGGCCACCTCGATGCGATTCTCATCATGGTCGGCGCGAGCGACGTCTACCACTGGCTGGAAGAAGGCGCCTCGCCGGCCCGTCCCCCCCCATGTGTTCCGGAGTTGTTGTTGTTCGCCCAGCACCCGCGGCGCCCCTTTGGGTGGAAGCCGCGCGCTTGGGCGCTTGCCGAGCTTGCCAGCAGGCTGCGCCGTCGCTGGGTGCAGCGACCTGAGGTCAAAGAACGCGCCGGGACATGGGTTGCCAACGCGCGCCGCATGCGCGCCCAGGCGACCGAGCTGCGCAGCGTCGTACCGGACCCGACTGTGGTGCTCGAGCACTTCGAGGAGCACTTCAGCCGTCTGGTGCGCGCGGCCCGTGCCAAGGCCGATCGCGTGCTGATCGTCCGGCAGCCGTGGTTCGATGGCGAGTACACGACCGAGGAGATCGGGCATTTCTGGCAGGGAGGCGTGGGCAAAGCCTGGAAAGAGAAGATCAGCGTCTACTACAACCTGAAAGTGCTCAACCGGCTGCTCGGCTGCGTCGATTCCCAGGTCGCCCGAGTCGCCGACATGCTCGGTATCCCGCATTTGGATGTTCGGCCGCTGTTGACCGGCCGCCTGCGCCACTACTACGACCACGACCATCACACTTCCGCGGGCGCAGCGGTGATTGCCCGTGCGGTGGCTAACGCTCTGCTCGGCAGGTCCACGCGTGACACTGCTCATCATCTCGATCGACACGGAAGAGGACAACTGGTACCGAAGCCGTGACGGCGTAAGCGTCGGCAACATCCGCGAGCTGCCGCGCCTGGCACGGTTCTTCGAGCGCCTGAATGTCCAGCCGACCTACCTGGTGAACTATCAGGTGGCAATCGATCCGTGCTCGGCGGCGATCGTGCGGGAGGTCAGCAGCGCGGGCAGTCGCGCGGAGATTGGCGCTCACCTCCATCCGTGGAACACGCCCCCGCTGGACGAGGCGTTTGTGCCGCGCAACTCGATGCTCAAGAATCTGCCGGCCGATCTGCAGCAGGCGAAGCTGAATCGGCTGACCCAGGCGCTCGAGCAGGCACTCGACTGTACGCCGCGCGTGTTTCGCGCCGGCCGCTTCGGCGTCGGCCCGGAGACGGTCGGGGCACTACTGCGCTGCGGCTACCGCGTGGACAGCAGCGTCACGCCATTCTGGAATTGGGAGAGCTACGACGAGGGGCCGAGCTTCGTCGGGGCGCCGATCGGCGTGTATCGCCTGGCCCCCGGTGAGGATGTGAGACGGCCGTCTCGAGCCGGCGCGCTGATCGAGATTCCGCTGTCGTACGGCTTCAGCCGCGGGCCCTTCAGCTTCTGGGATCCGGCGCGTCGTCTGCTCGAGAGCGAGGCGCTCCGCTGGCTGCATCTCGCGGGAATCGCCGATCGGACCGGGCTGGCGCGGCGCACGGTCCTCTGTCCGGAGCTGGCCTCAGCGCGCGATATGCTGACCCTGTCGCGCCGTTTGCTCGAACATGGCGCGCAGCACCTGCAGATATTCTTTCACAGCCCGAGTCTCACGCCCGGCCTGAGTCCGTTCGTGACGTCGCCGGCGGACGTCGCGCACCTGTACGACACCATCGAGGCGTACCTCGACGGCGTCGCGGGGTTTACGGACGTCAGATTCGCGACGATCAGTGAGGCAGCGGCGCTGCTCGCATAGCGTGCGCCGCGACCGGCTGCCACTCGGCTGTGCGCCTGACGCGCCTCCCCCCGCGGGCAATCGCCTCCGCCACGCGGCGAGCGGCTGCGCCGCACCCGGCGACGAAGCGATACAGCGGCCCAAACGCACGCAGTGACGAGATGCCGACGAAGTAGAGTCCCGGCACACTGCTCTCGAACCGTCCGTTCAGGACGGGAATCGCCTGATCGGTCCGGATTTGCGAGCGGAGCGATGGGTGCAGCATCGTCAGTTTGGCGAGATCGACCTTGTATCCGGTCGCGAGCAGAATGTGGTCGACTGCCACCTGCGCGCCGTCCGATAGCGTTGCGGCAACCTTGCCGTCCACCGCATCCCACCTCGTGACGCTGCGGTTTTCGTGCAGCGTGACCTTCCCGATGACGCGATTGCGCAGCCAGTCCGTGGCCCCGGACTCGTAGTTCGAGTTGTAGGAGTCCTTCCAGTCCTGCGGAAACTTCTGGAACAGGTACGGAAAATTGTCCAGCACCCAGTTGCGCCAGCCCGGTCCCACGGCGGCGCTGGGTGCGACGATCCGCTCGAGCGTGGTGCGCACGGCGTCGCGATCGGGGCCGAGCCACATGATCCGCCGCCGGGCGGCCACGCGCACGCGGGCGCCCGCTTCGTGCAGCAGCGCCGCATACTCGATGGCGCTCTGCCCGCCACCGATGACCATGACGTCCCGTCCGTTGAAGCGCGCAAAGTCACTGTGGTCGGAGGAATGCGAGATCAGGTCGGGACGCATCCCGTCGTACAGCGCCAGACGATTGGCGTAGGCGCGTGGCCCCGTCGCCATGACGACCGCCCGGGTCTGGATTTCCCGCCGGTCTTCGAGCCGGACGAGAAAATGGCCGCCCGCCCCCCCCCTCCCCCCCCATCCAGCGAGGTAATCGAGGTCACCAACGTCTCGTCCACCTCCGGCACCGCCCGCTCCTTGAACCAGAGCCCGTACTGGACGAAGACCTCGAGGGGCAGGGGATAGCTCTTGTCATTCCCCGTCTCCTGGCAAAACCGCTCCAGCCGGAACTCACCGCGCGGGTCGGACAGGCTGGTGCACCACCACAGCGAGCGCAGCAGCATCCGCTTTGGCATGTGATCGCGCCACAGCCCCAGCGGCTTGCCGAACACGGCCACCTTCAGGCCGCGCCCTTTGAGGTGTGCCGCGGTCGACAGCCCGTAGGGGCCGGCGCCAACGACGACTGCGTCGTATGGGGGAGTGTGCCTCATAGGGCCGCCTTCCCGAGAACCACTTTGCGCATGCGCGATCCCAGCCTTTTGAAAGTCGTGCGGAGGAAACCGGAGGTCGCCCTGACCGCCGGCAACGGATCCTGCCAATCGAAATAGTCGTAGCCCATCGGCTTGAAGAACGAGGCGCCAAAATCCACCAGCGTTTTCACGGGACGCGCAATGCCCGGCCTGCCGCGCTGCTGCAGCGAATCGACGGCCGCTTCGATGTCGCCGCCGAGATACCGCATCCAGCCGCCGATGCGGTAGCCGTTCTGCCGCTCGATGGGTGCGCCGGTCGCCCACTGGTAGAGCAGGTAGGGGAAGTCCACGCCGGCTCGCACCGCCACCTCGACCGACGCGGAGAGCCGCGGGTTGATCTCCATGAGGTACGGCGTGCCGCCGGCGTCGCGGCGAAACTCGACCTCGGAGTACCCCTCGAGATTGAGGTCGCGCACCAGCGCCTCGGCGTGGCGCCCGACGTCGCGCGGCACCGCGATGCTCTGCCGCAGCACGGACGACCCCCCCAGCGGTGGATAGGTGCGCTCCGCCCACTGCGCAAAGCGCGCGTAGATCTCGCCCCCCGCGTACAGAAAACTCACCGCCTCGCGCCTTCCCGTCAGCAATTGCTGGAACAGGACCGGAGTGCCGAACCGCGTGACCTGCTCGACCGCGCGGCGCGTCTCGGCGGCAGTGACGACGAGGACAGGAGCCACGCGCACAGCCTCCTTTCCGTTCCCGAGCCACGACTCGCTCGGTTTGATCACGGCGGGCAGCCCGATTTCCTTGAGCGCCGCGGGCACATCAGCGACGCTCTGCACCACCGCCTCGCGCGGCACCGGAATCCCCAGCCGTTGCGCCCACGCCTGCGTGAGCTGCTTGTTGATCGCCACCCCCAGCGCCGGCTCGTTTGCCAGCGCGAGACGCACGCGTGGCTCGAGCTCGGCGCGATGCTGCCGCAGCAGGGCGATCGTGCCGTCGTGCGAGGGGATGAGGGTGCGTGCACCCGTGTCCGCGAGCCACTGCCGCAACATCGCGAGGTAGGCGTCCGACGCTTCATTGGGCCCAAACACGAAGCGCTGGCCGCACCAGCGCGACGCGAAGGCCGGCAGGGTGCGCGCCGTTCCGGCGGCAGCGACCCGCAGCCCGCGGCGTCCGAGCGACCGCACGGTTACGAGCGACTGCCGCAGCGAGGCATTGAGCACCAACGCATCGGAGTGCATCGCGCGCGCTGGGGGCAAGAGCCTTGCCAACGTTCCGTGGCGCCCCGCGTGAAGCATCCCTCCGCACGTGTTGCCCCGCCGCAACGGCGGGAAGCCACCGGTCGCGCCGGAATACTCGCAGCCCGGGAGCACGGAACTTGATGAGGCAGCCCGCATGATGCGCGTCGTCCATGTGGTTGCGCCGGGTATCGTTGGTGGCCTGGAGCGCGTGGTCCAGCTACTGGCGCAGGGCCAGGCGCGTGCCGGATACGACGTCCACGTCACAGGGCTCGTCAATCCGGCCGCCCCGGACCATCCGCTGCTCGAGACCCTGGCGGCGAGCGGCGTGACGACCCACCCCATCGGTCTCCCCGGCCGGGCCTACCGGCAGGAACGGGCCGCCATGAGGGAGCTGTATCGCCGGCTCGCGCCCGACGTCGTGCATACGCACGGCTATCGCCCCGACGTGATGGACGCGGCGCCGGCGCGCCGCGAGGGCATTCCCACCGTCACCACGGTCCACGGCTTCACCGGCGGCGACTGGAAGAACCGGCTGTACGAGCGGCTGCAGCGCCGCGCCTACCGCCGCGCGTTCGACGCCGTGATCGTGGTGTCGAATGCGCTTGCCAGCCGGCTGATCCGGGACGGTGTCCCGGCGGACCGGATTCACATCCTGCAGAACGTGTGGCAGGAAACGGCGCCGCCGCTCAATCCCGCGACGGCGCGGCAGCTGCTCGGTGTCGCTGTGGACGGGTTTCGCCTCGGTTGGGTCGGACGTCTCAGCCCTGAGAAGGGCGCGGATGTGCTCATCGACGCGCTGCCCCTGCTGAGCGACCTGCCGCTGGGTGTGTCGATCGTGGGAGAGGGTGCCGCCGTCGCGCAGCGATCGCTGCTCGATCGGGCGACCCGATCGGGGGGGGGGGTGGGGCTGCGGATCCGTTGGCACGGACTGGTGCCCGATGCGTCCCGGCTGTACAAGGCGTTCGATGTGTTCGTGCTGAGCTCTCGAACCGAGGGAACGCCGATCGTGCTGTTTGAGGCGATGGCGGCGGGCGTGCCGATCGTGGCGACGCGCGTGGGCGGGGTGCCGGATGTCCTCACAGCGGCAGAAGCGCTCCTGGTGCCGTCCGCCAACCCGGCCGCCCTCGCCGCGGCCATTCGTGCTGTGTACCAGGATCCTGCTGCCGCGCGCGCCCGGGCCCAGCGTGCGCGGGAGCGACTGCTCGCCGAGTTCACCGTGCCACCGTGGGTTGACCGCTATGAGACGGTCTATCGGCTCGTAATCAGGAAGACTGCCGTCCCCGTATGAGCGCGCTGGCCTATGTGGTCCTCGCAAGCGCGCTGAGCCTCTGCCTGTACACGTGTGTCGTGTATCCCGCGCTCCTCAAGGCCCTGGCCCTCGTGCGTCCTCGCCCCCCCCTCCAAAAAGCTGGCCGGTCATCCGTCCAACGCGTACGTCCGCTCATCAGCATTGTCGTTCCCGCGCACAACGAGGCGGGCGTCATCGCCGAGACACTGAAGCGACTGCTGGCGCTCGATTATCCGGCTGACCGGCGTCAGGTGCTGGTGGTGTCCGACGCATCCTCTGACGGGACGGACGAAATCGTCACTGCGTTCGCGCCGCGCGGGGTCGAGCTGCTGCGCCTGCCTGAGCGGCGCGGCAAGACGGCGGCGGAAAACGCCGCCCGATCCCGGCTCCGCGGCGAGATCATCATCAACACCGATGCGTCGGTGCGAATCGACGGGGCCGCGGTGCAGCAGCTGGTCGCAGCCTTTGACGATCCCTCGGTTGGCGTTGCGTCGGGCCGCGACATCAGCGTCTCGAACGTGGACGAGCGCTCCAATCCGGGCGAGCACGCCTATGTCGGCTACGACATGTGGGTCCGCGATCTCGAGACGCGCGTGTGGGGCATCGTGGGCGCGTCGGGATGTCTCTACGCGATTCGCCGCGACTTACACATGCAGCTCATGCCGGACGGTCTGAGCCGGGACTTCGGGGCGGCGCTCGTGGCGCGCGAGCATGGCTATCGCGCGGTCTCGGTTCCCGCCGCCGTCTGTTACGTACCGCGCAGTCTCTCCCTGCGGCGCGAGTATCGCCGCAAAGTGCGCACGATGGCGCGCGGGCTGCGGACCTTGTGGTACAAGCGGGCGCTGCTCGATTCGCGGCGCTATGGGCTGTTCGCTTGGATGCTGTGCAGCCACAAGCTGTGTCGCTGGCTCATGCCGTGGGCCACGGTCCTGGCGGCGGCCGCCCTCGTGGTGCTCGCGCCCCCCCCCCCGTCGCGCTGGCGCTGGGGGGACTCGCGCTCGGCGCGGCGGCGGTCGGTTGGCTGTGGCCCGAAGGACGACCAATGCCGCGCCTCATCTCGCTCCCCACCTACGCGTTGATCGGTAACATCGCGGCGCTCGAGGCCTGGGTCACGGCATTGGGGAGCCGCGGGACGGCGCTGTGGGAGCCGACGCGACGCGGGACGGATGTCGCGGGCATACAGCAACTGTAGTATGCCTGCGACGATGTTTGCGTAGACGCGGCGCGGAAATCGACGCAGACAAGCGGCGTGGTGGGTATGGGTCTTGCCCCGTCACCGCCTGATGACTCCATCGTCCTTTCCGCTGATCCCCCAGCAGGCCGGCGCTGTCGCCCCTGCCAGAGATGCTCCCGGTGCACCGGTGCCGCTGCCTCCTGACCATGAATCCGGTCCCGACTGGCACCGCATCGCCAGCGCGCTGCTGCGCTTCAAATGGGTCGTGATCCTGGCGTTGCTGTTTGGGTTGGGTGCCGCGTTCGCGGCAACGCGGGTGCTGCGTCCCATGTACCGAGCGCAAGCCAACGTCTGGGTCGATGTGCCCGATCCCCGCGGCGAAAACCCCTCCGACACCCGCGGCCCGATTCGGCAGGGCGCGCTGCTCGATGCCGATGCCTGGGTCGAGTTGCTTCGCTCCTACGTCGTGCTCGACCAGGTCGTCAAAGACTTGCGCCTCTACCTCGAGGTGCAGCGGCCCGGCGACCGGGGCACGTTCGTCGCCTTCCACGTGGACGACAGTTTCCGGCCCGGGGACTATCGCCTGAAGATCAGCGACGATGGCCGGACGTACACACTCGCGTCGGCCGCAGGGAAGGAGCTGGAGCGGGGCAGCGTCGGTGACTCGGTAGGGAACGGCCTCGGCTTTCGCTGGGCGCCCGCGGCGGGGAGCCTCCCGCCCGGCCGCACGATCGACTTCGCGCTGTTGACTCCGCGCGACGCGGCATTGCGGCTCGGCGAGCAGCTGGACGTCCGCATGGACATGAACGGCAAGTTTCTGGCGCTGGAGCTGCACGGCTCGAACCCGGTGCTGATTTCCAACATCCTCAACGCCGTGTCGCAGCGCTACGTGGCCGTGGCCGCGCAGCTGAAACGCGAAAAGCTGACCGAGCTGACCAAGCTGCTCCAAGACCAATTGACGACGGCGCAAGGCAATCTGGACTCGGCGGAGACCGCGCTGCAGCGCTTCCGCACCCGCACGATCACGTTGCCGTCCGAGCGGTCCCCCAGCCAGGCGTCGGGTGAGGGGCGCGATCCCCGCGCCGGTTTCTTCGACATTCAGGTCGAGCGCGACCAGGTGCGCCGCGACCGCGAGGCTATCGACAACCTGTTAGGGCAGAACTCGGCGGGGAACACCGGCGTGCCGACGGCCGCGCTGTCGGCCATCGAGTCGGTGCAGCACGCGCCCGAACTGTCGAGCGCCCTCAAGGAGCTGAGCGACAAGGAGGCGTCGATCCGCGCCCTCCGCTACCACTACTCGGATGCCTATCCGCCGCTGCAGCGCTTGGTGGCTCAGGTGGCCGAGCTGGAGCAGCGCACGATCCCGACACTCGCGCGCTCGCTCTCGTCGCAGCTCGCGGCGCGCGAGACCGAGCTGGGCCGGCAGGTGACCGTGGCATCCGGTGACTTGCGCCAGATGCCCCGGCGAACCATCGACGAGGCGCGCCTCACCCGCAACGCGCAGCTGAAAGAGCAGACCTACACGGCGCTGCAGCAGCGCTTCGACCAGGCCCGGCTCGCCGCGGAAGCGACGGTTCCCGATGTGCGCATTCTCGATCCGTCAATCGTGCCGCAGCGCCCCTTCACGAACACGACGCCGCGTCTGCTCCTGATGGGACTCATCGTCGGCCTTGGACTGGGCATCGTCGCGGCCATCGTGCTGGATCGCGCGGACCCGCGCGTGCGCTATCCGCAGCAGGTGTCGCGCGACCTCGGGCTGCCGATCCTCGGCGCGGTGCCGCATCTGCGCGCCAAAGAGCCGGCCGAAGTGATCGAAGCGATGCGCGGCGTGCGCCTCAGCGTGCTGCACGAACACGGCCCGGGCCCGGTCGTCGTCACCATCACGAGTCCCGAGCAAGGCGACGGCAAGTCGTTCCTGTCGTCGAATCTCGCGCTGTCGTTCGCCGATGCGGGGCACAAGACATTGCTGGTGGACGGCGATGTGCGCCGCG
>DASZCG010000193.1:0-31528 GCA_035943355.1 Gemmatimonadales bacterium
GTCAAAGGGGACGTTGTATCTGCTCTCTTCCGTGGGAGGGCGGACCGTCGGTGCGATCTTTCGCGGCGCCGGCCATATCGCGCTCACGCCGCGCCAACCGTTGGAACAGGAAACGCTCCACCGCTTGATCGGATCCGCGGCGCTCGACGACAGCGTTTCGGAAGTGATCCTGATCTTTTCCGACTCGACGCTGGGCCAGCTTCGCGGGCTCAATTTCCACGCGGCTGCCGGCGAGGTTCCCGGCGATCTCCGCGGGCACGTGCACGATCTGGTCGAGAGTCTGAAAGGAAAGGAGGACGGGTCGTTCGATCCCGATGTGTTGGGTTCGCTGCTGAACGACGAACCGAGCGGGTTCTTCCTGGCTGCGCTGACGCGCGTGAAAGGCTCACAGCTCCTGTTCCAGTTCAATCCCGCGATCGTCGAAGCGGTGCAGCTCTATAAGCCCGCGAGCGAGCGGCACTGGGGTGCGAACTGGTCTGTCGTGACGCAGTTTGCGCCGGCGCAAGAGGTACCCGGCACGGCGACGATGTGGCGGTTTCGGCAACGGCTGAGTGTGCTGAACTACCGGCTCGAAGTATGGCTCACGCCGACCGGCAGCGCCGATCTGAACTACGTGGCGTCTGCCCGCCTGACGCTCCGCGGCGACGAGCCCGTTGGCCCCTGGCTGCGCTTTGGACTTCATCCAAAACTGATCGTCGACTCGGCACGCTGGAGCGATAGCACGCACGTGCCGGCGTTCAAGGCGAAGGATGATGATGAATTGTGGGTGCGAAGCCCGCGGCGCCTCGCCCTCGGCGACTCGGGCACGCTCGAGGTGTTCTATCACGGCGATATGATCGATCGATACGTCAACTGGTTTTTCATCGATCCGGGCGCGGCGTGGTATCCTCGGAATAATCAGGGCGACGCCGCCGCGACCTTCGACATCACCTTTCACAGCCCGGCATGGTATCCGATCGCCTGCATCGGCCAACAGACCGACTCCACCGTGGTAGACAAGGTGATGACGACGCACTGGATCATGAGCCAGCCGACGGCATTTGCCACGTTCAATCTCGGTCTGTTCGACACGTATCACGCGCAGTTACAGGGCGCGCCCGCCCTCGACGTCATGTTGTCCGAGGAAGCCCACCGCGAAATCCGGAAATTGCTGCGGAGCGACGTCTACATGTTCCCCGAGCAGCGCAATATGAAGCAGACAGTTGCCGCGGACGTGTCGAACAGCTTGAAGTGGTTCACGTACGCATTCGGGCCGCCGCTCTACAACCACTTCTATGTCACTGAGATCCCGTACTTCGAAGGCGTGTCATTTCCGGGCTTGATCGACCTGTCGTGGGTGACGTTCCAGAACACTGCGCTCGAAGGTTTCTACGAATTCTTCCGCGCGCATGAGGTTGCGCACCAGTGGTGGGGAAACGGCGTGCGTCCGGCGACCTACCGCGACTGGTGGCTGGCGGAAGGTGTGGCCTCGTTCTCGGGCCTGTGGTATCTCCAGGTCATCCGCAAGAGCAACAAGGAGTACTTCCAGTTCTTCGACGAGTATTCCCGCAACATCAAGAACAACCGCGACGACGGCGCCATCTGGTTGGGGTATCGCAATTTCTCGCCGGATCGGCCGTACGCCTACCAGGCGTACGTGTACGAAAAGGGCGCCTGGGTCATGCACATGCTGCGGATCATGATGCTCGACCTGAACACGAAGAAGGACGATCGCTTCAGCGCCATGATGCGCGACTTCCACGACACGTTCAAAGGCAAGAGCGCCACGACCGACGATTTCCGGCGCCTGCTGGAAGGCCATCTCGGCGGCGCGTCGATGAACTGGTTCTTCGATCAGTGGGTCAAAGGCACGGCGATTCCGACTTACCACGTCGCGTGGACCGACGAGGCGACCCCTGATGGCCGGCATCGCGTCCGGCTGCGCGTGACGCAGCAGGACGTGCCACCCGAATTCCAGGCATGGGTCCTCGTCTCCGCCGATCTCGGGGAGAATCGCTTTGCCAACTTCCGCATCAAGGTGAGCGGGGCGCAGACCGAGTATACGAGCCCCGTGCTTCCCGTCGCCGCGCGGGCGGTGACCTTCAACGAGTTGCACAGCGTCCTCGCAGATGTAAAGATGGAGCGGTGGTAGCCAAGAAGAGGAGATCGAGGATGCAATGGAGCATCGTCGTGGCCGCGCTCGCGTTCGCAGTCCCCGCGGTGCCCGGGGCCGCAACGGCACAGAATCGGGCGGCCTACGAGGAGCTGCAGACGTTCTCCGGCGTGCTGACCTACGTGCGTCAGAACTATCCCGACACGGTCGGCTACGCGGAGCTCGTGGCGGCCGCGATTCGCGGTGTGCTTCGCTCCCTCGACCCCCACAGCTACTACATGTCGCGCCTCGACACGGAGCGCCGCAACGCGCTCGAGCGTGGCGAGCTGTTCACCGTCGGTCTGAGCCTGGAGGAGGTGGAGGGCGCCGCCACAGTATTCGCCGTGGGGCCGCGGAGCCCGGCTGAGAAGGGCGGCATCCTCGCTGGCGATCGGCTCCTCGCGTTGAACGACACCGCCGTCGAGGGCGTCGAGATTGAGTTGATTCAGCTGCGACTGGCGGGTGAAAAAGGCTCGAAAGTGCGCCTGCGGCTGGAGCGCGGCCCGCGCCTCGATCCCGACACCTTCAGCGTCACTCTCAAGCGCGGCCCGTTTCAGTTACACGCGGTGTCGGGCGTGCGAATGGCGGACTCGGTCACGGGCTATCTGCGGCTCGAGGAGTTCCTGCAAGGCGCTCCCGCTGAGGTTCACGAAGCGCTCAAGCGGCTCCGGGCCTCGCATGCCCGGGGCGTCATCCTGGATATTCGCGCCAACCCCGGTGGGAATGTGAACGCGGCCGTCGAGGTGGCGAGTGAATTCTTTCCGAAGAACACCGTCATCTTTCGCACCCGCGGCCGCAAACGGGGCGCCGATACGACGTACGTCACCACGCGCGACGGCGAGTTCCGGGATCTGCCCTTGATCGTCCTCATCGACGAGCGCAGCGCCAGTGCCTCCGAAGCGCTCGCCGCCTCCTTCCAGGATCACGACCGCGCGCTGCTCGTCGGCAGGCGCAGCTTCGGTAAAGCGCTGATGCAGGCCTTCTTCCTGCTTCCCTCCGGCGACAACATCTGGCTCACGGTCGGCCACGTGATCACGCCCAGCGGGCGCGTCATCCAGCGCCGCTACCAGGGGCTCGGTTACGAGCAGTACCTGAGCTTTGCCGGCCGGTCGGGAGCGGAACAAGACACGGCCGCCGTCTACAAGACCGATGCGGGCCGCGTGGTCCGGGGTGGCGGCGGGATCGTGCCGGACGTCGTGGTGCCGATCAGCGCGCCATTGCCCGTCTGGTGGAGCGCCGCGGCGGACTCCGCGTTCGATGACGCCGTATCGGACAGCGTCGCGCAGACACTCCCCGCGACACCGGCCGCCCGGACGGCGTGGCTGACGGCCGAGAGCGATTGGCGCGCCAAACTGTTGCCCCCATTTCTGACGCGCGTGCGCACGCGGCTTGGCGTTCCGGCCGCGACCGACAGCGTGCTCGATCGCCGGCTCGCGCGCATCCTCGCTGCGCGCACCGCGGAAGTGCGCTGGGGACCGGAGGCGCATGAGGAATTCCTGATCCGGAATGACCGCACGATTCGCGTCGCCGTCGAACAGTTCCCGCGGTTACGCGAACTGCTTGCTCCTTCCTCCGGACCCCCCCCCTCGGCTCCCAAGCCCGGACAGAACTAGGCTATCTTTCGGCATGGCAACCCGTCAGCGCACCGCTCGCAAGGTGGCGCCCCCGTCGTCCACACTCTCCAAGGCTGATCTTCTCGATATCTACCGGCTGATGCTCTTGTCGCGCCGCATCGACGACAAGGAGATCCAGCTCAAGCGGCAAAACAGGATTTTCTTCCAGATCTCCGGCGCGGGTCACGAAGCCGTGCTGGTCGCCGCCGGAAAGGTCCTGCGCCCGGGCTACGACTGGTTCTATCCCTATTACCGCGATCGGGCCCTCTGTCTCGCCCTCGGCATGACGCCGACGGAGATGTTTCTGGCGGGGGTGGGCGCAGCCGAAGACCCCAACTCCGGCGGGCGGCAGATGCCGTCGCACTGGGGGCACAAACAGCTCAACATCGTGAGCCAGTCGAGTCCCACGGGCACGCAGTTTCTCCAGGCCGTGGGCTGCGCCGAGGCATGGCTGCGCTACAGCCGCAACGCCGACATAAAGGAAAAGCCGGTCCACGGCGACGAGATCGTCTACTGCTCGGCGGGTGATGGCACGACCAGCGAAGGCGAATGGTGGGAGGCGTTGAACAGCGCCAGCAATCTCAAGCTGCCCGTCGTGTTTCTCATCGAAGACAACAAATACGCCATCTCGGTGCCGGTCGAGGTCCAGACAGCCGGCGGCTCCGTCTCCAAGCTGGTGTGCAATTTCCCCAATCTGCTGCTGGAAGAAGTCGATGGCGGCGATCCGATTCTGTCGTATCAGGCGCTCCTGCGCGCGGCAGAGTGGTGCCGCCAGCGCAAGGGGCCCGCGATCGTGCATGCCCATGTCACTCGACCGTATTCGCATTCCCTCTCCGACGACGAAATCCTCTACAAGCCCCCTCGCGAACGCGAAGAAGAAGCCAAGCGTGACCCGCTGGTGACCTTCCCGAAGCGTCTCCTGGAGGAAGGCGTCGCGACGGAGAGCGAGATCGAGGCGATCAAGGCGCAAGTCGAGGAAGAGATTCAGGTCGCCGCCGACATGGCGCTGGCGTCGCCGCAGCCCAAGCCCGAAACCGCGATGCTCTGGGTCTATTCGCCGGACGTCGATCCCACGTCCGAGCAGTTCGATACCGAGGACGATCCCCACTTCACGGGCGAGCCGACCACCATGGTGGATCTGCTGAACGCCTGCATGAAGGACGAGATGGCGCGCGACCCACGGATTCTCGTGTTCGGCCAAGACGTGGCCGACGTCAGTCGCGAGCAATACCTGAAGGAAGTGAAAGGCAAGGGCGGCGTCTTCAAGGTCACGTGGGGTCTGCAGCGCCAGTTCGGCAGCGATCGCGTCTACAACTCGCCGCTCGCCGAGGCAAACATCGTCGGCCGAGCCGTCGGCCTGGCCACTCGCGGGCTGAAGCCCGTGGTCGAGATTCAATTCTTCGACTACATCTGGCCCGCCTATCACCAGCTGCGCAACGAGCTCGCCACGATGCGCTGGCGCTCGAGCAATGCATTCAGCGCGCCGGTCGTCGTGCGCGTCACGTACGGCGGCTACCTCAAAGGCGGCTCGCTCTATCACTCGCAGACGGGCGCCGTCGTCTTCACCTCGGTCCCGGGCCTGCGCGTGATCTGTCCGGCGACGGCGCTCGACGCCAACGGCCTGCTGCGCACGGCGATTCGCTGCGACGATCCCGTCATCTTCCTCGAGCACAAACATCTGTATCGCCAGACCTACAACAAGGCTCCCAATCCCGGTCCCAACTTCATGATCCCCTTCGGCAAGGCGAAGGTGGTGCGCGCAGGGACCGGGCTGACGGTGATCAGCTACGGCGCGGTCGTGCAGCGCGCGCTCGTCGCCGCACGAGAGCTCGAGGAGAAAGACGGCGCGAGTGTGGAGGTCATCGACCTGCGGTCGCTGTCGCCGGTGGACTGGGAGACCATCGAGACCTCGATCCGGAAGACGAACAAGGTGATCGTGGCCTACGAGGATGCCCACTCCTGGGGCTACGGCGCCGAGATCGCCGCGCGTATCGCCGATCAATGCTTCGCCTGGCTCGACGCGCCGGTGAAGCGCGTCGCGTCTACGGACACCTTTGTCGGGTACGCCCCCGACCTCGAAGACTATATCCTGCCCCAAGTGGAGGATCTCGCGCAGGCGATGCGCGAGCTGCATGCGTTCTAAGCCGGCCATCGCTTACACAGTTCTCTTCTTTCTCTCCGGGGCCACCGGGCTCATCTACGAGCTGCTGTGGGTCCGCGTGCTGTATCAATCGTTCGGCTCGACGATTCAGTCGGTCACGACCGTCGTGGCGGCGTACATGGGCGGCCTGGGGCTGGGCGCGTGGCTGTTCGGGCGAATCGCCGACCGGTCACCGCGGCCCGCGGTGCTGTACGGCTGGCTCGAACTTGCGATCGGCGCGTTCGGCGTCATCTCGCCGCTGGTGCTCGGCCTGGCGCACTGGCTCTACATCGGTGCTGCGGGCGCTCTCGCGCTCCAGGGCGGCGCCAGTGTAGCGCTGCGCTTCGGCTTGGCAGCGCTCGTGCTGCTGATTCCCACGACTCTCATGGGCGGGACGTTGCCCGTGCTGACGCGTGCGCTCATGGGCGACGATCGCGACCTTCTCAAGCCATCACTCGGCCGGCTCTATGGGCTCAACACGCTCGGCGCGGTGACGGGCACGGCGCTCGCGGGATTCTTCCTGGTCGAGTTTGTGGGCGTGCGCGCCTCCCTGTGGGCTACCGCGGCACTCAACCTCGCGATTGGCGTTGCCGCGATTCGGCTCGGTCGCGAACCGGGGATTTCCGACTCCGGGCGGCAGCGCGGGGTTCAAGAACTCGGGACTGTCACCTCAGACCATCTCCGCACTCTCGCCCTGATGCTGCTCGGGTTCACCGCCTTCGCCTCGTTGCTCGACGAGATCGCGTGGACCCGCGTGCTCGTGATGATCGTCGGCGGCTCGACCTACGCGTTCACGTTGATCCTGCTGGTTTTCCTGCTCGGCATTGGCCTCGGCAGCGTGATCGTCGCGCGCCGCAGCCTGCCCCGGGATGAAACCGCCGCCGCCGCGGCCGTCGCGCAGGGCATCACCGGCACCGGCGCCGCGTTGTTGTTCCTCTTCTTTGGCTTCCTGCCCACCTACATCATCGCCGTGTTCCAAATTCCCGACCTCAGCGCGGCGTCGCGCTTGCTCTTGATGGGTGTGGCCGTCGGCGCGGTCGTGCTCGTCCCGGCGATCGGGATGGGAATGACGTTTCCATTGCTCACCGATCTCACGGCGCGCCCCAGGGACGCGCGCGGCGCTGATGTCGGCGCGGCATACGCGCTGAACACGGTGGGCAGCATCCTCGGTGCCGTGCTCACCGGGTTCGTGCTCGTCGTCGTGGTGGGTACGCAAACCACGCTGCGCCTGGGCCTGGTCGTGAACGGGCTCGCGGCGCTCGTCCTCGCCGGCTTCGCGGCGCGAGGCATCGCCGAAGGCTCGCAGGACCACCGCCGCCTGCGAGTCCGCGTGATGTCCGCGGGCATCCTCGGGACGCTCGCGGTCGTGGCCGCGTTCGGCGGCCCCGGCTGGAGCACCCGGCTGATCGACCTCGGGCCGACTATCTATGCCCGCCAGCGCATGGACACTCCGGCCCGGCGCCAGTTTCTCGCCCACCGCGGCGTTCGCCAGCTGACGTTTCGTGAGGGACCGAACGCCACTGTCAGCGTCTGGGAGGGCGAAGCCGGGCGAACGCTGCGCGTGAACGGCAAAGTCGATGCGTCGGATCGCGGCGACATGGACACGCAGATCATGCTCGGTCTGGCGCCGGTCGTCGCCCGTCCCGGAGCGGCATCATCGCTGCTCATCGGGTACGGGACCGGCGTCACTGCTCACGTGCTCGCGTCCGTGCCGGCGATGGCGCGCGTCAAGGTCGTCGAAATCGAGCCAGCGGTGATGGGGACAGACAGCCTGTTCCGGGGCGTCAACCAGTCGGTGCTCTTCCGTCCCAACGTCCGCGTTGTCATCGACGACGCGCGCAGCGCGCTGCAGCTCGATCGCGATCGCTACGATATCATCGTTTCCGAGCCGTCCAACCCCTGGATTGCGGGCATCGCGACGCTGTACACGCCGGAATTTTTCCGCATCGCGAAGGCCAAGCTTTCCGATGACGGCGTCTTCTGCCAATGGATCCAGCTGTACCAGCTGCCGCTGCCGATCGTCGCCGGAATCGTGCGCAGCCTGCGGCAGGTGTTCCCGCATGTGAATGTGTGGTTCGGGGGAACCGCCGATCTTCTGGTGTTGGGCTCGTCCCGCCCGCTGACGTATGACCAGAAGTGGCTGGGTGCGCTGATCGGACCCGGCGGTCGCTTGCACTCCCTCGTGCACGAGTGGCTCAGTATCGATTCACCCGACCAGTATTTTGGCCGGCTCCTGCTCGGCGATTCCGGTGCGTCGCGGCTCGTCGAGCGCGCCCGGTTCGATCATACCGACAATCGCCCGCGGCTCGAATTCGTCGCGGCCCGCCGCTTCCTCGACCCCATGAGCGCCGTCTACGCCGTTTTCGATTCGGTGGTGCGAATCGGCAACCACGAAGACGGTACTTCGTCGCTCGCATTGATCCACATTCTGGCCGCGCGTCGCAGCGATGCTGAGCTGCTTCCGTATCTCGACGCCGCGCGGGGCGCGCAGCCGGATGTCGCGGAGTGGACTGCGCGAACCGCGGAAGTGCGCCTGGCAATGGGTGATACGGCAACAGCCGACTCGCTCCTGGACCTGGCGATCGCGCGGGGAGCGAACCCGGATGCGCTGCTCAGCCGCGCGCTGCTCGCGGCCGCGCGCAACAAGCCACTGGCGGGTGTGGCATTGCGAGAGGCACTGGCGGCAGGCGCCGACACAGCGCAGGTCCGCGCCGCCCTGTCATTGGTCGCCGTACGGAGCTCGCGCTGGCGCGACGCTGCGATTCAGGCGCGCGGCGCCCTTGCCGCGGCGCAGGGTACCTTCCGCCATCCGTTTCCGGGAGAATTCCTCGCGCAGGCGCTCAGTCAGATCGCGCTCGACGCACCCGCTCCCCTCGCGGACAGCCTGCTCAGCTACGCCGTGACCCGACGGCCCGGCTCCGCTCGCTTGCGGGAGCTGTCGGCCGTTGCGGCGCTGCGCGCCGGCCGGTGCGACGATGCGGCCGCGAGCTTCGTGGAGCTCTTGGACTTCGCGTACGTGCGGGAAAACGGCCCGGCACTCGTGCGTGAGTGCTGGGCGGAACAGCGCGCCACGCCTACGGGAAGCGGGACCCCGGGGGCGGGGGGGACGCGGGGGGCGGGGGCGACGCGGGGGGCACCGGGGACTGGGGCCGCTGCGAGGCGGATGGAGGAGAAGCGCTGAGGACGTCGCGGATCTCTCCCGCCGCGGCAATGACATGATCGACATCGCGCGACAGGGCGCGCGCCTGTTGCGTGGCATGCGTGAGATCGCTCAGGACCGCCGCCACGCCGGCCGACCGCAGCCGCAACAGGTCGAACCGCACATTCTGCATCGCCAACACGCACGATTCGATTTGCTCTTCGACCCGCCGGCGCCGCGAGAGGAGATCGCTCAACGTTTGCCGTTGACGCTCGAGTAAGTCGATTTGCCGGTCACGCTCGCTGCCCTGTTCGTGCTGCTTCACCGCTTCGATCCGGATCTCGATTCGCGCCAGCGCGCCGTCATCGACGTCGGCGCTCATGCCATGTAGCATGCGCGCCAACTCTTCAGCGCGTCTGAGGAGGGCGTCGACCGTCTGAACCACGTCGGGCAGCAGCTGGCGCTCCGACGTGGGTACTCGCTCCATGATCTTGAGAATCGCTTCCCGATCGTTGCGGGCCAGACGAATCGTGTCCACCTGACGGCCGAACTCATTCGCCTGGGGCGCCGGCAGAACCCGCCGCGCGCCCGCCAGGAGCGACTCCTGCGCATCGCTCGCCGCCGGCCGGTTCAGGACGTCGCGCCACGAGTAGCCGTTCTGCCACAGCTTCATGTATTTGGGCAACAACCCGAATCCTCCCCACACAGCCGTGGGCAACAGCGACACCCAGCCGAGGCCGTGTCCAATCATCAAGTCGATCAACATCAGCCCGCCGCAGACGGACGCCCATGAGACGAACGAGTCACGGAACGTCGCAACCAACCGAGGCTCGCCGCTCGGCGTGAGGTCGCTCTTGGGGTCGCGCTTTGGCGTCGGCCGGGTGGCGCGCCGCCGCTCCGGCCGGCCGCCTCCCGACATTCGCGCCGGCGGCGCGCCCCCCTCCAGACGCGTCTCCAGGGCGCGGGAGAGCGCGCCTGCAGCGCCGCCGCTCGTGCGACGGGCGGGCCGATACGGCGGAGCGCTGCGCGATTCCAGCGCGCGCCGCAGCGCATCGGCAGTGGGCCAACGCGCCTCCGGTTCTTTCTCGAGCGAGCGCATGACGCACGCCGAGAGGTCTTCGGGACAGGTCGGGGACTTGTCTTTGAGGTTCGGGGCCTGCTCGGTGATCTGCTTGAGCAGAATGCCGGGCACCGTCGGCGCCGAGAACGGCAGCTCGCCGGCGAGCATCTGATAACCGACGACGCCGAGACTGTAGATGTCGGAGCGGCCGTCGATTTCGCGGTCCCCCGCCGCCTGCTCCGGGCTCATGTAGTGCGGCGTGCCGATCGCCACGCCTGTCGCGGTCAGTGTTCCCGGCCCGGTCGTCGACGTCAGTGCCTTGGCGATGCCGAAGTCGGTGAGGACCGTGCGGCCGCGGCTTCCTTCGAGCAGGATGTTGTCGGGTTTGACATCGCGGTGGATGATGCCGAGTGCGTGTCCTGCACCGAGTGCGTCCGCCGTTTCCATCATGATGCGGCGTGCTTCCTCGGGAGGCAGGCGCTCGCGGCGTTTGAGGCGCGCCGCGAGCGATTCACCATCCACGTAGGCCATCACGAAGTACACGAGTCCGTCGGGACCTTCACCGACGGAGTGGATCGGAACGATGTGGGGGTGTGACAGGCGCGCGGCGGTCTCCGCCTCCCGCAGAAACCGGGTGCGGATTTCCTCGCGGAACGCGAGGTCAGGCGGCAGGACCTTGACGGCCACTTTCCGCTTGAGTCGCTCGTCTCGCGCGTGGTAAACGACGCCCATGCCGCCGCGGCCGATCTCGCCTTCGAGCGTAAATGACGAGCCAAGGGCCTGACTCAGCCGCTGCGCCAACTTATCAATCACGGCCTAAGATTAGCCTTCTCGCGTCGAGTTGGCAGCCCCCGCCGCTTTGGCGGCGTTTCGCGGAACGGACCTGCCGCGAGCGGCGTTTTCTCGTGGCACAGTCGGTGCATTCGCCACGCCCAAAAGGAGTACTTCATGTCCGATAGAATGACACTTCCCGTTTTGCCGTTGCGCGACGCCGTGTTGTTTCCAGGTGTCGCGACGCCGATCGGGGCGGGGCGGCCCGCAACGCTGCGTGCCATTGAAGCTGCCTTGAAGCATCCAGATCGCAAAGTCTTCGCGGTCGCCCAGAAAGAAAACATCGATCAGGTCACGCCCGGCATTCTTTACACGACCGGGACAATTGCGCGTATCAGTCAGGTGCAGCGCAATCTCGGTGGCGTGCAGCTGGTCGTGCACGGCGAGAGTCGCGGCACCGCGGTCCACTATACCGAAACCACCGGTTATCTCGAAGCGACAGTTCGGGAGGCACCCGATCTTGCTCCCCTGAATGAGAAAGATCCCGCCTTCGTAGCGTTGCATCGCGAGGTCCGGGAGCGCGCCGCGGAGCTGGGTCAGAAGTCCGGCCTGCCCACCGAGGTGGTGCAGCAAGTCCTTCAGGGCGTGAGCGATCCGGGCGCGTTGGCCGATCTGGTCGCGGGCCATCTCGACATTCAGTCCCTCGAGCGCCAGCAGCTGCTTGAGACGCTCGCAGTCGAAGATCGGCTGCGCCGCGTCCTCGTTCACGTGCAGCGCCAAATCGCGGTGCTCGATGCGCAGGAAGACATCAAATCACAGGTCCAGGAAGAGCTCGGCGAGCGGCAGCGCGAGATGCTGCTGCGCGAGCAGATGAAAGCGATCCGCAAAGAGCTCGGCGAGGAGGGGGAGGCGGCCGACGCCGACGATTTGAAGAAGCGGCTCGACGCGCTCGATTTGCCGGACGCCGCGCGCAAAGAGGTCGATCGCGAGCTGGCACGCCTGGAGCGCGCCGGCCGCGAATCGATGGAGGCGCAGGTCATCCGCACCTACCTCGAGACCGTGGCGGAGCTGCCCTGGAGCAAGCGGGTCGAGGAGTCGCTCGACCTGAAGCGTGCGGCTCAGATTCTCGAAGAGGATCACTACGGTCTGCAGGATGTGAAGGACCAGGTGCTCGAGTTCCTGGCGGTCCGTCAGCTCCGCCAGCGGCAACCAAAGGAAGAAGCCCCAGGTAACGAGGACGATCGCGCCGCGCGGGCGCCGACCCTGCTGTTCGTCGGCCCGCCGGGCGTGGGCAAGACCTCGATTGCCAAGTCGATCGCGCGGGCGATGGGACGTCCGTACGTGCGGATTTCACTGGGCGGCGCGCGCGACGAGGCAGACATCCGCGGCCATCGTCGCACCTACGTCGGCGCGATGCCGGGCCGCATCATCCAGGGCATGAAGCAGGCGGGCGCGAAGAACCCGATCTTCCTGCTCGACGAGGTGGACAAGCTGGGCATCTCGTTCCAGGGTGATCCCGCGGCGGCGCTGCTCGAAGTACTCGATCCGGCGCAGAACGACACCTTCACCGATCACTACCTCGGTGTGCCGTTCGATCTGTCGGAAGTGCTGTTCATCGCCACCGCGAACTTCATCCAAAACATCCCGGCGCCGCTGCTCGACCGCCTGGAGACGGTGAACTTCGCGGGATACACCGAGCGCGAGAAGCTCGAGATTGCCAAGCGTTACCTCGTGCCGCGGCAGCTGCGGGAGAACGGCCTGGTCAGCGACCAGCTCACGCTCGAGGACACCGCGCTGGGCGAGATCATCGCGAGCTACACACGCGAGGCGGGCGTGCGCCAGCTCGAGCGTGAGATCGGCAAGCTCGGCCGCAAGGTCGCGCGCAAGATCGCCGACGGCGCCACTGAGCGCGTAGTCATTGGGCCTGAGCAGATCCCGGATCTGATCGGGCGGCCAAAGGTCCATCCCGAGCGGATGGCGGGTGCGGACCAGTTGGGCGTGGCCACCGGCATGTATTACACGCCGGTTGGCGGCGACATCATGTTCGTCGAAGCGAGCGTGATGCGCGGCAGAGGCGAGTTGCTACTGACGGGCCAGCTCGGCGACGTCATGAAGGAATCGGCCCGGGCAGCCTTGACCTACGCGAAGTCCCACGCCGACCTGCTGGCCATACCCGACGGCGCGTTTACGGACACCGACATTCACGTGCACGTCCCGGCGGGCGCGATTCCGAAAGACGGCCCGTCGGCAGGCGTCACGATGGCGACCGCGTTGGTATCGGCGTTGTCTCGCCGGCCCGCGCGTAACGACATCGCGATGACCGGTGAGATCACGCTGCGGGGCCGAGTCCTGCCCATTGGCGGTGTGAAGGAAAAGGTTCTTGGCGCTGTTCGGGCCGGCATTAGGTCGGTCATTCTGCCGAAAGAGAATGAGCGGGATCTCGATGACCTCCCGGAGGAAGTCCGGAAAACGCTCGATGTGCACCTGGTCGAAGAGCTGGGCGATGTGTTGAGCCTCGCGCTGCGGGGTGCGCGGTTCGAGTCAGGACATCTGATCTTCGAGACGGAAGCGCCGCTGAGCCAAGGTTTCATGGCGCACCACTAAGGCTCAGGGGTGTAGTAGGCCCATGCGACTTCAGCGGTATGTGCACGCCGCGGCGGCTGCTTCACTGGCTGTCGCGGCGCCGCTTTTTGCGCAGGACTCGACAGCAAAGCCCCCTGCCATCCCCGCCGACAGCGCGCGGCCGCTTCCGCCGCATAGACCGACGGTCGTGTTCGATTCGACGACGCTGCGCCGCCTGCCCGTCGATGACGTGCTGCAGGTGCCCGTGCTGGTCCCGGGTGTTTACGGCCTCACGGATCCGCACACCTTCTCGGTACGCGGTGGCCTGAACGGCGACGCCGCTGTGGTCGTCGATGGCGCCGTGATACGGAACGGTCAGCGGCTGGATGCCGAGCTACTGCCGCCCGCGCGGGGAGTGCAATCGCTCGCGGTCACGACCGATCTCGCGCCGGCGTACCTCGGCGACGTGCAAAGCGGGCTGATAGAGATCGTGACTCCCGCGGGTGGGACGAAGTGGAGCGGGTCCGTGCGATACCGTGCCGATGATGCCGGGCCGGACTTGTGGCGCAATATCGGATACCACCGGCTGGAATTGACCGGCGGTGGAACGCTTCCGGCCGGATTCACGGGCTTTGCGGTGTTCGCGCTGACCGGGCAACAATCGCTCGAGACGGAGAAACTGCGCGATGTGCATGCGCCGGCATACATCGTGAGCGGCACCGATACGGTGATTCGCCAACCGGTCGACTTTGGCAATCCCGCGAGCGACACAATTGACCTCGCCATCCCGCGGTTCGTCCAGTATTCGGGCTACTGCGACGAATCGAGCAACGGTGCGGAGTGTCATGGTTTGCAGCTTCCGTTCACCACGCGCGGCGCTCACGCCTTCCAGGCGAAGATTCAAAAGGTGTACGGCGGGGATCAACATGTCAGCCTGACCGTCCTCGCGGGGCGCGAGCAGGAGCGCGATTTCCCGTTCACGGCACTGTATAATCCCCAAAATCGCCTGGCGGCTCGTACCGCAAGTCGGGTGTTCATTGTCGATTGGGTGCACCGGCTCCCCCGGATCGCCGAACGGCCGCTGAGCCTGAACGTCAACCTTTCCTACCAGCGCGACGAGCGCGCCTCCGGGGTCTTGTCGCTGGAATCGGAGGTGGAGTCGCGCGAGCCGGTTGGCGGCTTCCTTGCTCCTCTGGAATTCGTTACCGATCTCTCCACGATTCACGACGTGACGATCGCGGGGACCGTGCACCACGGTGTGAAGTACCTGGACGATGTACAGCTCACGTGTCTGCAGGCGGGACCGGCAGCGTGTAGCGATCTCGTGCCGTTCCTCGATCGGAACGAGTTGATATCCGCGCAGCCCTACCGCATGAATCCGTACGCCGTCGAGCAGAATCAATATCTCCCGTTCTTTACAAGTGGTCTCGACGGCCCCTTCGACCTGAGTCGTGAGCGCCGCTGGCAGGGGCGTCTTGGTCTCGGCTGGCAGCTTGCCGCAACCCATCAGCTCTTCGCGGGTGTCGACTTTGCCCGCTTCGACACGCGGCGCTACGCCGCCCCGGGGTCGATCGCGGCCGTTGACATCAATGCCTACGCCGAGCAACCCAGGCGGACGGGCGTCTACATCGGAGACCACGCGCAGCTCGGAGGAGTCGAGCTGATGGCGAGCCTGCGCCTCGATCGGTTCGACAGCCGGGCGTCCTACCCAGTCGTCCCCGGACGTATCTCGTCCATTACCGACGCGATCGCGGTGTCGGGGGCCGATACGTTCCGGTTGGCGCCATTCGACCCCCAGAATCCGACCGCGAACTTCCAGCCCGCCAGCGCGCACTCGATCGTGAGCCCGCAGTTGCGCCTGCTGTTCGATGCATGGCAAGGTGGAACTGTCCGATTCACGGTCGGGCGTCAGGCACGCATCCCCGGATTTGAAAGCCTGTTCGCGTACAAGAACACTGATCTGACCCAGGCCGATCGGACCGTGGCGTTCGGCCGAAGCATCGAGCCGGGACATACTGATCTGCTCGAGCTCGGCGCGCATATCGCGATAACGGCGGATCAAACCACGTTCGCGGACGTCGCCCTCTATTCCCAAAGTTTCTCAGGCAATGCCATCCGTTTACAGCAATTCGCCGATCCAGGCGCCGGAGGCGCGCTCGGCTATTGGCGTGTGTTTACGAACACGGATCGGGGCAAGGTGAGCGGATTCGACGCGATGCTCGAGCGGCGGTTTTCGGATGTGGTGACCGGCACAGTCAGTCTGAGCCATCAGGGCGGCTCGGCGCTCGAGGGTGCCCGCACCTTTGCGTCGGGATCGGTGGGCGTCCGCTGGGGAAATCGCGCGCCACTTGGCGCGCTGCTCGACAATACCGACTTCTTCTCCGTATTGCGATTTTCCACCAATCGGCATTATACGCTGCAGCGAAATAGTGGCGCCGGCTCGACCATCGATCAGGACGGGTTGGACGCGATCGAGCCGGAAAACTCCTCCACCTTGCCGCCGTTCAAGACCCTCGACATCCGTCTGACACGCTCGTTCCCGATGGGGCGCCTCGGAGGGGCAGTCTTCATCGAAACGACGAATCTGCTCAACTGGACGAACCTGACCGACATCTTCACCGAGACGGGGGAAGTCCGCAACGATCTGCAACGCGCTCGATGGGTGGACGAGCAAGTCGCAGAGTTGGAGACCGAGGCTAGTCGGAACGGCTTGCTCACGACGATCGGAACGGGGGAATCCGCAGTCGATTTGCGGAGCCCGGGTGTGTGCACGGGGTGGAGCGGTCGCGCCAGTAATGGTGCTGGAGGACCCGCCGACTGTGTGCTACTACAGCGCGCCGAGCGCCGGTTCGGCAACGGCGATGGTCTGTTTACCAGCTCGGAATACTCAACATCGTTCGGAGCCTGGTACGATCTTGCCAACGCTCCGTACCGCTTCTACGGTCCCGGCCGCCGCGTCCGACTCGGCGTGGAATTGAGCTTCTAGGCGGCCCGCACGCCGTTGACCACCAGGTCGACGGCGGCTTCGCGCCAGCGTTCCCGCAGCGCCGGCTCATCGAGGGGCCGTGCGCTCGCGGCGATAACGCCTTCCATACTGAGATAACCGACCATCAGAATCAGCGCCTGGGCCGCGGCGAGGTGCGGATCGAGATCGTCCCGTACCTGGCCGAGCCCCTGCCCTTCCGCGAGCAACACGACGAGACGCTTGATTGCCGGCGCAAAGGCGGCATTCGAGCGTGTGCCCTGCCCAAGCAGCGCGACGATTTGGGGGTTACGGGCTAGAAACTCGAATTGCGCCTGAAGCGTGAGTCGCAGACGCTCCAGCGGACCGCCAGGCGGAAACGCGAGACCGGTCAGAGCGCTCTCGAGCTCGCCGGCGGCCTGCGTCAGCACGGCTTGAAAGAGGCCGCGCTTGGAGTGGTAGTAGTAGAACAGCAGCTGCTTGTTGACGCCGGCGCGACGGGCGATCTGCTCGACGCGCGCGCCAGCGTAACCCCGCTTCGCAAACTCTTCACGAGCGGCGGCGCCAATTCTCAACGCCCTGTCGTTACTTAACTTAGGTGGCACTTGTCGATTTCATCAACCGTTTGGTTGATGAAATCTAAGGCCCTTCGTCTGGCGCCGCCACTGCCCGCTGGTTGCCCTTCGGCGCAGCCGGCCACGCCACCCCGAGGTCGTTCCAATTCATGATTGCGTTGAAGACCAGCGCAAAGCTGCCTTGCGTCTCCCAGCGCCAGAACGGCCGGATCGCGAACAGCACCACGTGTCCCTGACCCACCGGTGCATCGAGCACCGCAGGCCGGCCCGCCAATTCTTCGCCACTGACGAGCAGGCCCGAGAGCCGCAACGAATCGCGCTTCTGATGGAAGCTCATCACGACGCGGGGCCTCGCGCGCGCCTGCTCGGCCGTGAGTCCGGGATCCTGGTCCTCGGGAATGTCCACGCTCGTGTCCACCTGGAATAGCGGTGTTTGATTGAAGTAGACCGCGAGCGTGTCGGGGTAGCCGTAGGCGATGGGGCTCTTCGGGTCCTTTGTCACCGCCCGATAGATCGCGCCCGTCGCGCGCAGCTGGCGCGCCGGCGTGATGTCTACGCCGCGCGTCACGCCATAGTCGGTGAAGACCGCGGACGTGCCGCCCTCCGTAATGGCCACGCCACCGGCATTGAGCCACTCGCTCAGCGCCGTCATGCCTTCGAGCCCGATGCCGGGGCGCACGTCGTCAGTCGAGTCGACCCCGCCGAGGTTGGGCGTAAGATCCGTCTTGCGCCAGGGAATCGGTGGTCCATTCATCGGCAGACCGTTGACGATCTGTTGCGAGTTGTTCGTGACGAAGGGCAGCACGATGACATTGAACTGCTTCAGCAGATCTCGACTCTTGAGCTGCTGCACGCTGAGGTAGGTATACGGGATCTTGAGCGCATCGAAGGCGAATCGCACCCACCCCTCGTTCTGCGTGTTGAGCCACGAATGCACCAGCGCGATCTTGGGAACGTCCAGCTCGTGACGGGCGACCTGCGGCGTCGCCTTCACGCCCACCACACTGAGCCCCAACGACTCCGCCGCTTGTGTAATGCGCTGCTCGAGCTTCCCCTCGGCCGGAATCATGGTGGTGCCGCGCCCGAAAGCGCGTTTGTCGACGGTGAAGCTGTCCTCGCTGGCCCACATACGCACATCGCGCAACGCGAAGCGAAACTGAATCAGCCCGCTCTCCGTCGTCGGCGCGATCAGATATGCGCCGGCGCTTTTCACACCGGAGACCTGACCCTTGAAGTGCGCATCAGCGGTCAACGGCGTCAGCGGTGCATGCAGCACGGTCGTGTCGTTGATGGGTCGCAACGCCACGTTGCGAACGTACTGGAGCGTCCATCCCGTGTCGTCGTAGGGGCGCGGATCGTCGGGACCGTAGTCCTGTTTGCTGAAATAACTCTTCGCAAGCGGGCCATACGGCTGATCGAGACGGATCACATAGTCGCCCGCCGCGACGTCAACGCCCCCGGCCTTGAACGCGCGGTCGGCGCGCTGCACCTCGAGACCCTGCAGCCGCAGCAGGTTCACGAGATTGGCGGCCTCGACGGGTCGCGCCTGATTCGCCGGTATGACGAACGCATTCGGCCCAGTCTTGTCGCGGCCGTGTTCGACGGAGCGTACGCCTTTGCGATAAAACTGGTCGAGGTAGCGATGCCCGTTGCGCGCCATGTAATTCAGCGCGATGAGCAGTGCGGATTGCTGATAGTTGATGTTGTTGCGGATGCACCAGCGGACGCCGTTGAGCGGCGGATTCGGCCGGAACCATTCGACTGACGTCTGACGGTCGGGCAGTTTTACCGTGTGACAATCGGCGCCGCGCGACGTGTACGTCTCGTAGAAGCGGCCGATCGAGTTGTGGCCGTTTGCCACCCAGAACATGTAATTGGGCGTCCAGCCGTCGTAGAAATCGTGGGTCCACACGCCGGGAAGGCCGCGACTTGTGAGCGCCGTAATTTCCTGGAAGGCGAGCTCGTTCCACTCGCTGATGACGATGGGGTCGAGCTCGCGATTGTAGGGCCCGGTCCCGGTGGATGTATAGAGGAAGGGCACCGACTCGTGCAGGTCGTGCAGCACCGTCGGGTGCCAGGCGAAGAACGCCTTCAGCATTGTCCGGGTCAGCACCTGGGACATCACGATGCCGTCGCGGTTGTTGTCGTGCGCCGTGTACTTGCCCCAATAGATGAGGCTGGGGCCGATGTTCTTGTTCGCCTTGCGGTAGCGGTACACGTCAACTTGCTTGTCGCGGCCGTCGACTTCGGTCACTGGCGTTATGAGTGTTATGACGCTGTCGCGAATCTGCCGAATAAATGGTGTGTCCTCGACCGCCAACCGATACGCCAATTCCATGAGCATCTCAGGCGATCCCGTCTCGGGCGAATGAATCGAGCCGGTCGCGTAGTAGATCGGCTTACCGGCGGCCACGAGCCGCTGCGCGGAATCCCGAGACAGCTTGCGGGGATCCGCGAGTGCCGCCGTGATGTCGCGATAGTGATCGAGCTGGGCGATCGTCGCCGAGTCGGCGACGGCAACGATGATCATCGGCCTGCCCTCGTCGCTCGTCCCCAGGTCGAACACCTTCACGCGCGGCGTCGCTGCGGCGAGCGCCCGGAAATAGCGCGTGATATCGGCGACGTACGACAGTTTCCCGACGGTCCCGGGCACGTAGCCGAGCACCTTCCACGGCGTCGGTACGCGAGGGTCCGCAGGCAGGTGATCGGTGAGCTCGGTGTTGAACCGCGGCTCGGTGGTGAGCTCACGGATCTTGTTCGTGTAGGCTGAGTCTACCGGTTGTTGGAGCGCGATGAGCGCAAGGACGGCGTGGACCATGCGACGTTCTCCGGAATGCGGGACAATCCTTCTTTCAGGAAATCCAGCAACACGCGATTCACCTCGGCGGCTGACTCTTCGGGAGCGTTGTGGCCCGTGCGCGGCACTACGACAAACGCGGCGCGTGGCATCTCCCGGCCGAGCCGGCTGCCATCGCGCAACGGGATCCAGCGATCCGCCTCGCCCCACACGACGAGCGTGGGCGTCTGCAGGCCCCCGAGCCGTCCGCCGAGACTGTCGAACCTGAACTCGCGCAGCACGCCTCGCAAGGCTCGTCCGTAGTCGGGATCGGGGACAGGGGCGTAGTACTGATCGACGTCTGCTGCGGAGACTTTGGCGGGGTCGGCGTACGTCGAGCGCACGATGCGCGCGATGATCCAGCGGGACCGCAACGTCGTTGCGATCGCGCCCACCAACGGCCAGCGCGCGATCGTCAGCAAGCCGGGGAGGCGTATGCCGTATCCTGCGGCGTCGATCAACACGAGACCGCGGACCCGGTCGGGGTGTGCGAGGGCAATCTCCGCGGCAATCGCCCCTCCCATGGAGTGCCCCACGAGCACCGCGCTGGCAATGCGCAGTGAGTCGAGCAGTGCGATCGAGAGTTTTGTGTACTCGGCGTTGCTATAGCCGTGCGCGGGCTTGCCTGAAAAACCGAAGCCCCGGTTGTCGAACGCAATGACGCGGTACCCCGCTGCAGCGAGCGCCGGCAGCGTGTGACGCCACGAGTAGATCGACGCGCCGAATCCGTGCAGCAGTACGACGGGCGTGCCGCTGCCCGAGTCGATGATGCGGAGCTGTGTGCCATCGATAGTGCGATAGGCTGCACGAAACGGCGTGCCGGCGGGATACCGCTGTGCTGCAGGAATCGGTGCCGCGCGGCACGCCGCGCCGAGCAGAAGAAGGTAGGCAAGGCCCACGTGTCCTCTCACGCGAGTGTTTGCAGAGCGCGGCGCGCGAGCATGACGATCAGCGGATGCGAGCTCCATACCCCGGCGATTGACTCACCATCACCCGAAGTCAGAATCAGTTGAGACGCATCGATCACGAGAACTGTCGCGCGATCCGTCGCGGCATCCTCGCCAGCCGGCTTCAACCAGGACGGCGCGTCGGCCGGCAGGTCACCCAGCATTCGCACAGCGAGCTGCGCGCGCTCTGCGGCTCGGCGCCATGCGGGCAGCGTCGGGCGCCACAGCTCGGCAGCCATTACGCCCTCCACGCCGGTGTTCGCGCGCGCGACGAGCTGCATCACGAGATTCGCGACTGCGCGACTCCCGCCGACTTCGCGGGTGATGGGCTCGCCAGGACGCGAGATGTCCCGCAGCTCCCGGCCCAGGCGGTCCAGCGCCTCCCCCTGCATCATTGCGAGCTGGGCCAGCAGGCCCTGGGGATCCGTCGGACGGTAGCGGGCCGGACGGGTTGGTGGTGGAGTGCGACTGGCCGCACCCCTGGTGACGAGTCCTTCGAGCGCGCTGTATGCGTTGGCGCGCGCCAGCCGTGCGGCGCGCGCCACCGCATAGCCCGTGGCCGGGCCAAGGCGCAACAGCGTCGTGTAGACGAGGGACTCCGTGGGAGTGAAGCCGAACGGCGTGAGATTGAGTGCCACAGTAGTAGTAAAGACTACTTCTAAATTACGTTGAGCGGAATCCCCAAAAGTTTGGCAATCAGAGCAAGGCGGAACGTCACATCTGTCTGTCGCTGAGCGGGACTCTTGCCGGGCCCTTCCAGCGGGAAATAGTGCATCACAGCAGGGTTTTCCGACTTCGGCGTAGCCCTGAGGCCTGTCGGACTCCAGATGCCCTGATCGGAGCACTCGCTGAACAGGCGCGCAAGCACGCGTGAGGCGCTCTGGACCGGGCGAACGATTCCCAGGCGGGCCAGCAGCTCCAGCCAGTACAGTGCGAAGGGGACGTCATCGACATGTCCCTGGGCGTCAGCGTGGAGCGGGTCTCCCAGGATCTCGAACATCGGCCGCAGCAGCTTCTTGCCCGCCTGGATGGAGAACTCGCGGCGTGGCATCGGCACCGAAAAGTAGGACGCCAGGCGCTCGAGGAAGCCTGCTCGCTCGCGTTGCACGGCAGGCATAAACGCCAGCATCTCCACCGAGAAGACCGTGGGCGGATAGGTGGCGGGGTCCAACACCGTCTTGCCTTGTGCCTTCTTGAAGGGCTTCTGGGCTGTCTCGCTGCGCAGATACATCGAGATATCACTGGCGATGCGGTGGGCGGCTCCTCGCAACCGTGGATCATCCTGATGCGCACCCCGCGCAAGCGCAGCGGCAGCCGCCTGAGCACCCATGCCGCGGGCCCACCGTGCCAGCCCAGGATCGGCCTTGGCGGGGCGCTGGAATTCGACGAGCAGCGTCGGATCATCGTCGCGCGACAGCAACCGGAACAAGAAGCGATCCGCGAACCGGAAAGGCCGAGCGTCGGCAGGCCACCCCAGCTCGAGCAGCCGGCGATACTGATACACGGTCCCGGTCTCTTTCCATCCCATCGCGTTGGACGGGCCCGGCGCCAACAGGTTGCCTCCCCACAGCCCCGTGTCCTTCTGCTTTCGAATGATGGCGAGCGCTTCTTTGTAGTGCAGGATGTCTTCGCGCAGCGCCGCGAGGCGTTCCAGGTCGCGTGCCGGCTCGGGAACGACTTCGGAGAGCGTCCGATACTGAATAGGTGGACTGGCTGCCTCGTACAACCACGACAGAGGCACCGTATGCGTGGAGGGAATCTCCAACCGCCGCTCCAGTGGTAGGAGGTCGGGACAGCGGGTGTCACAGACCAAAAAAGCGGGGGCAAACTATCCGTCCCCCGCCCAATAGGCAATCGCCAACCATTAACCCTTTGCCCTAAAAGATGTTCCGAAACAGGCTCCGAGCTGCAATTGTCTGCATGTTCACGGCTGCGGTCGGTGGAATTCCGAGGATCGCAGCCACCTCGGCAGCTCGCGATTGGTGGCGACGGCCTGCGCCATCCGCACCGTGACTCGAACCTCCTGCGCCATGCCGTCGTAGCGGAACGTCGGTTGATACTCGTCGCTCGGCTGATGGTAGCGCTGCTCGTTGTAAATGGTCTCCTGTTCCTTTCCCCAACCTTTCGGACGTGCCACGAAGTTGGCTCCGGCGAATAGCGAGAGCGCCGGCACGCCGGCGCGCGCGAACGGAAAATGATCCGAGCGATAGAAAGAGCCACGGAGATCCGGTTCTGAATCCACCGTAAGCGACTCTGCTCGCGCGGCTGCCGCGAACACCGGACCCAGCGTGGAACGGTCCCCGCCGCGTGCGCCGATGTCACGCGTCGCGCCACGCACGTTGGTGACGTCGAGATTGAGGACCGCCGCCGTCCGGGCGAGCGGCAGCAGCGGGCGCTGCACGTACGCCTCGCTTCCGAGCAAGCCACTTTCTTCCGCAGTCGTCGCGACAAACAGAATCGAGCGGGCAGTGCGTGGCATGCGCGTGAGCGCTTCAGCCACACCCAGCATCGCGGCGACACCCGAGGCGTTGTCTTCGGCGCCGTTGTAAATCGAGTCGCCTTTGACGGCGGGGCCGATTCCTTTGTGATCCCAGTGCGCGGTGATGAGCACAGCCTCGGCGGCGAGCTGCCTGTCCCGCCCGGGCAAGCGGGCTGCAACATTCTCGGACTGCACGTAACGTAGCGCGCTGTGTACGCGCACTGCCGCCTGAATGCCGGTTGGGACCGGTTGGAAATCGCGCCGCGCGGCAGCCCGGCTCAGCGAGTCGAGATTCAGCCCGGCCTTGGCGAGGGCGGCGCGCGCGCTGCCCTCGGTCACCCACCCCGCAAACGCGATGCTCGGGGAGCGTGGCTGGTCGAGCCTGAATTGCTCGACTGACCACGAGCCGCGGACTACCTCCCAGGGATACGTCGCGCTCTCCGTCGTATGCACGAGAATCGTGCCCACCGCGCCCTGGCGTGCGGCTTCTTCGAGCTTGTAGGTCCAGCGGCCGTAGTAGGTGAGAATCTTCCCGAGGAACACGGTGGAGTCGACGAGCCCCGGATCGTTGACGAGCATCAGCAGAACTTTGCCGTGCAGATCGGTGCCCTTGTAATCGTCCCACTGCCACTCGGGCGCGCGGATGCCGTATCCGACGAACACCACTTCTCCATCAGCTGCAATGTCCGCTTCGGGCCGCTCCGCCCAGGCAACGAACTGATCGCGATACGCCAGGGTGTCGGCAGGATTCCCCGGCTTGCCCCACGCGAGTGTGGGTTGGGGTGTCATCCCCACCAGCGCCACGGGCTGGAAGAACGAGCCGTTCGTGCCGGCGGGCTCGAGTCCCAGCGCCTGGAACTGGGCGGCGATGTAGGCGGTGGCGAGCTGGCCACCACGCGTCGCGGGCGCGCGACCCTCGAGCAAGTCGCTCGCGAGAAACCGCAGGTGCGCGTCCATCGCTGCGGTGTCGACCGGAACCGTTTGCTGTGCCGATCCGGGTACGGTAAGGAGTGCCAGCATCACGACAGCATTCCAACATTTGATCGCCATTGCCTGCATTTCTCCGCTTAAGGGTGGCACACGACGGTGTCGATAGTACCCGGATGCCGCCTGCCTGCCTCGCTCGTCAGGACGAACGTTGTGTCATTGAGGAAGTCGATCGCTTCACCGCCAATTTCGACGCCAGCGATGTTGCATGGCCGGTCGCGCGTCGGTGTGAGACGCCCCCCGACGCCGGGATAGAAGAGATAGATCTCGTTGTACGTCCGAAGCGCGACGATCCGGCCGTCGGGGCGGACCGCGGCGCCCGTGATCAGCCGTCCTGCCTCCGCACTGGGCCGGATGTCGAGCGTTTGCACCACGGTCGCGACAACGGGCTCCGCGCTCGTTGCGGCACTCCACTCTTTGCTGCCGACGCGGTAGAGCTTGATCGATCCACCGCGACCCTTACTGACAAGGTAGGTCGCGGTATCGCGCGGCGAGACGTAAATCGCCTCGACGTCGTGCGGTCCGTCCGGATAGCTGACTCGCAGGATGGCCGGCGCGTTGGTGGTTCGCAACGTGTCACCCGGGGCCTGGGGCGGCACCGGTTCTGGCAGGGTGTAGAGAGTGACGAAGGGCCGGATCTCCAAGTTGTCACCGGTATCCGCGATGTAAATGCAAGCGGTGGTGCGGAAGGGAGCGGGGCAGACGCCGAGCGCGATGTCTTCCCAATCGAATGCATCGGCGCCCGAGACGAGCAGAAAACCGCGATCAGCGCCCTTCACGTCGGTCGCGTACAGATAGGGGCCGTCGCCCGAATCATTGTGGGTCCAGAGCACACCGGGGTGTTCACGACTGACTGCGACTCCGGAGCTCTCCATCAGGCGAGGGCTGTGGAACGTCGCCTGAACAACGAAAAGCGCGGGCCAGAGCATGAGCCTCCAAGAAAATCGGCTTGATCACCTACAGGCAAGGGGTGATACTTCGCCCATGCGCGAGCCAAATGTGCGGCTGGAAGGGCGGATCCTCTACCTGACGGAGGACCCCGGCTTTGTGCGCCACCAGCTTGCGGGAAACGATCCGGCCTGGTCACCGGCCATCACGCTGCGCAGCGACATCTCCACCGATGAAATCACTCCCGCATACATCTGCTACTACTACGATGAAACGCTCGGCGAATTCCCGTACCTCGGCCTGAAGTGCCGCGACGAATTCCCGATCACGCGCGGCTCCGTGAAGCGCGGTGGCTTCGTGGCGTCCGTCAGTGGCAAGCGCCGCGGCAAGGGCTCATCGCGCGAGCAGTCGCCGTACGCCGAGATGTGTGCCGGCATCAAGCTGGTTGTGGCGGAGAGCATCGAGCGGATTTACCGCGAGAACTGCCAGAACCTCGGCGTCCTGACGACGACCGACTTTTCGATTCTGGACAAGGTCCGCCGTGGTGAAAGCATTCCGCTCGCGGCGTTCACCGCCGGCGAGGGCGAGATCACGCGGGGCATCATCGAGCACGGCGGGCTGTTCAGCTACAACATGGCACGGCTGAAGGGGCAGGTCGTGCTGCATCCGCCAGAGACGGCCAAGCGCCCGATGACACTGGGAGAACGAATCCTGGCGCGCCGCTGGGTCGTCGATCCAGCCAAGGGCAAGATCGGCGTTCCGGCGGTGAAGCCCGGCGACGAAGGCTTCGTCCTGACCGACATCCGCTTCAGCCACGAATACGTGACGCCGATGGCGGCGATCTTTTTCGAGCAGCTGGTCGGCAAAGACGCGAAGGTCAACGATCCCGGCTCGATCCTGATGTTCCGCGATCACCTCACATTTCTACCCGAAGCGATGACCCCGGAGCGCGTTAAGGAAGGCCTGCTCGACGTCGCGCTGCAGCTCGAGAAGAAGCAGCGCGAGTTCGCGACGGCGCAGGGCATCAAGCTCTACGGCGAGCTGCGGCTCGGGCACCACGGATCAGAGGCGATCTGTCACTCCAAGATTCTCGAAGCGCACGCTCTCCCAGGGCAGGTCATCATCGGATCCGATTCGCACACACCGCATGCCGGGGCGGTGGGGTGCATCGCATTCGGCGTCGGAACGACGGCGATTTTCAATTCGTGGATCACCAAGGACGTGCGCCTGCAGGTCCCTGAGACCGTCAAAGTCGTGATCCGCGGTCACAAGCCCGACAATGTCACGGCCAAGGACTTCATGCTCGAGGTCCTGCGCCACCCGTATGTGAAAACGGGCAAGGCGATTGGGAAACTGGTGGAGTACTGTGGCGATGCTGTCGAGGCGCTGTCGGTCGACGAGCGGGCCACGATGACGAACATGACGGCGGAAGTGGGCGGCTTCACCGGCTACGTCGCGCCGGACGACAAGACCGTCGCATACCTGATGGATTATCGCAAGCTGTCCCGCATGGAGGCGGAGCGGCTGTGTGCCGGCCTGGCGAGCGACACGGACGCGGAGTACTGCGAGGTGATCGAGATCGACGCGGCCGGCATTCGCCCGATGATCGCGCTTCCCGGCGATCCCGGAAACGGTCTCTACATCGACGACGTCGCGCAGCGGATCAAGGTCGACATCGCCTATGCGGGCTCGTGCACGGCCGGCAAAAAAGAGGACATGGACATGTATGCGCGCGTTCTCGCCGAGGCGGCGAGCCGCGGCCAGCGCGTGGCGCCGTGGGTGCGCTTCTTCATTCAGTGCGGATCGCAGGACGTCAAACGCTACTGCGAGGAGCGCGGCTACCTGGACGTTTTCCAGCGAGTGGGGGCGACCTTCCTCGAGCCGTCATGCGGGGCGTGCATCAACGCGGGACCCGGCGTCTCCAAAACCCGGGAGGAAGTGACGATCAGCGCGATCAACCGCAACTTCCCGGGCCGTTCGGGACCGGGGCAGCTCTATCTGGCGAACCCCTACACGGTGGCCGCGTCCGCCATCACCGGCTACATCACTGCGTGGGAGCCGGGAATGGTTTTGCAAAACTCCGCTTCATAGGCTGCCGCGGATCTTCACCTTCAGGGCGTGCGCGGAGCTCCCGAAGTCCTTCGACGCATCCCCCCACGCCGCATCGATCGTGAACTGGCCGCTCACACCGCCCTTGTACACGGTGAACGTCGTTCCTCCACCGCCGAGCGTGTTGCCGCTGCCGTAGTGACTCTCCGTAGTGCGCAGGTGCCCGCCGGCCGACTGCGCCTTTGTCACGCTGCCGTTGGCGATCTGATGGATCACGAATCCCGTGCCGGTCCCCGCGGTCTCGAGCGTAAACTGATTCCACAGTGAGTCGCTGACGGGGGCGCGGCCCGATCCGAGCAGAAAGAAGACCGTGTCGACGGTGCTGGTCGTGGAATCGTAGCCGTTCCAGGCGAGAATGGCCGTCAGATTGCTCGTGATGTGCACGCCGCTCTGGGTGGCATCGATATCGAACTCGATGCCGACCAGCCGGGTGGTATCGCCGCCTTCGACAATGTGCGATGCGCGATCGATGAAGGGAAAGACGAGCGCCGACATCAGGGCATAGAGTCCCGAATCGCCGGTAAACGAAGCGTCCAGCGTCGTGTCGTGCAGGAAGGCGGAGTCGAGGGCGGCGCGCACGGCGTGAAGCTCGGGACCGCTCACGAGGTCCGGGTCCACGCCGCTGCTGTCAGAGCACGCGACGGTCGCCCCGGCGAGCGCCAGGAGAAGAATCCAGGATTTTTTCATCGGCCGGAAATATGGTACTACTGAGCCCCGCCGGGAACCGTCAGCGCCGTAGTGCGATAGGGCCGGAGCGAGTCACGCTGGTACACGCTGCGCGGGTTCCACAATACCCACGACGTGATTCCCAATTCCTCGGCCGCGCGGATCTGCTCGCGAATCTCGTGCGGCGTATAGCGCGGCTTCCGGCGTCCCAGTGTGAACGCCTGCAGATAGGGACGAATGGTCGCAGCCCTGGCGTAGGGACGCGACCGCTCTATCGCTTGGCTTAGGGCATTGCGAACAACTCGATATGGCTCGCCGTTGGGCCACGCCAGTCCGTAGCTGCCGCGATAGTAATGGCTGGGATACACCATCGGCAGAACGACGTCGGCAACGGTGATGAAGTCCTCCCATACCTGACCAATGCCGAGATCGCCGGTCGCCGATGACGTCAGACCAAAGATGTCGAACGTGACCGGCACGCCCAGCGGCTGCAGGCGCTTCGCGAGAATCGCGATACCCGCCTGGACTCCGGCGCGCTGCGTCTCGCCGGCCTTGCGCGCCGGGAAGATGGCCTGCGCCATCGCGTCCTTGGGCTCGTCGGGGAAGCGCACGTAGTCGAACTGCACCTCGTTGAACCCGAACCGGATCGCTTCAGCGGCGAGCTGCGCCGCGTAGATCCACACGGAGTCGTTGTACGCATCGACCCACGACATGCCGATACGGTCGTGCCACAGGCCGCCGTCGCGGTGCTGCACGGACCATTTGGGTTTGTTCTCGGCGAGCAGCGGATCTTTTGCGACGACGATGCGCGCGATGGCGTAGATGTCGTGGGCGCGCAGCGTGTCGAGCTTCGAGTGCACGTCGCGCGTCCTCACGCATTTTGTGGCGCCAATGTCCTGCGCCACTTTTACCTCCGAGGGATAGAGCAGGCAGCCGGTGTCGTCCTTCACGTCGATGACGAAGGCGTTGATTTCGGTGGAATCGGCGAGACTGACGAGCTGCGCGAGCTTGCTCCCACCGAATGCCCACGCGTTGACGTACAGCGCTTTGATCGGCTCAGCGGCAGGTCCGTTGTCGAACAGGGGCTCGGGGAGCACGTAGCGCAGCTCGACGCCACGCAGCCGCATGCTGTCGGGCGATGCAGGCAGCTGCTGGGCAAAAAGGCCGCGACTCATAGTCGCGGCCCCGAGCAAAATGGCGCCGACTTGGCCAAACCTCATAGGGGCAACCAACATAGGAATTGGCCCCAAACGCGGCAAGGATTAGGGCCTCATCTGGCCCGTAAGCTATTGAATAGCAAGGGGTAGGTGGCAAGGCTTTGGCCCCGGTACAGCGGTCGCATGCCGAACAGGATTACCCGTCCTGTTCCTTCCTGCACCTCGACGATCGCGGCTTTCCCGGCCACCCGCTCGGGGTGCAAGACCCACCCGGACAACAGGACCTTGTCGGCGTCCTCCGGCCAGCGCCCCACCACGCGCGCCGCGGTTGAATCCAGCACCTCGAAGGCCGGGCTCCCCTGGAACCAGCCGATCGTCTCGCGCGGCAAACCGTGCGCAATCGCCTGGGTGGTGTCCAGCTGGAGCCGGAAAATCGATCCGGGCGCGTAAAAGTCTTCGTCGCTCACCGCCTCGAGCACGTTGCGCACCGGCAGCAGCAGCGCTTGAATCGCGAAGCGACTCGCTTCGTTGAGGGCGATGAGGGTGCCGCCGGCGTCGACAAACTGGCGCAGGGCGTCACTGCCTTCAGGCCCCAGGCCGCCCGCATACGGAGCCGGATAGCGCGATGGCAGACCCTCCAGGATGTCGCGCGGCGATTGATCCGGCAGGATGATGACGTCGAAGCGGTCGTTCAACTTTCCGGCTTTCACTGTGGAATCGACGAGCGAGGTGTACGGCACCTTCCAGTTGTCGAATACCCAGCGTGTCCAGCCCTCGTCCATCGTGGCGTCGTACGACTTGTAAACACCGATTCTCACGGAGTCGGCGGCGACGCGCCCCCCCCCGATCGGGCTTACGGCACGGGGCGTGATCAGGCCCGACAAGGGCACTCGCAACGAATCGGTCGCAGCGATCGCCGTGACACCCATGAGCAGCGGCAATGTGTGCGCCGTGACGTCGTAGGGCCGCTCCGGCGGGCCGCCCGGATACTGCCGGCGATCGGGGTAGTGCTGCACCTCGAGCAACGTCTTGGCGAATGACGCATACGGCTGCCGCATCACGACGACGTAGCTGCCGGCGGAGTGGCGCTGACCCTGCAGCGTGAAGCTCTGCAGCGCGCTGCGGATCTCGACGCCGCCGCGGTGCAGGATCCCGAGCAGGGCGCTGAGCGCCACCGAGTCCTGGCGAGCGGGAATGACGTACGCGTACGGCCACTCGCGCCAACCGCGTGCGGCGCGCCACTCGACGGTGAGGAAGCTCGAAAGCCAGCGCTCCCGCTGCTTTGCGGCGTGCACCAGCAGCGCGTAGGCGCCTTCGGTCTGATACGAGACGATGTCGCGGATCGTCCAGCGGCCGCCGCGCCAGGGGTTGGTGAAGTTCCAGGAGCGCTCACGCGGATTGTAGCCGCGCGAGCGTGCCTCGAGACGATCGAAGGGGATGTCAACCGGCGACGCGAGGTCCGCGCTCGCGGTCTCCGACAGAATGCGCACCGCGCCGTGATAGTGCTGATAGGCCCGCGCCGGCGTCCACGCATCGTACGTCGAGTTGATCGAGATGCCGGTCTTGCCTTGCGACGCGAGCTCCCACGCCATGTCGGCGCCCAGCGCGTTGACGCCGTCGATCAACAGCGGATCGATGTTCGGCTCGACCGGATCGAGATAGGGCGGCAGAAACAGCCGCGCCCCCTCCGTTCCCATCTGATGAATGTCGTGGACGATCTGGGGATGCCACACGTTGTACAGCGAATCCACGGTGAGCCGGGTTTCCACCTGCGTAAACGCATACCAGTCGCGGTTGTTGTCGTGGCCCGTGTAGTAGTGGTACAGCTCGGGCGGCGACGTTCCCTCGGCGGCGGTCCCCAGCGTGCGGTTGTACCACTTCGCCACAATCGTCACGCCGTCGGGATTCTGCGATGGCACGAGCCACAGGATCACATTGTCCAGGATCTCGCGCGTCTCTGCGCTCGTGTCCGTGGCCAGCCGATACGCCAGCGCCACCGGCGTCAGGTGCCCGCCGACTTCGGTCGAGTGAATGCTCGAGGTGATCAGGACGATGGTCTTGCCATTGTGCACCGCCTCGCGCGCCGCGCGACTGGTATGGAAGCCGCGCGGATCGGCGAGCGACGCGTTGTTCAACCGGTAGTAGTCGAGCCGGCGCAGGTTCGCCGGGCTCGAAATCACGAGCGCGATGAAGGGCGCCCCCAGCGTCGTCTTGCCAAGCTCGCGCATATCAACGCGGTCGCTCGCCTTTGCAAGGGCCTCGAAATAGCGCACTAAAACCGGCCACTCCACGAGCTTCCGGTCATCACCCGGATCGAAGCCCAGGATGGAGCGCGGCGTTGGAATGACGGGTGGTGGCGGGGGGGGAGCTTTGCGAGCGGCCGCCGGCGGAGGCGGCGGCGCTGGGCGACGTGTCGACTTGGGCCGCGGTTGCTGCGCGTGCAGCGACCCCGCCCCCGCCCCCGCCCCCGCCCCCGCTCCCGCCGCCAACGTCGCGGCTGTGAGCG
>DASZCG010000194.1:0-1857 GCA_035943355.1 Gemmatimonadales bacterium
CGCGCCCCCCCGCCGCATGCCTTCCTGAGGCAATTCAGAGTTTCGAAGCCGCCATCTCCACTGCCGAGCGGACGGGGGAGTGCGCGGTACTCGCCGAGGCGCAGCGCCGGCTGGCGGTGGTGCTGTATCACCGCAACGAGACCGACCGCGCCCGCGAGCTGTGCCATCGCAGCTACACGGTGGCGTGCGATCTCCAGAATCACCTCCTTGCCGCCGAGGCGCTGAACACCCAGGGTGGATTGGCACTCGCCACCGGCGAAATGGATGAGGCGCGGAGCTTCTTCCAGCGCGCGCTGGAGCTTGGCGGCAACGCGCGCGAGCTCCAGGCGCGTATCGAGCTGAATCTCGGCATCCTCGCCAACATTCGTGGCAACCTGACTGACGCCGTGAAACACTACGAGCGCGCGGTCGAGGCCTATCGCGCGACGAATGACGTGCATGGCTCGGCGAGGGCGTACGTGAACCTCGGCATCGCGCATACCGACCTGCGGCAGTACGACTGGGCCGACAGCTACTTCAGCATGAGCTTCAAGATCGCCGAGCGCGCGGGCGACCCGCATCTGCAGGGCATGTGCCTCGTGAATCACGCCGAGGCGCACTTCGCGCGCGGCCGCTACGACGAAGCGCTCCGCAACGCGGAATCGGCCCTGGCGATCTTCGACCGGCTCGATTCGCGCTCCGACAAATCCGAAGCGTACAAGATGATCGGCATGGTGTATCGCGAGACGGGCAGGTTGGCGCTCGCCGAGGCGCGCCTGCGCACGGCGATCGATCTGGCGGTGAGCGCGGGCTCGGTGCTGAACGAAGCGGACGCCACGCGCGAGCTTGCCCTCCTCATGCAGGCGATGGGCCGCAACCAGGACGCGCTGGCGCTGCTCAATACCGCGCACCGCTTGTTCCGCCGCCTCGACGCGCGCGTCGATCTCATCCACGTCGTTGGCAAGGTGTCCGAGCTCGAGACGACGTACTCCGAGCTCGTGCGCGAATGGGGCCAGTCGATCGAATCGGCGGACAGCTACACGTTCGGCCATTGTGAGCGCGTCGCTCAGCGCGCGTTGGCGGTGGCGCGCAGCCTCGGCCTCGATGAGACCGAGCAGACCGCCATCCGCCTCGGCGCCTACCTCCACGACCTCGGCAAAGTCCGCGTGCCGCACGAAATCCTGAACAAACCGGGCCCGCTGACACGCGAAGAGTTCGATATCGTGCAGATGCATCCCCTCTGGGCTATCGAGCTGCTCGCCGCCGTCGAATTCCCGTGGGATTTGAAACCCATCATCCGCTGGCACCACGAACGCTACGACGGCACCGGCTATCCCGATCGCCTGCGCGGCGCTGAGATTCCCGCGGCGGCGCAGATCGTCGGCATCGTGGATGTGTACGACGCGCTGACGACCGAACGCTCCTACCGGGCCGCACTGTCGCGCGACGCAGCGCTTGCCGAGATCGAACGCTGCCGCGGCTGGTGGTCCGAGCGGGTGTACGCCGCGTTCCGGAGATCGATTGACAGCGTCACGGCGGCGGGCGCCGAGGTCCTACTCTCGCGCGTGAAGTAGCTGCTCCTTCCTTAATCAAGCGCGGTAAAGCCCAGCTGCGTTGTCGTTGGGCACCGAAGATATGCCGAAGGGTCCGTCCGTCACACCCCTGAAGCGACGCGTTGCTGATACTGCTCGATGGCCAGGGCCAGGGCCTGCAGCTCGCGGGCCGCTTCGTCACGCTCGCCCGCCGGCGCCAGCCCCAGTTTGAGCCAGGCGCGGGCCAGCGTAGCCAGTCGGGAGACGTGCGGCACGAGCTCGTGCGCTTCGTACGCGGCGGCGGTACCGTGGAGGGCGTGCGCGACGAGATGAAAGGCCTGGAGCG
>DASZCG010000195.1:0-4678 GCA_035943355.1 Gemmatimonadales bacterium
GCCCAGAGGCGGTGACGCCGAGCGTCGTGCCACGATGGTGGGCGAGCAGGTCGAGTGACCCCGTCCGCAGCAGCAGGTTGAACGCTTCCGATTCCGTGCCCGTCGAGTCGTCGGACACCTCGATCAACGAATGCCGCTGCAGCTGGCCCTTCGCCTCGAGCCGCCAGCTGCCGACCGGGTGCTGGCCCGTAATCTGAAACCGGTCATCGCCGGCTTTGCGCTCGGGGCCGCCCGTTTCTCCGGGAGGTGCATTCGCTTCGAGCAGCTTGAACTCGCCGCCATAATGTACGACCCGCATCGCGAGCGAGCTGCCCGATGGCCAGTGCCATCCGCCGTTGGCCTCCCCGTTGAACGCGCCGAAACCGGTATTGTCGAGCTCCCCGTCGGGTGTGTGCAGATTCCCCGAGCCTCGTCCGATCCCGGCGACGCGCCACCCGAATAGGCCACTCGCGCCTTCCACCTGAGCGCCCGCGCTCACCTCCGCGTTATTGGTGGCGCCTGACAGTGTGAAGCCGCTACGCGTGAACCCGCGCCCCCCCGCCGTCATGGCGTCGGGTAGCTGCATCGGGATCACGTTGAGGACGCCACCCAACGCGTCGGATCCGTACAACACACTCGCCGGCCCGCGAATGAGCTCGACCCGCTGCACGAACGCGGTTTCGACCGACGGGCCGTCCTCGTCGCTCCACGAGTAGTCCTCGAGCCGGCTGCCGTTTTCGAGTACCACCACCCGCGGACCCGCGAAGCCGCGGATCACGGGCTTGCCGATTTGTGCGCCGGTCGTGATCGCGGCGACGCCGGGAAGGACATCGACCTCGTGGGCCAGCGAGACGCTTTGCGCGCGCCGCAGCTCATCACCGGCGAGCGCCGTGGCGGGTAGCGACGACCCTTCGGTCGCCAGCGGCTGCCGGGTCGCGGTCACGGTGATCGGCTCCAAACGAAACGGGCTCGGCGTGAGCGCGAAATCGAGCGGCGACGGCCCTGCACCAACTGAGACCGCCCGGACCACCGGCGCGTAGCCGTGCGCGCGCACGGCGACGGTGTAATGGCCGGGGGGGATCGCGAGCCGGAAGGTGCCGTCGGACGCCGTCGTCACGGTTCTGCCGAGCTCCGTGACCTCGACGATGGCGGCTGCGATGGGCTGGCCGGCCGCGTCAACGACCCGGCCCGTGACGCTGTCGGCCGGGGGGATCAGGATAGATAGAAGGAGAGCCAGCATGCCGTAATTCTAGGGGGCTGGCCGGATGCACGTCCATTGCGAGATTACCGTCCCCATGATGGCCGGGCTTACCGACTGGACAAATCTCTTGCTGCGCTGGGCGCACTTCATCGCCGGCATCGCCTGGATCGGCAGCTCCTTCTATTTCATCTGGCTGGATCGCGCGCTCGCGACGCCGGCCGCACCGCGGCCCGGCGTCGAAGGCGACCTCTGGATGGTGCACAGCGGCGGCTTCTACCAGGTCGAGAAGCGCCGCCCCGGCCCGGGCGAGGTCCCGGCCGTGCTGCACTGGTTCAAGTGGGAGGCGCTCCTCACTTGGATTACGGGCATCTCGCTGCTCGTGCTCGTCTATTACCTGAGCGGCGCGTATCTCCTCGATCCCAGCGTGTCGCGGATCGGCCGCGGCACCGCGACCGCGCTGGGCATCGGCCTGCTCATCGCCGGCTGGTTTTTCTACGATCTCCTGTGGCGCTCACCACTGGCCGCGCGCCGCGGCGTCGCGACCACGCTCTCACTCGTCGCGCTGGCCGGGGTCACGTTCCTGCTGTGCCGCGTCTTCTCGGGGCGAGCGGCCTTCATGCACATCGGCTCGCTGCTCGGCACCATCATGGTCGCGAATGTGTGGCTGCGGATCCTGCCGGCCCAGCACCACATGCTGGCCGCGACGCGCGCGGGACGGCCGGCGGATTTCACACTGGGCGAGCGCGCCAAGCAGCGATCGCTGCACAACAGCTACATGACGTTCCCGCTGCTCTTCATCATGATCTCGAATCACTTTCCGGCGACGTATTCCGGCCCGCTCAACTGGCTGGTGTTGTCTCTGCTCTTCGTCGCCGGTGCGGCGGTGCGCTACGCGATGATCGGTACGCGGCCCCCGGCCAAGCCGGCGCTCTGGGCGCTCGCCCCCGCTGCCCTCGCACTCGGCACCGCGATGTTCGTCGCGACGCCACGGACCGCGGCGCCGAGGGGGGGCGCGCCCGCCGCCGCCGATGCCGTCCCTGCCTTCGCGGTGGTGCGCGCGATCGTCGCACAACGCTGCCAACCCTGTCACTCGCGCTATCAGCTCGACCGCTCGTTCGGCCCCGCGCCCGGCGGCGTGACGTTCGATACGCCGGAGAGCATTCAGCGCCTCGCCGAGCGCATACGCGTGCGCGCGGTGGAGACCAAGACGATGCCGCTCGCGAACAAGACCGGAATCACGGACGCCGAGCGCGAGCTCCTCGGCCGCTGGACCCGAGCCGGGGCGCCGCTGCGCTAGCTACCGCTTCGAAAGGTCGGCCGTCGGCAGAAGGCGCGGTGGCCGCCGCGACTTGGCGGTCTGCTCGTAGGCGTACGCGAACTTGATCAGCGTCGCTTCCGTCCACGGCTTTCCGACGAACGACATCCCCACCGGCAGTCCGAACGAGTAGCCGACCGGCACCGTGATCGTCGGATAACCGGCCACGGCGGCGATACTCGAGTTGCCGCCCGCGCCCGAGCAGTCACCGTTCACCCAATCGATCAACCAGGCGGGACCGCCGGTCGGTGCCACGAGCGCGTCGAGCTTGTCCTTCGCGAACGCCACGTCCACCCCTTCCGCGCGCGACATGCGTCGGCAATGCGCGAGCGCCTCGACGTACGCGTCGTCGGTGAGCGGCCCCTTCTCCTGCGCCTGGATAAACGTCTCCTGACCGAAGTACGGCATCTCCGTGTCTTTGTGGGCGTCGTTGAACGCGATCACGTCCGCCAATGTCTTCACGGGGCTCGCGGCACCCCGTCCCGCGAGGTACGCGTTGAGATCGGCTTTGAGCTCGTACAGCAGCACGGTGAACTCCTGGTCGCCGTAGTCGCGCACGTGCGGGATCTCGACCGGATCGACCAGCGTCGCGCCCTGTGCCTTGAGCACGTCGAGCGCGGCGTTCACCAGGCGATCGCCTTCCGGCGATCCGAATGCCGCTCGCACGACGCCGATGCGCGCGCCCCTGAGGCCGTTCGAATCGAGCGCCGTGGCATAGTCGGGGATGCTCGCCGGCGCGGCCGCCGTCGCCGCATCGGCCGGGTCCGCGCCGGCCAGCGCGGCAAGCAGGATCGCGGCGTCCGTGACCGTGCGGCACATCGGCCCCGCCGTATCCTGGCTGTGCGCGATCGGGATCACACCGGAGCGGCTGACCAGTCCGAGCGTCGGCTTCAGGCCCACGAGCGAGTTCGCGTGCGACGGGCACACGATCGACCCGTCGGTCTCCGTGCCGACGCCGATCGCGGCAAAATTCGCCGAGATCGCAGCGCCGGTCCCGGAGCTGGACCCGCAGGGGTTGCGGTCGAGCGCGTACGGGTTGCGGCACTGACCGCCGCGACCACTCCAGCCGGAGACGGAGTGACTGGAACGAATGTTCGCCCACTCCGACAGGTTGGTTTTGCCGATGATCACCGCTCCCGCCGCCCTGAGCCGCGCGACGAGCGCCGCGTCCCGCGGCGCCGGGGCACCGACGAGGGCGAGCGATCCCGCCGTCGTCATCATCTTGTCGCCGGTCGCGATGTTGTCCTTGATCAGCACCGGGATGCCGTGGATCGGTCCGCGCACCTTCCCCGTCTTGCGCTCGGCATCGAGCTGACCGGCGATCGCGAGCGCGTCGGGGTTCGTCTCGATCACCGCATGCAGCTGCGGATCGACCTGCGCGATGCGCGCGAGATAGGCCGCGCAGATCGAGCGCGAGGTCCGCGCGCCGGTGCGCATCGCGTCCTGCAGCTGCGCGATGGTCGTCTCTTCCAGGTCAAAGTCGCGACTGGCAACCCGTAGGGGCGCGGCATGCTGCGCCCCTGCGGGTTTGGACACCATCGACCCGGCAACCGCGCCTGCACCGTATGTAAGGAAAGACCGCCGACTGAGACTGTCCGTCATGAAGGGCTCCGGTGTGGGTCACCTAGTGTGATTCCGTGAGGCAGACGGCGCCAGATCGCGTGATTCCCCGCACGGTTGCAATGCGAGACTTGCGGTAATATGGCCGCCATGAATCTTGTGTCATCCCGTGGAGGAGACGCACCCTGAGCTTGCTGCGATTTTCCCGCCTGTCCAGCATCCGTGCCAAGATGCTGATGTTCGCGGTCGTCGCGACGCTGCTGCCGTCGTTGACGACCGTGTGGATTTCCTACATCGAGAACAAGCGCGCGCTCACCGGGAAAGCCTCCGAGGAACTGCTGGGCGTGAGCGCGCAAGCGGTGCGCGAAGTCGATCTCTGGACCAAGGAGCTGCGCTACGATCTCCGCGTCTTCTCGAGTTCCTACGAGGTCACGGAAAACCTGGAGCGGCTGCCGCTGGTGCGCGGCGAGCCGGTCCAGTCGGGCATTTATCACCAGCGGTTGACGGACTATCTGAATTCCGTGCGCGAGAAGTTTCGCGACTACACCGAGCTGCTCCTCCTCGATGCGCACGGGCATGTCGTGGCAACGAGCGCCGACCGGCGCCGGGAAGTAACCCTCCCC
>DASZCG010000196.1:0-4051 GCA_035943355.1 Gemmatimonadales bacterium
TCCAATGCAGCAGGTGATAGCCCTGTCGCGTCTCGGTCTTCACAGCCGACGAACCGCTCGCGGGCCATAACAGGACGTCGATGAAGTGCTTGCGCCGCCCATACACCAGCGCCGCGACCGGCCGGCCCGCGGCATAATCCAATCGACCACCGATGAGGGGATAGCCACTCGCGGCAAAGTCGGAGACCGGCGGCGAGAAGTCGACCTTGCCGTTGAACCATGGCTTGACCGTGTGCTGATCCGACGACGGCACGTCGGTGAGATGACCCGGCATGAGCGAGCGCACGTGGCTGGCAAGCACCTGATCCGCAAGCGCTCCCTCGGCCGCCCGGCGGTCCGCGAGCTGCCAGCCGGCGGTACCACCGAGCGCGACCAACACGAACGATGCCGCCAACGCGAGCCAGCGGGTCGTGGTCGAGTAGCGCGTCCATCGGGCCGGCGTGGCGGCGTCATTGATCGCCGCGCGCACCCGCTGTCGTAGCTCGTCGGGGGCACGGAGCGGCGGCATCTCTTCCCGAATCGCCGCGCTGAGCTGACGCTCGAATTCAGTCTCGGTCATATCACCCGCTCTCTCCCTTTCCCGTCGCGGACCAACATGCGCTGCAGGCGCTGCCGCGCGCGGTGCAGCCGGGACATCACTGTTCCCTCTGGCACTCCAATGACGTCGCTGATTTCCTTGTACGACAGCTCCTGGATATCGCGCAGGACGATCACCTCGCGAAATTCGTCCGGCAATTGTGCAAGCGCCTCGCGCAGCCGCTCGCGGGTTTCTTTGCGATCGAGGGCTAGCGCGGGATCGTCAGCGGCGATCCTCTCGCTATGCTGCTCTTCATCAAAGACAGTGCCCCCTGACTCTGGGTGCCGGCGCTGGCGCCAGGTGTGAACGGTGTTGCGCACGATCGTGAGCAGCCAGGCGCGACCATCGCGCTCCCCTGTCCCGCGGAACCCGCCGAAATACTTGAGCGCGCGCAGCGCAGCATCCTGAACGATGTCCTGCGCATCCTCGGTATTGCCTGTCAGGTAGCGTGCCAGCGTGTACGCGGCATCCACATGCGGCAACACGATCGCCTCGAATCGCTCGAGCTCGCTCGGCTCCAAGTCGGCTCCTTCGCAATGAGACCTGCCAGCCCACCGGAATATTCCCGGGAATAACAACGCCCCGTGACGTGTCATGGCTCCCGACGCTGTATCCCATTTACCCAACAGGGAGACCATATGTACAGGCTTGCATTGCTGGCGCTCGTCCTGGCGGCGGGGGCCGACGAACCCCTCGAAGTAGCTGTCCGCCTTTCGGAATGGAACGTGCAACTGTCGCAGCAAACAGTCGCCGCGGGACCGGTGAGGTTCGCGGTCACGAACGCGGGCAGCATTCCCCATGCGTTCGAAATCGCAGGACACGGCATCGAACAGGAAACGCCAACGATTCAACCTGGCGACAGCGCGACAGTGACGCTGACCCTCAAGCCGGGGACCTACGAGGTGTATTGCCCCGTTGGCAATGACTCGCACAAGAAGCTCGGCATGGTCGCGGAGCTGCAGGTCGGTGGCGCCCCGCGCTCACAGTCTGTCGGGTACGGTATGCCGATGAGTGGTGCCCGACCTGTCGTACGCGGGATTCGTGTGGCCGGTGGGGGCCCCGTGATTCAGATCCTGCCCGGCCCGTTCCCGTTCCCCGACAGCGCCGCTCCGATTCTCCAGGCGTTCGGTGACGAGCGTGAAGGACTCGAGTCGCAGGTGAAGAACGGACCCTACTCGAACAACGTGGCACCGATCTCGGGCACGTTCGCGTTCGACGCGTGGGACCTGGGCGCGACGCGCGACTCGGTGTATGGAGTCGCCGAGTTCACGGCTCGGGATGGCGCCCGCTGGAAACTCGTGATGGATCGCGTGCAGACAAAGGACGTGCCGCATCATCCGCGCTTTGGCGGGGTCATCCTCGGCCTGTACTATCACGGTGTGACCGGCGTCCATACGCCGCTCGTACCCACGATCAACAGCGCCGTCGCGCTATGGTCGTTCGGACATCTCTACCGGAACAGCGCGCTGATCACCGACAACGCGATGGTCCACGTGATGCTGCTGTCGCACACGCGGCGCGACGGCGACTTCGCGCTCGAGTGCTGGGACTGCTCACGCAACGCCGTCGACGAGCTGCAGCTCCAGATCCTCCCGGGTCCGGGCGAGCCCAAGCTCGACGCGCCGGGCGGATTCCTGTTCGTCAACTGGGAGAAATCCGCCACGGCGAGCGAGCCGCATTAGTTCGAGCCGGCAGCCCTTGCCGTCGAGGGCGCCGGATTCGTAATGAAGCGGGCCACATTTTGCTTCAGCTGCACGAGCGCCGGCTCATAGAGATACATCATATGGCCGGCGTCGTAGTATTTGAGCGTGATGTTGTCACGCAGATCGGGCGACAGTCCCTCCAGGTGGTTGACGGTGTATTCCGTCGCGAAGAACGGCGTCGCCAGATCGTAATAGCCGTTCTCCACCTCGATGCGCAGGTGCGGATTCGCGACCAATGCCTGCGTCAGATCGCCGCCCACATACGTCGTCGCCGCCCAGCCGCGCTGGCCATCGCGGGTCCAGTTCCACTGGCCCGCGTTGCCGCCACCCATCACGTAGCGATCCTGGGTGTCGAACTTGAGCTCGCCGCGCAGGTACGCGTTCGCGGCGGCGGTAAAGGCTCCGGTCACCGCGTTCGACTGGGGATCGCCGGGAGCGTTCTCGGCCAACAAATCGAGCAACGGTCCGGAGAAACGCGAATCGAGCCGGCCGGTCACGAGCCCCCTGCTGCGCTGCAGCTCCGCCATGAATTCACGCAGCGGCACGCGGAGGTCGGCTTTGAGCAGGTAGTCCTCCGACAGCCCGGTGTACGCGGCGAGCTGCTTGGCGACCTGCACCTTGCGGTCCGCCGGCAACGTCGCGCCAGCCGCGAGCGCCGCGGCGTAGTCTCCCATCGCATAGCGCCGCACTTCGGCGAGGTACGCCGCCATGTTCGGGGGTTGGGCCGGGGGGGCCGGAATCACCTTGTGATACGCCGCCGTCGCGGCATAGCTCGGCAGGTACAGCGCGTACGAGAGATCGTGTCCGGGCGCGAACAGCAGCGTCTCGAAGTCGAGCACGGTCGAGATCAGGACGATCCCGTTCAACGAGACCCCGTCGCGCTCGAGCCGGTTGCCGAGCACCGCCGAGCGCGTCGTGCCGTAGCTCTCGCCGATCAGGTATTTGGGGGACGACCAGCGGCCGTTGCGGCTCACGTACTGCGAAATGAATTGCGCGAGCGCCTTGGCGTCTTCATCTACGCCCCAGAAATCCTTTCCGGTCCCCTTCCCCACCGGCTTGGAAAAGCCGGTCCCGATCGGATCGATGAACACCATATCGGTGACGTCGATGAGGCTGCTCTGATTGTCGACGAGCTGGTAGGGCGGAGGCGGCGTCGGCGCTGCATCCGTCGTCACGATGCGCCGCGGGCCGAACGCGCCCATGTGCAGCCACGCGGAGGCCGATCCGGGCCCGCCGTTATAGATGAAAGCGATCGGACGCTGGCTTGCGTCCTTGGCATCGGGGCGCGTGTACGCCGTGTAGTACAGCACGCCGATCGATTCATCTTTTTCGTTCTTGAGCAGCATCGTCGCAGCCGTCGCGCGATACGGCACGAGCTGGTTGCCGATCCGAATCGAATGATCGGTGACCGACGATTGCTCATTCGGGATCGGTGTCGGCGCTGCTTTCGTGGTGTCGCGCTCGGCTGCGGGTGCGGCCGCTTGCGCTGTATTGGGCCGCTGCGCAACGAGAGGAGCGGTGAGCAGGCCCGCCAGCAGCATGATCGTGCAGAGTCGCATACTATGTCCTCCTCATCTGTTTCCACCGGGTCATGACCGCATGCACCTGAGCCCGAGCGCGCGCGCAGGCGGCAGTCTGCGCGGCCGTGGGCGTGACATCCGCATCCTGCATCGCCAGCGCCGCGGCGAGCGCCGTCTGACTCGCGCTCTCCAGCGTCGGCTGCCTCACCCCCTGACCCCCTCTCCGCGGGGCAGAGGGGAGAGGGGCGGCC